>PMGP01000289.1 GCA_003156235.1 Acidobacteriaceae bacterium
GCCCCGAAGGGGTGCCTGAATATGGAATGCAGGCTTCTTGGTTATTCTGCAACAGTCTCCCGGTTCCAATTTGCCCGATCTCCGGCACGTTCTTACCCTTTGGATTCCGCTTTATTTGTCCACAACTTGCTCACAAGCACGAAACCCTCGTATCATCCTTCGAGAAGCTAGCTGCGAAAGGCTGGCTGCTACAGCCACGCAAAGAGAGTACCCATGAGTGAAGCCATAAGCAAAATTTCCCTGCGCATCAAGGGCAGGCTGATGTCTGCCTCGGAGGTCGAGCGCACACTGGTGCGCCTGGCGCACGAGATCGTGGAAAAGAGCAATGGCAGCAAGGATCTGGCCCTGGTCGGCATCAAACGCCGCGGCATACCGCTGGCTGAGAGGCTCGGAAAGCTGATCTCCGGCATTGAGAAGCGCCCGATCGAAACAGGGATACTCGATATTCAGTTCTACCGTGACGACTTGACGACTGCGGATATTCGCCCAGTGGTCACGCCGGGCGCCATCGGAATCGACATCGAGGGCCGCGACGTGGTGTTGTGCGACGACGTGCTTTATACCGGTCGGACGGCCAGGGCCGCACTCGATGCTCTGTTCGATCACGGACGGCCTCGCCGCGTGCAACTGGCCGTGCTCATCGACCGTGGCCATCGCGAGTTGCCCATCGAGGCCACTTATGTCGGCAAGCACGTGCCCACCAGCCGCCGCGAAATCATCGAAGTCAAGTTCCAGGAGATCGACAACGACGAACAGGTTCTGCTGGTCGAACGGGTCGATTAAGCACCTCATTGAAACGAACGAACTATATCCAGCCGCGGACGGCATAGTAGACGATCTTGACGGTTTCGGTCGCCATGGTCTCGAAGGCGGAAAAGCGCTCGTACCAATGCTCGGTGGAGTGAAGCACATCCGGTACCGCCATGGGTGCGGCTTCGATGCCCAGCTTGCGGAATACGCGCAGAGCTCGATACATATGAAAATCGCTGGTGAGAAGAACCTTCTTGCCGGGCAGGGTTTGGATCAGGCGCGCTGTCTCGATGGCGTTTTCGCGGGTGCTGGCGGATCCCCGCTCGGTGACGAAGACTTCGCGGGGAACGCCGTCGGCGATCAGAAAGTTGAAAATGCCGGGCCCTCCGCTCCCGCAGATCACGATCTTCCTGAAGCCACCCGTTTGCCAGGCAAAAAGCGCCTGGCGCGCGCGCCAGTAAGACGAATAGGAGATGCCGCCATACTGTTCGTCGGCCGCGGCGCTGAGCAGAATAAGAACGTCGCCTTTGGGCTGCCCGGAGGAATCAGAATTGCCGGGGCCGGAGTAGGCCCGTACCCACCACGAAACGACAGGCGTGGAGATCACCAGCACGGTAGTGAGTCCGATAACCGCGAGCAGGCGATAGAAAGCTCGGCCGGCTTTGCGCAGGGTCCTCATACGCTGCCTTTCGCGCGGGCACACACAAGCGATTCAAAGATTCCGAGCAGCTCTGCCGCGACCGCCTCCCAGCTTCGGCTTCCGTGCGCGGAGATAGCCTGGGCATCCCAGGTTCTGTCCCAGTTTCTGTCGAGGACGGATGCGAGGGCCTGAGCCAGCGCGCCGGAGTCGCGAGGGGGCACGAGCCGTCCGCACTCATCGCTCAGGATCTCGGGGATGCCGCCGACATTGGAGGCCACGACAGGCCTGCCACAGGCCAGCGCCTCAAGCACCACGTTGGGGCAGCCTTCCATGTAACTCGGCAGGGTAACCAGATCAGCCGCTGCCATCCAGACAGCGACCTCATCGAAGGCGCACCCTGGCAGCGCGTGGATGTAGCCGGCGGCGTCATTGGCCTGAAGGTCGCTTTGGATGATAGGCCTGTCCGGTCCCTCGCCAATCAGATACACATGCAGGTTTGCGCGCTTCGGACGCAGCGCAGCCGCTGCCTCGACCAGTTCGCGAAGGCCTTTTTTCACGTCCATGCGCCCGATATAGAGCACAACCTGCGAAGCTGGGTCGATGCCGAGCTTCCGCCTTGCCTCAAGACGGTCTCTGACGTGGAAGACGGAGAGGTCGCAGCCGTTGACGACGGCGCGGGTTTTCTCCTCCGGTGCGCCCATGGCTACAGCTTTCAAGCGCAGATCGCCGCTGACCGTGACCAGATAATCGGCCTCGCGCAGAACGGTGCGTGTGTGCAGATACGATATCGGATCGCCGATTCTGTTGATGTCGGAGCCAATGCTCATGGCAACCACAGGAACCGCGAGGGCCTTGCCGAGCTTGAGAGCGGCATATCCTTCCGGATAAAGAAAACAGCTGAATATCAGATCGGGCGCAAACCGGCGCACATGCGGAAGCAGAGTGCGGGCGGCCATCCATCCGTTGAACGGACGAGAGAGCAGAGGCAGCGCGGGATAGTCAAAGTAACTCGCCTTCACATCGGGCGGGCTGTAAGAGGGGTCCAGCTTGCTATAACTCCGACTGCGTGGCTTGAGTAAAGAAGGATAAGTCGCATTGGGATAGAAGACGCGCAGATCAGTTTCGCGGGCAAGCACACGCAGCGTCTGATAGGCCGACCGCCCCTGCCAGGGCTCCGCAGAACTGGGGAAATAACGAGTGACGACCGCAATTCTGAGCATAACTATCCTTCTGTTACGGCAGGCTGGGTTCAGGTGCGGACTATGATCCCAGGCGCACGCTTACTTTTTCTTCATCCAGTCTTGGCCGAGGATTACGGCCACGCTCTGGCGGATGCGAGTGACATGATTCCAGCCTATGTTGCCGGATTTCAGCGCATACCAGGTTTTGATAATGTAGCCCTTGCGCAACGAACGGCGAATATCTTGCTCGGAGACTCTAGGCAGATTCATGGCTCGTTCCCGGACGTCGCCGAATTGGTGTGAGTCGAGCAGCAACCCAAACTTTTGCGCGGTGCCCCAAAGACGAGATCCAGGGTACGGCGTAGCCACCTGCCATGACATATAGTTGATCAGTCCTTCGCTCAATAAGCGTCGCGCGAATTCTAAAGTCTTATTCACCTCGGCCGGCGACTCGTAGGCGAGTTTTCCACCCTCTTCCCAGGCATGATAGAGCATGAAGAACCCGAACACCTTGATACCCTGAGCCTGAAATATCCGGCACGCGTTGACCACCTGTTCGAGTTCAATGTGCTTCTTGAGGCCGTCGATGGTACGCTGGTTGCCGCTTTCCACGCCGATGTGGACCATCCACAGGTTCATCTTCCGAAACTCGCGCGCCAACTCCTCACTGACTTTGTCGGCACGAACATTGCACTGGAAATACAGGTCTCTGTGCCCAAGATTCTGAAGCGCACGTGCAACCTCGATCGGCCAATCGAGATTCACGTTGAACTCGTCGGCGCTCAGGTAAATCTCGCGGATGCCGCGCTGATACAGCCCCTCGACTTCCGCGGCAACCGCCTGCGCCCCGCGGAGCCGTACCCACGGCTTGCTCTCTTTCCAGATCGGATTGGAACAGAACCAGCAATCGAACGGGCAGCCCCGGCTCACCACGACATAGGTCTGCGGTTCGGCGCGATGGAGGTGCATTCCCTTGTACTTGGCAAAGTCGATAAGGTCCCACGCCGGAACCTGGATAGAATCCAGATTCTTGATGGGCGGGCGTTTCTCGGTACGGAACGGCTCGCCATCGCGCCGGAAGGCGATGCCGAAAATATCCGCCAGGAGTTTTCCATGGCCTGCATAGTGGGCTACAACATCGCAGAAGACATCCTCGCCTTCGCCGATGACGCAAACATCGACGGCGGTCTCCCGGATTACCTGGTCCCACGCGGCTGTTGGATGCGCACCACCCGCTATAATTGGAAGCCTCGGAAATCGCTTGCGTACAGCAGCAATCGTTCGGTGCGCGAGCGGAGATGTGAAAGAAGCGTAGGACAGTCCATAGAGGTCCGGCTGAATGCGCTCTATGGCATCGAGGTGACCGGCAAGGTCATACTGGCTTTCCAGGTAATCAAAGCTGATGCCAGAACCGGAAAAGCGTTGTCTCGCGCTGCTTATCAAGTAAAGAATCCCCATGTTGGGGTACGCGGCGTCGTAATCACGCTCGCGCTGAGGCGGATCAGCCAACAAAACCTTCATCACTTTCTCCTTACACTGAATCCTCGTCCGACTTGCCTACAGCGTGTTTCAAAATAGACTCATCATCAACCAGGATTTCCATTTTGACTCTCGGCTATAAAAAATATAAACCGGCTGCATCCGCTCGCGATCTTTTTGCGCCGCCTCAGCAGTATCTGACAGGCAGACCGGCCCTGCCAGGGTTCCGCCGAGCTGGGAGAATACCGCGTGACTACGGCAATCTTCATGGTACAACCTGTGGCAAAGGCCGGTTTGGTGAAATCCGGTTGTTCTCCAGAATAGCCTCGAACTCGCGGATGACAGCCTCCCAGGAGAATTCGTTTCGCACACGCATGAGCGCGTTGTGCGCGATGGTGTGCCGTGCTGCATCGTCGGAGAGCAAGCGGACACAAGCAGCGGCAAAGTCGCCAGGATCGTCGGCCAGGACGATGTCCTTGCCGTCTGTATAACGCAGCCCCTCGGCACCCACCGTGGTGGAGACAACGGGGACTCCCGACGCCATGCACCCGTAAATTTTCAATCGGGTTCCTCCGCCGATGCGCATGGGGACGATGGAAATCTTTGCTCCCCAGAGATAAGGCCGCATATCTTCAACATTGCCGGTGACGCATACGCCGGTGAGACCCTGCGCCGCCTTGAGCACGCTAGTGTCGGGCGCGCGTCCCGCGATGGTAAAAGTCGTGCCGGGCAGCCGATCACGGATCAAGGGAAGCACCTCGGAGAGAAAATACACGACTGCGTCAGCGTTTTGCAGCGCATCCATGGATCCGCTGAAGACGATGTCCGAGATAGGAGAAACGGCGCCACGGGGCGCATAGTATTCTACATCGACGCCAGTCGAGACACTGGTGACGTTCTCAATTCCAAACATGCGTTTCATTCTCGATGCATCGATCTCTGAAACAGCGATCACGTGCTTCGCCATCCGGCAAATTTTTCCCTCATAAGCCTCCGTCTTTCTGGCCTGCATTTGAAAGAAAAGCTTCTTCAGGAGAGAACGGCTGTGCTCGACGTGCCGTTGCCAGATCGTCGTCTCAACATTGTGCTGAAAAAGCACACACTGTCCCATGTCTGTAACATTCGGGGCTGAGGTCAGAAAGTCGCAGACGATGGAATCGTAATGCTCGGTGGCAATCAAGGCATCAATCTGATGCCTGAGCTTTCTTGAAGAATAACGGAATACTCCCAACGGAATTGGGTTCACGATGCTGCTCGCGAGCTGAGGAATAAGACCGAGAGAGCCTCTGCGGGGCGCGGAATGCTCCGCGTAAATGTGGCGGCTGGAGTACTCCGAGCTTCGTTGCAGACCCTCATGATTTCGCGGGTCGATGAGTGCGGCAAAATGAATCTCATGCCGTTTGTGCAGCTCCTCGAGTGTGCCAAGGGTGCGAATATGAGAACCGCAATCGATGGGGTGCGGGAAAAATGGACAGATCCAAAGAATCTTCATTGTTGCGGTTTTACTCCTCGCCAGAGTATTAACGGAGCGGCTGCTTTATCGACATCCACATACACATGATAAACTACCTTCGAATGAGGGCGAGTCGAACGGCATGAATTATAAGCAAAACGTAATCGTAATGGGCCTGGGATATGTTGGCTGTGTGAGCGCCGCCTGCCTGGCTGAAATTGGGCACAATGTGCTCGGAGTTGACCGCGATATCAATAAAGTGGAAGCGATCAGGAAGGCGCAATCGCCGTTTTTTGAAGCCGGACTGGACAACCTTATCCAGAAAAATGTTGCCGCGGGGCGGCTGCAGGCTGGCGCGCTGGATGAAAAGGCTCTTGGCGCGGCGGATGTTGTGATGCTATGCGTCGGCACTCCCTCGCAGCCGAATGGGAACATCGACCTCAGCCATTTGCGGCGGGTTTGCGAGGAGATCTCGGTCCTGCTCCGGCGCAGAACAAAGCGCCTGATCGTTGCCGTGCGCAGTACCGTGTTTCCGGGGACATGCGAGAGCCTTCTTGAGAGCGTCTTCGCCCAAAGAGAGGATGTTGACATCGTCTCTAATCCTGAGTTTCTGAGGGAAGGCACAGCCGTGAAGGATTTCATGGAGCCTTCTCTTCTGGTGGTCGGCGGAAGCACGGACGAGGCCGCACAGACGGTGGCCGGCTTATACTCCGGCCTTCCCGGGGAGGTTTCCATCGTCTCGTTGCGCACTGCCGAGATGATCAAGTACACCTGCAATGCCTTTCACGCGCTGAAGATAGGATTCGCAAACGAGATCGGCTCGCTTGCCTCCAGCCTCGGAGTCAACCCTGAGCAGGTAATGGCGACCATGTGCCGCGATACAAAACTGAATATCTCGCCGGCTTATCTCAAACCCGGCTTCGCGTTTGGCGGATCGTGCCTGCCCAAAGACCTGCGCGCCCTCACCTTTCGCTCTTCTCGGCTAGATTTGAAGCTGCCGCTGTTGGAGTCCGTTCTGCCCTCCAACGACGAACATCTCAAGCGCAGCATTCACGAGGTGCTAGAACTATCGGGATCGAGGATCGGTATTTTCGGACTTGCCTTCAAGGAAGATACCGATGATCTTCGCGAAAGCCCGGTGATTACCCTCATCGAGCATTTGATCGGCAAGGGCAGAGCGGTTCGCATTCACGATCCGCACATTCAGCTCGACGAGATTTATGGCAGTAATCTCAGCTTCGTGGTTTCTGCGCTGCCTCACATCGGCAGACTCCTGACGCGTAGCCTAGATGAGCTGATCTCGTCCTCAGACGCGTTGGTAATCGCACAAAAGCCTACGGTCGCGGCACTGGCTCAGATGACCGCCAGCGGGATGACCATTCTCGATCTCACCAAGCTCCCGCTCAAAGCTTCATCCGCGAAGCGAACACTTGTTTAGCCAGGATCACCAGGTGCTTCCATGCTAAATAAACTAAAGATTCAAGCCGAGGATATGTTCCGGTATAATCCGGCTGTTCGCAACATGCTTGCCTCCGCCATTCTCTTGAAGACGCCCAAGGCGCAAGCCACAAACACTGTTGAGGCACATGAAACTGTTTAGGAGTAACACAATTAACGCTAGTCTCTTTACCGGCTCGATTTCCGAGCTGCTGCACCCGCCTGCTAGCCAAATCCCCTTCCTTGACGGTTTGCGATCTATAGCCGTGTTGCTTGTGGTCAGTGCGCATCTAACTGGAAGATTTGTAGACGTGTATGGCCCCAATCTTTATTCGCGATTGCCCTTCGTAGCGAACGGGGCGGTCGGCGTCGATCTGTTTTTCGTCCTCAGCGGTTTCTTTATTGGCGGTCAATTGTGGAAGGAGCTTCGAGACCGGGGAACCATCAATGTGGGCCGGTTTGTTTTGCGCCGCGGATTTCGAATCTGGCCATTGTACTTCTTCATGTACCTATGTGTGCTTACGTTTGAGCTCACATTGGGACACGGCGCCGCGGCTAAGGAATACGGTTGGTCAGACCTTGTCTTTATTACCAACTTCCACAGCCGCGGTCTGGTCATGGGAAGCTGGTCTCTCTGCACTGAAGAGCAGTTTTACATAGTTGCGCCGCTTGCGCTGTTTCTTTTTGCGCGTCATTTGAGGTTGATTCGAAGGTGCCGCCCTTGGTTGTGGGGACTGCTGTTTTCCGTCCCGCTCATCCGGACAATTGTGTGGATACACGCAACCGGTCACTTCTTCCAGCATAGTCCGAGGGTCTGGATGGATTCGATTTACTTTACTCCCTACACTCATTGTGATGGGCTGATCATGGGAATGATCATCGCGAATCTTTGGGTAACGCGCGAGAAACCGGCTTCAAGACTCGCCACTCCCATCATCCTGGCGGCAGCGGCGATCGTACTATCAATTGTGTTGAACCAGATTCAAAAAGAGATTTTCCAGTTTACGATCTCCGCGTTGGTTTTTGGATCGTTTGTCTGGCTGGGAATTCAGCGTAACTTGCCTATCTTCAACTCACGAATCTTTTATTGGATATCTCGCCTGTCTTACGGCATGTATCTGAATCATGATTATATGTGTCCTTGGATCGTGCGTGTGCTGCTTTCAAGACTGCCCTTCACGGTGCAATTCCCCGTCCTCGCCAACATCATTGGTTTCGCATTGATCACGCTGTTTTCGGTTGTGATAGCGCTGGTGACCTTCTGCTTCGTGGAATACCCGTTCCTGCAAATGAGAAAGATCGTGCTGAGGCGGCATTCGGCCCCGCCTGCTCCCATTGCCCCGTCGCCGACATCAAAGTAATTAGTCCGTCATTCGCAAGTGAGAGAACTAGGGACACTACGTAGGTCGAATCAGGTCGGCGATGGCGCGGTACATCTCATAAGCCGTTGCCCAGTGAATCTCGGTGCCTCTTCGGTCCGCTTCTTCCGCTAGTTGGGCGAAGAGGCTGCTCAAGCCTCCGCCGAGTAGCGGCCCGAAATTCCCCTCCATCGCGCCGTGGGTGTATAGCTTCAAAAATATGTCTTCGCCGATGGAAGGAGCCAGGTCGAACCATCGGCGCACACGCGAAGGTGTCGGCAAATCGTTGCCGGCAAGCTCACCGGTTTCCAGACGCGGCATTAGCCGTTCGCTAAAGCGCAAGCCGAACGGACCGGTAATCATCAGCAAGTCTCCGCGTCTGCCACCGCCAACAGTAGCTTCGATTCCGCGATCGAAGGACTTGGGACGATTGCCGGGGTTGCTCGTGCACCAGTAGATTTGGTTAAGAACGCGCCCTTGAGTCGCTGAGGGAGCGGACGGCATAGTGAAGTCGGCATAGCAGCCCAGATCGCGCAGCAATGCGATCTCGCCGCTGAGGCCGCAGCGCTTGCCATCCGGGCGTGAGTTGTCCAGCGCCCAGTTTCCATGGATAAAGCCAAAGACAGTGCGTCCGTCCTGCTGGCGCAGAAGTCCATGGTCACAAGTCAGGCGGCGGCAGTAATCGGTGACTTTCCGTATAAAGGAATCGCTCAACTCGTGGTCGTGATGTAGATGCACTTCCACGTCGCCGATACCGAGACGAACAATCTCCGCTATCCCATCAAGTAGATCGCGCCGGTACTCTTCTTGCGGGTAGAAGAAGCTATACTGCGGGTGCTGCCCCGCGCTGTCCCGAGGAGCGTCATCTGCTATACGTGGCCATTTCTCGCGCCACTGCGCGACGCGGCCAAGCGCTGTTTCTATGGACACGCCCCTGCCCAGAGGCTCGTAGTGATCGGTGATTGCAACCCAGGCGCGCTTCGGCTTCCTTGGCTGCATGCTCTTACGCAGTCGGTCTCTCAAATACGGCGCAAGCCAGATTTCCGCGTGTCGTGGGAGCTTCATGAGATAAGGTTTACCTTTCAGCGCTATGGCCACTAGCGGCGAATGCGCTATGAGCAAAAACAACCCGTTTAGAGTATCGAGCACGGTTTGTTCCAGTGTCAAAGCCCCAAGGATAATTCTTGGCCTTCATCTCACAATTTGTGGCATGAGTTGTATATCAAACAACGGCGAAAACCGTTACGTTAATCGCTACCAGCCGCTGTGTTTTCTTCCGTCGCTGAGCGCCTGGCTCACACCGATTCAGTTCAAGATCCGCTCCACTGTCGCACCGGTTATGCAGCGCTCAAGAGTAACCGGATTTACGCAATCCATGGAGCCGGAGCTGCCATTTGGGTTATCCTGATCATGTCTGTCACCTTCAATCAGGCGATCACAATGGGCTTTGTTCTTAGCATTCTGTATTTCGTTACGTCCTACCTCACGCCACCTGTCCTGTTTGGGCCGCTAGCGGTATATCGTATTGAGCTTATTCTGGCAATAGCAATATTTGTCATATCGATTCCTAAGCTGAGGGGATCAATCATTTTGAAAACGCCACAGTCTCTGGCCTTGATCGGGTTGGCGTTTGCTGGGTCTTTGTCCATTCTTTTCGGAATGCATTGGGTCGCGGGAGCCGTGCAGGTGTTTCCGGTGTTCCTCCCTTGCGCATATGCTTACTTCCTTGTGTGCCTGCACTGCAACTCGAAGAAGAAGTTGCAGGTCGTTGTGCTTATGCTGCTGTTTGTCTGCCTGTTTGTGATTTCGCACGGGTACTATGATCTGCGCCATGGAGTTTCGCAGAGCGGCCCCGTTCAGTCAGGGACCACAGAGAGCGTCAACTCATATCTTTGGGACATGGAGCACCCATACCTTCTAGAAATGAAGAATGACGCGGGAGAGTCGTTTTATCGGCTTAAAGGACAGGGACTCATTAACGACCCAAACGACTTTGGACAAGTGATCGTCTGTCTGATTCCGCTGCTGTTCATCTTTTGGCGTCCGAAAAAGATGCTAAGAAATATCGTGTTTGTGGTGTTGCCGGTGTGTGCGCTACTTTTCGGGATGTATTTGACACACTCGCGCGGCGCCCTGCTGGCTTTGATGGCGATAATGATCGTGGCGGCGCGGCGCCGCACAGGGACACTGCCTGCGCTGCTGATTGCAGGCGGCGTGTTTGTTGCGGCAATGTCCCTGAATTTTACAGGCGGTCGCGACATTTCCGCAAATGCCGGCTCGGACCGCACAGCCCTTTGGAGTGCGGGTTTACAAATGCTGAAGTCTCATCCGTTATTCGGCGTTGGTTTCGGGAATTTTATTGATAATTGCGATCATTGCGGTCTTACAGCGCATAACTCACTGGTAATCTGCGCGGCAGAACTTGGTCTGTTCGGCTTGTTCTTCTGGTGTCTGTTCTTGCTTTCTTCGGTGAGGGACGCTCTGACAATTGCTTCGCCAGCTAAGGTGAGTGAAGCAGAACCGATTCTATCCGAGAAGGACTTTTTTCCACTGGCGACAAAGGAGGTTAAAGTTGTCGACAAGGCGGAGGTCAACCACTTGGGACGACTGCTGGTGTTGTCGTTTACCGGATTTCTTGTTGCGGGTTGGTTTCTGTCTCGCACCTACGTCATGACCTTTTTCCTGTTGGGCGGAGCGGTCGAGGTGGTTTATGAGATAGCTTTGCGGCAAGGAATGATCGCTCCACGCCTGCGGCTGGCGCGCGCGCTTTCTTATTCTGGCGGATTGGCTGTATTGCTGGTATTGCTGATGTACATCCTGCTTCGAACAGTGAATCTGATGCACTAATTCAAGCAATCACGCGGCTTACGCGGCCATGTTCGATATACAGTACGAGCTGGTTCCTACTGTCGGAGGTTTGCACAAATCTATATGAAGATTGCGCATGTTATAGACAGCATGGAGGTAGGCGGCGCCGAGACGCTTGTCTCGCAGATGTGCCGCCTGCAGCGAGAACAGGGTCACGACCCGTACGTCTATGCGGTCTTGACACTTGGCCCGCTTGGCGAACGGATGCGAGCAGAAGGCTTCGCCGTGCAGGCCAATGCGGGTCGTCACCTGTCAGATGCCACGCGGAATTTCTTCCGCATCTTCAAAGAGTTGCATCCCGACGTGGTCCATCTTCATAATCCAACGCCGACAGTGTATGCAGCCATGGCTGCCCGGATGGCGGGCGTGCCAAGTATAATTTCTACGCGGCATAGCCTGGTGGCCCCGCCGCGCAGGCTGATTATTGAGTTGAAATACGCCTTGGCGGCTACCTGTTGCGACTGGATCGTAGGCATCTGCGATGCAACCACAGGCAATCTGAAAAGCATGCACAGTGTTCCGATGCGAAAGATTGTGCGCGTTTATAATGGCGCAGATCCGGTGTCGCGAGTGGCAAGAGAACGGTGGCCGCCGAAGAGCGGATTCACGCTGGTTTACGTTGGTCGGCTCGAGCCCGTAAAGAACCATGCGCTGCTGCTGAATGCCTTTCGCTCTGCGCTTCAGTCCATGCCGGGTTTGCGGCTATGGATGGTAGGCGATGGCAGCGAACGCAAGATGTTGGAGAACCTGGCCGTGGAGTTGGGCATCCATACGCAAGTGACCTTCTGGGGACAGCAGTTTGACGTGGCGCCGTTTTTTTCCGCGGCTGATGCCTTCATCATGTCGTCGAAGTCGGAGGGGTTGCCCGTATCGCTTTTGCAAGCCTTTTCTCTGGGACTGCCGGCAATCGTGACCGACGTGGGCGGGATGGCGGAAGTTGTTCGGCTGGCACGGGCGGGGTTCACGGTGCCCGCAACTGATCCTGCTGAAATGGCCGCCGCGATTCTCAGGCTGGCTAACAACGATGAGGAACGGT
>PMGP01000288.1:0-6669 GCA_003156235.1 Acidobacteriaceae bacterium
GCAAGCAGTAAAGTCGTGCCCTTTCAAAACCAGGTTATGAAACAGTTTCTGGAAGAGCGGCAAAGGCCCGTGCCTGAAGGCGCGCGCAAATTCGCTTTCTTTCATGGGGCTGAAGCCCCATGCTCCCTCCGGAATCATCGATTGACAACTGTTGAATTAGCGGCAGAGCCATCCTCCATCGACGACCAGAATGTGGCCGTTCACATAGTTGCCTGCGTCCGAGGCAAGAAAGACTGCTGCACCGGCGAGATCCGAAGGCAGGCCCCAGCGTCCCATGGGAATCCTGGCAAGGATGGCGGCGGAGCGCGCGGGGTCAGCTCGCAACGCAGTGGTATTGTCGGTGGCCATATAGCCGGGAGCGATGGCGTTGACGTTGATGCCCTTGTCGCCCCACTCATTGGCCAGCGCCTTGGTGAGTTGCGCAACCGCGCCCTTGGCCGCGGCATAACCGGGAACATTAATGCCGCCCTGGAAGGAGAGCAAAGAGGCGGTGTTGATAATTTTTCCGTGGCCTTGCGCCAGCATCAGCCTGCCAGCGTACTGGCTGAGGAACCACACGGAGTTGAGGTTGGTATTAATGACGGTGTTCCAGAACTCTTCAGAGTGCTCGGCGGCGGGAGCGCGGCGGATGGTGCCGGCGTTGTTGACGAGAATGTCGATGGAGCCGAGGGCCTTGACGGTGTCATCGACAAGCATATGGGCGATTTTCTGGTCGCAGACATCGCCCGAGCGGCAGATGAACTTGACGCCGGTCTTCTTGACTTCGTCTATGGTCTCGTCCAACACCGGGCCGTAGCTATGCAGAGTGACATTTGCTCCCGCCTGCGCAAACGCAATCGCCATTCCGGCTCCGAGACCTTGTCCGGACCCGGTAACCAGCGCGTTTTTGCCTTTGAGGCTGAAGAGATCGAGAACTGCCACGATATTGCTCCTTTTTTTGAGAGAACTAAGCCGTTCTGTTTTGTGAAAAGCCTACCAGCCTGGGTAAAAGTTCGAATTGCTGAAAAACATCCCTCAGGGGCTAAAGCCCGTCGTTTCTTATCAACCAATCGCGGCACGACTAAAGTCGTGCCCTTTCAAAACTTAACTTCCACCACAGGCTGTTAACCCCGCGAAACCTCCACGCCGGCCTCGTTGACGGCAACTTTGAAAAGCTTGAGCGGCTTGGGCGGCGGGCCGCTGACGTTGGCGCCGGTGTAGGCGTTGTAGACGCCGCCGTGGCATGCGCAGTGGATGCGGTCGGCCTGCGATTCATACTGCACCGTGCAGCCGAGGTGCGTGCAGACGGCGGTCATGGCCACCCAGGTGTCGTCCAGATGGTGAATGAGCATGGCCGGCGAGGGGCCGAACTTGAACATCAGCACCGAGCCGGCGGGAAGCTTTTGCGCGTCCTTGAGCGTAACCTCAGTGACCGCCGTGGCTTCCATGGCCATCTCCGCGGGCGAAGCCAGGTAGCGGTAGATGGGATAGGCCAGGGCCGCAGTATACGCGAGGCCGGCCACACCGGCTGCGGCCAGAAATGCGCGGCGGGTATTCTTGTCGCCGGGTTCTTCGACGATGTTTGCGGGGAGATTCATCTCTTGGCTCATAGCAGTCTCTTCGCGTGCAGTTATGCCGCGCCCTCCATCATTTTTTTGGATCGCGCCACTACGGAGACGAGCCAGCCGATCACGCCCAGTCCGGCTACAAAGAGGATCAGGAACAGGCCCACGACCCACCAGTTGGTTTCGACGGCGCGATCCCAAACGTTGTATCCGGAGGCCAACAGGGTGAGATCGCGCACGGCGTCGCGATAGACGACCAGGGAGAGTTCAATCAGCACGGCCAGATGAACAACCGCGATGCCTGTCCAGCGCGCGGTGAGTTTGCCGAATCCGGCGACGGCGGCGAGCAGCACGGCAACCACCACCAGGGCCAGCCAGCCATAGCCGGCAAAACCGAAGTACTTGTAGAATTCATAGCCAGCCGGAGGCGCCGCCAGCAGTGATTTGACTACAGCCGGCTGCGCGATAGCGGCCCATAGTCCTGCTGCCAGATAGAGGATGCCGAAGACCGCGGCCACCTTGCCGCCGAGGCCGGCGATAAAGCGCTTCTCCTCCGCAGTGAAGGAGGAGCGGCCGGAGAGATAAATGAGCCACAATCCGCCGATGAACAGTCCGCCGGCCATCATCATCAGCCAGCGCGGCGTGAGGGTGGGATCGCCGGAGGGCAGATAGGCTCCCATGGCGGAGGCGGAGTACATTTTGCGCCAGACTTCGGGACGCAGCATCAGGGTCATGTTCGTGGAGAGCAGGCGTGCGATGCATCCCGCGAGCAGCCACGCGCTGAGGCCGACCCACCAGGCCGATTTGGCCGCCTCAAGGCGCGCGGTGAAGCGATAGAGCAGCCAGTAGACAAGCATGAGAAGGCCGATGATGGCGATCCAGTAAAGGCCGATGAGCACGCTGCTGGTGTAAAGCGCGCGGCCATAGAGCACCTGGGAAAAGAGGAGTGGCGGCACGGCAAGGTTAATGACAAATGTCATCACCACCGTGAGCCGGCGGGCCAAGGCGCGCGCGGTGACCAGGGAGGCCGGCGAGCTGCGGAAGAGACTGAGCAGAACCGCCAGCAGCAGCCCGCCCAAGAGCATTTCCACGGCGACAAAATGCAGGGCCAGCGTGACGATATGCAGCAGCTTCAACAGCCATATCGGCGCAGGCAGAGGAATCGGATCGACAGCGGGAAAAGATTGCATAGTGCCTTTTGAGCCCTCACTCAAGCCGCTATTCAGACTAACATGGTCCAAATTGGTGTATGTGATGGCAGTCACAGCAGGGAAAAAGCGCACTTAAACCGCCGATGCACACTACGCAATGATCTTAAACCTGCGCTGAGGAAGATCAAAATCGGAGGTTAGAAATATTTATTCTTCTTTTTGGAGAGATTCCATTTCCGATTTAGTTGGGGCGTAGGGTCTCCTAAAATTGAGCACTCTCATAGAGGGATGTGCTGAATTTAGCGTGGCTTACACCGACGCCGTTTGTAAATGCCCACACTGAAGTCACGAGGAATATAGCCGATAGGAGCAGTAAGGGCACAAACAGAACTTCCATAACTGATTGGTTGTGGCGGCTGCCTGCACAAGCCACGCGATTGCCAAACCGGCTACGAATTGATTGATGGATGCAAGCGGTTGGAGTGGTTCGCCTAACAAAGAGGCAAAGGAGAAAACGATGAAACGACTTTTGGTTGGCGCGATGGCGCTGGCGCTGGGGGCAGTTCCGGTGATGGCGCAAAGCCTGGAAGATCTGAACATTCAGATCCACGGCTATGCGACGCAAGGATTTCTTTACACCACGCAGAACAACATTCTCACCACCAGTTCGAGCGATGGCAGTCCGGCGTGGACCGAAGCGGTGGTGAACATCACTTCGCAACCCAATCCAAAGCTGCGCGTGGGCGTGCAGGCGCGCTACTTCATGCTGGGCAACTTGGGCAACGAAATCACGCTGGATTGGGCCAACGCCGATTACAAGGTCAACGATAAGTTCGGTGTGCGCTTCGGCAAGGTGAAAACGCCTTCCTTTCTGTTCAATGAAGTTGAGGACATCGATCCGTCGTATATGTGGTCTCTGCTGCCGCAGGGCGTCTACCCGCTCACCAGCCGCAACTCCAATCTTGCGCACTATGGTGGAGTGGCTTACGGCACTCTCAAGCTCGGCTCGAATCTGGGCAAACTCGAATATCGCGGGTGGGGTGGGGAGCGCGCGATCAGCTCCAGCGACGGCTACCTCGTGAACCAGCGGGAAGAAGGAATCACCTTCCCCAATGGATTGAACGGCACAATGTATGGCGGGGCTCTCCGTTGGAGAACGCCCCTGGCCGGCCTCATGATCGGCGCATCCGACGTCAAGGACAACGTGCTTAACTCGGCGATTACCTATGCAAATCCCATTGCCGTGCCCGGCATGGGGACTTTTGCGGGACCGTTCAGCGGAACCAATACAGTGCAACCGTTCAACATTCCCAACTACTTTGCCCGTTATGAAAAGAACAAGGTGATGGTCGCCGGCGAGTGGGCAAGGCTGCCATATAGCGTTGCGCTCGACATCGTGGTTCCGCCCCTGGTGGCTTATGGGGTTCCTTACGTCCAGACGAAGTTCCGTGTCGACCAGAAATCATGGTATGGAATGGCCAGCTACAAGGTGACGGACAAGTTTACGGCCGGCGTTTATCAGAGCCAGTCCTTCAACGTGCAGGCAGCGCTGGGGCCGGGGCGGTACTCAAAGGACTGGGCGATCTCCGGCCGCTACGACTTCAATTCATTCCTCTACGCAAAAGTGGAGCAGCACTTGATTGACGGCACGGAAATTGGCTACGACTTTACGTCCAACAACGTGACGCCGGGCGCGGCCAGTCCCGCAATGTACCCCAACACCAAACTCACCATCCTCAAAATTGGCGTGAGCTTCTAACACGGACGAAAAGGAGAAATTGAAATGAAAAATCTACGGTTTGTAATATTGCTCCTGGTCGTCGCGTCGATCTTTGCTATTCACGCACAAGCTCAGGTCATTGTGATCGCCAACCCCGGGGTGAAGGCGACCGAAATCAGCAAGAACGATCTACGCGATGTGTTCACCGGGAACGCAACCTCGCTGCCCGACGGCAGCCGGGTGGTGCCGATTCTGCTGAAGGCGGGCACGGTGCATGAGGAGTTCTTGCAGGTCTACATCGGCAAGAACGACACCGCCTACCGGGCGGGCTGGCGCAGCCTGGTGTTTTCAGGACAGGCATCCATGCCCAAGAGCCTGGATACGGACGCGGCGGTAGTGGAGTTCGCCGCGCATAACGCCGGCGCTATCGGCTACATCGGCAAGGCTTCGCCGCATGAAGGCGTCAAGGTGCTTGCGGTCAAGTGACGGCGTGACGGAACAGAGCCGGAATCGGGTTTTGGGAGCTGGACGAAGGCTCTCATCCCTTAACGCTCGGCCCTGAACTGCCGATGAATTGAAAAGCAACCACGAAGTTTGATGGATGGCCAGGAGCCGGGAACGGAAGGAGAAAAGCAAATGAATCGCTGGATTGTTGGTATTTTCGCAATGGTGCTGGGAACGCTGCCTATGGCGGCGCAGAGTATTGAGGATCTGAACATTCAGATCCATGGTTACGCTACGCAAGGCTTTGTTTATTCCACGCAGAACAACTGGAACTCGATGACTTCGAGCAACGGCAGTCCGGCGTGGACCGAGGCGGTGGTCAATGTGACGACGCAACCGGAACCAAAGCTGCGCGTGGGCGTGCAGGCGCGCTATTTTCTGTTGGGCAATTACGGAAACGCCATTGCTCTGGACTGGGCTGACGCGGACTATAAGGTCAATGAGAAATTCGGTGTGCGCTTCGGCAAGGTTAAGACGCCGGAGGGAATGTTCAACATGATCCAAGACATCGATCCAGCCTATATCTGGTCGATTCTGCCCCAGGGCATCTACGAGGTGGCAACCAGAACCTCGATTCTTTCTCATTACGGAGGGGTCGTCTACGGCACGCTCCGTCTTCCGTCGAAAGCAGGTTCGATGGACTACCGGGTTTGGGACGGCGAGCGCATTATCGCTTCAAACGATCCGCTTCTCCTGCCCTTCGCGGCCAATGGAATTCTCTTTCCGAGCGGCCAAAGCGGCAATATGTATGGCGGAACGCTGCAATGGCATACGCCGGTACAAGGTTTGATGCTTGGAGTCTCGGAATCGCAAAACCACCAGGGTGGGACGGCCACTCTCGGACCCTTCACCGGAAACGGGACTGTCAAACCCTTTCAGATTCCCTTCTACTATGGACAGTATGAGCGCAGTAAGTTTACGGCGATCGGCGAATATATGCGCCTTCCTCCGAACTACACCTTCACGTTCACCAACGGTCCTACAATCCCTGTCGTGCTGGATATCCGGAATTGGTATCTGATGTCCACTTACAAGCTCACCGAGAAGCTCACGGGAGGCGTCTATTACGCAAGCAGCTTCAATCTACAGGCGCCGCTCGGCCCCGCCCGCTACCAGAAGGACTGGACCCTTTCAGCCCGCTACGACGTGTCCCAGTACATCTATTTGAAAGCTGAGCAGCATTTTGTGGATGGAATGCAGATTGGCTTCTCCCCCGTAGGTAATAGCACGCTGAATCCACAGAGCAAACTCACCATTCTCAAGGTTGGCGTGAGCTTCTAACGCGGACGAAAGGAGAACATCGAAATGAAAAAGTTACGGTTTGTAATACTGCTCCTGGCCGCCGCGTCGATCTTTGCTATCCACGCACAGGCCCAGGTCATTGTGATCGCCAACCCCGGGGTGAAGGCGACCGAAATCAGCAAGAACGATTTGCGCGATGTGTTCACCGGCGCGGCGACGGCGCTGCCGGGCGGAGGCAACGTGGTGCCGATTCTACTCAAGGCCGGCACGGTGCACGAGGAGTTTTTGCAGGCTTACATCGGCAAGAACGACACGGCGTACCGGGCGGGCTGGCGCAGCCTGGTGTTTTCCGGCCAGGCCTCCATGCCGAAGAGCCTGGAGACGGACGCGGCGGTGGTGGAGTTTGTGGCGCATAACCAAGGCGCCATTGGGTACATCGGCAAGGCGACCCCGCATGAAGGCGTGAAAGTGCTGACAGTCAAGTAAGTTGATCAAAGTCAGAAGTTAG
>PMGP01000288.1:6807-10698 GCA_003156235.1 Acidobacteriaceae bacterium
GCAGCCTCTAAAGTCGTGCCCTTTCAAAACCAAACTTAATTTGAGGTTCCTTGATAAGCAGGGTTCCGGATCCTGGCGATTACGGTCGCTTGAAGCTTGCTTCCCGCAAATTTATGGCTTTGGCCTTCAAGTCCCGCGCAATGTTGCCGATAACAAAAATGAGTGACACCGAAGAAGTCCTGGGACCATCTGATCTCGCGTTCGCTGAAGCAGCGATGCAATCGCGCGGCTTGTCAGGGATCGGTTGATTTTTCGCATACACCGGGGAAGTCACTCTCGGTAATTCAGCGAAGGAGAGACGCAATGAGGCTAGCAGTTCGCGAACTTATGGCCGGAGCAATGCTCACGGCTCTTACACTTTCGATCGGCCTGCACGCGCAGGAGTTCAAGGTCGGATCGAAGACGGTGCAGGTGCATGGCTTTGGGACCCAGGGCTTCGTCCACACCAACGACAACAACTGGCTGACCATGAACACCAGCAATATCGGTAGCGGAGCCTTTACCGACATGGGTCTGAACATGGGAATGCAGATTACTCCCAAGCTGCACATCGGCGGGCAATTTTACGACCGCAAGCTTGGCAAGCTGGGGGATTGGGAGCCTCTGATGGACTGGGCGATGATGGACTATCGCGTCAAGCCCTGGCTAGGATTTCGTGTCGGCAAGGTGAAGACCGTTCTGGGCCTCTTTACCGATACCCAAGACATGGACTTCGCCAACACCTTCGCGTTGATGCCGCAGAGTGTCTACCCCATTGATCTGCGTGACGCGTCGATTGCGCACGAGGGCGGCGACGTCTACGGAAAAGAAAAGCTGCCGAACAAACTCGGCTCAATCGCCTATACAGCGTACGGCGGACGCCGCGCCGACAACATGCACAGCGGCTATCCCTATCTTCTCACGGGCATAGCCGGGATCACCCTGACTAGCTACGGCGGTCCGGTCTTCGGCGGCGATTTCCGCTGGAACACTCCGGTGCGCGGCCTTACCGTGGGCATGTCGCGCTTGAACGAGATGATCACCGGGAAAGGAAGTTACAACGGCCAGCTTGGGATTCCTGCCCAGCCCAACTATCAAGAAAACTCGCAACACGATTGGACCAACCAGTACTACGGCAAGTACGTCAAGGACAAACTTCATCTGGAGTCGGAGTATCGCCGCTATTATCGCGATCAGACTATCTTCAGCGGCATCACATGGGTTGTAACCGATGTTCGCGGCTGGTATATGGGCGGAGGATACACGGTCGACAAGTGGCTTGAACTCGGATCGTACTACTCGCACTATCGCATCATTCCGTCCGGCGGCCCTGGGATTTCCGATTCTTATCCCGATGCGCAAAGGCACGATTTCGACAAGGTCGTGACGGCAAAGTTCACCGTCAACAAGTACACCTACCTTAAGGTTGAGGGGCACTTCATGGACGGCAACGCCACAGCACTCTATCCTGCGGGCTTTTACGCCAATGTTAATCCGAACGGCTTTGCCGACAACACCAACGCACTTGTAGTCCGGGCAGGCTTCAGCTTCTAACGCGGACGAAGGGAGAACATCGAAATGAAAAAGTTACGGTTTGTAATACTGCTCCTGGCCGCCGCGTCGATCTTTGCTGTCCACGCACAGGCTCAGGTCATTGTGATCGCCAACCCCGGGGTGAAGGCGACCGATATCAGCAAGAACGATTTGCGCGATGTATTCACCGGCGCTGCGACGGCGCTGCCGGGCGGAGGCAACGTGGTGCCGATCCTGCTCAAGGCCGGCACAGTGCATGAGGAGTTTTTGCAGGCCTACATCGGCAAGAACGACACGGCATACCGCGCGGGCTGGCGCAGCCTGGTCTTCTCCGGGCAGGCTTCGATGCCCAAGAGCATGGACACGGACGCGGCGGTCGTCGAGTTCGTTGCCCATAACTCCGGCGCCATCGGCTACATCGGCAAGGCAACCACGCACGAAGGCGTCAAGGTGCTGGCGGTAAGGTAAGTCATTCAGAGGATACCTGGGGACCATAACAAAGGCGCTAATCCGCTCAAGTTCGGCCTCAGGTATCCGATGAAATAGAGTAAGCGGCAAAACAATTCCCGCATTTGGGCGAAGAAGTCCTGGCGGAAGGTGTGCACAATGTTTGGACAGATGAAGATCAAGACGAGAATTTTAGGCATCCTGGCTGTGTTGGCCATGGGCTATCTGGCGCTGTTGGCAATGGTACAGCTATCCTCTTCCGCCACGCACAGCCGGATGTCGCAGATATCCACCTCGCTGTTTCCCTCCGCGCTGAAGATGCAGGAGGCGGAGGCAGCCTTCGAGCGGATGAAGAAGCACTACGGGGACGCGGTGGTGCTTCAGGATGTCAAATCACTCAAAGGCGCGGAAGCGGATGCCGATGCTACGGCGACGGCTCTCGATGCGGTGAAGGCGTCGCTGGCTTCTTCGCCGGAGCTGAGCAAGCAGGCCGATGACCTGCTGGCCCAGTTCTCCTCGATACGTTCTCGCGATCACGAAACCTATACGGCGATTTTGGCGGCCACGGGCGGACCCAGCGATGACATGATGGCAGCGGTGGGCGCGCTGGGCAAGGACAACAAGACGCTGACCGACGCCATGGGAGTATTTGACAAGGCCGTCTCCGCGAACATTCAAACTCAATTTGATTCGGTGGACGCATGGTCTGTGCGCAGCCGGGTCACGGGATTCATCATGCTGATTTTCGCGGTGCTCAGTTGCGCCGCAGCCTGGTGGGTGATTCAGTCCAAGGTGGTACTCCCGCTGCACTTGCTGGCGGTACGGCTGCAAGACATCGCTGAGGGGGAAGGCGATCTGACGCGCCGCATCGAAGTGAATGGGAAAGATGAGATTGACGAGGTGGGCATCTGGTTTAACGTTTTCATTGGCCGGATGGAAGATATTGTTCGTCGCGTGGCCGAGCACGCAAGCACTCTGGGCGCAGCCGCGTTGGAACTGGCTCATACAGCCAGCGAGACCGCCGCGCAGGCCGCTCAGCAGCAGGATCAGGCGAGCCGCATCAGCACAACCATGAACGAGATGTCGTCAGCAATTCAAGAGATCAGCCAAACTACGCAGAACGCCGCTGTGGATGCTCGCAAGGCAGAAGAGACCGCGCACACCGGCGGACAGACGGTTCAGACCACGGTACAGACCATAGGGGATCTGCTGACATCAAACCAGCAGACTTCATCACGGATCGAGGAACTGGGCCGGTCCAGCGTCGCCATCGGGAAGATCATCAATGTGATTAACGATATTGCCGGCCAGACTAACCTGCTGGCGCTGAACGCCGCGATTGAGGCGGCGCGTGCCGGCGAGCATGGGCGCGGCTTTGCAGTAGTGGCAGGCGAGGTGCGGCGTCTGGCGGAGCGGACCAGTGAAGCCACCAAGGAAATTGATCAGACGGTGCGGGGAATTCAGCAGGGCACGACGGAGGCCGTCGAGGCGATGCGCTCCAGCATGAGCCATGTGCAAAGCGGCGTGGATTCGGCGCGCTCGGCGGGCGAGGCGCTCACCAGCATCATTCATGGCTCGGAATCGGTGCAGAAGATGGTGACGCAGATCGCGGCCGCGGCTACGGAGCAATCGTATTCTACACAATCAGTGAGCGCCAACGTGGCCGAGATCGCTACGATCATCGGGCAGACGGCGACCAGTTCGCAGCAATCGGTGGAGGCTTGCCAGCAACTGTCCATGCTGGCCAACGAACTATCCGGATTGGTGGGCGCGTTCAAGGTTGGGTAAGACAGGCGCGAAAAGGCTTGCAAATCCGGGCCTTGCAAAACAGGGCCCGGAGTGTTTCAATTAGATTATTGAAACAGGGGTGCTCCACGAAGTGGGGCTGAGAAATACCCTAGAACCCGATCCGGATAATACCGGCGTGGGAAG
>PMGP01000044.1 GCA_003156235.1 Acidobacteriaceae bacterium
GGGTAGGGATCACGGCGCTGATTGCATCCAGTAAGGAGATGGAGGCGGTGGCCCAGGCCGCCAGCGGGGAAGAAGCGCTCACGTTGCACGCGCTTCATCACCCGGACATCACCCTCATGGATTTGCGGCTGCCCGGCATCAGCGGAGTTGAAACCATCCGCCGCATTCGCAGCCAGTCTCCCAAGGCCCGGTTCATTGTGCTTACCACGTACGATGGCGACGAAGACATATTTCAGGCGATGGAGGCGGGAGCTGCCGGCTACCTGGTGAAGGGCATGCCCCAGGAGATGCTGGTGAACGCGGTGAAACGGGTTCACGCTGGCGGCCGCTATCTGCCTTCTCCCATGTCGAAGGCATTGGCATCGCGTATGCCTGACTCAAGCCTCAGTCGTCGCGAGCTGGAAGTGCTCGGACTGGTGGCCAAGGGAAAGTCCAATCGGGAGATTGCCAACAGCTTGGGAATTACCGAGGCGACCGTAAAGTGCCACGTGAGCGTTATTCTGATGCGCCTGGACGCCAGTGACCGTACCCAAGCCGTGGTGATCGCGCTGCAGCGCGGGTTGATCCACCTGTAGTTACACATCATTTCGTTAAGTCAACCTCGTACTCGGGAAGAGCTTCAACTGAGTCCAGGGCTCCAACTTGGCCGTCTTTGCTGAATTTCGGCAGCTTGCCAGGTTCGAAGAAGATGGGAGCCTTTTGGCTCAGAGGTAATACCTGAAGCGAAAAGTCGGCTGGGGCTGAACTGGAAAGAAACCGCTTCATTCCGATTTGCCACTCTGTTCCATTGAAAAAGTTATCGGTGAGCAGACGGTCGTCCTTGAGCAAGCGAGCTTCGTCGCCCTGATAATGGACCTTGAGATAGAGATCGCTGAGCCCCTCGAGCGCGCCTTGAGGAACTACAACCTTCCATTCACCTGCCTGACTGAAGTTGGAGTCGTCTGGAGCCATGACCACGGAGCAATGCCGCCACGGCGCCTTCGGGCCCAACACAGGCGAAGGCGCTATGCCCACAGTCCTTGTTTGCGTCAGCTGAAGCGCCACCTTTCGTTCTGGAACGCGCAAATCCAGATACTGAAAGAGTCCCGCCTGCTTACCTTCCCCGGTTATGGCTGCTGTGTTGCCGGCAGTGAACTTGCCGGCAGGAAAGAAGGCCGCGCTAAAATGCGATTCGCCAATTTGCCGCAGAATAATCTGCGAGCCGTTGCTGTAAACCTGGGCCTCGGTCAGTATCAGTTGTTCGCTTCCGGCGATGTTCACCCTCCAAAGATTTTCTGCCTGCTCCGCTCTGAGGAGCACGATGTGCGTAAGGCCGCTGTTGGCCTGAATCGTAATTGCCGTGCTCAATCCCGGCTCAACGTCTCGCACGTACAGCGTGTCGCCTGCCTGGGAAAGTGTGCCTCGTTCCGCATGGATCGCTGAGCGGTCTGCATCCAGAAACGTAAATTCCGCGTCAATGCCAGGAATTGCCTTGAAGAAGGCATACGTCTCGCCGCTGGAATGTATCTTCAAAATTGGCTGGGCAGTCGCATAGCGCAACGTAACGCCATCGAGATCGAGATTAATTGGCCAGTAGAAGTAACTGTTAGCCGGAATGGTGATGGGCTTGGATGGAACAAGCAGCGTCTTGCCGGGAACATGAATTTCAAACTGCGCTCCAGGCCGTGAAGAAAGCTCCCGCTCGCGGATGTAATTATTGACAAACAGAAAGCCGCTCTGCCCATCCATCCGGGCCGAGGCGCGTAGAATCGAGAAATCCGCCGGGCCGCTTGGCTGCCGGTCCGGTGCAACGGCTCGCGCGAGAGCAATCTTCGCGCCATAGTCTTGCAGAAAATAGTTGTCGAGCTTCAACTCGCGCAGTTCAGCGTGCATTTCGCCGAACTCGCCGAGCGGTCCTTGAAAGTCGTAACCCTTGACGGGGAGATCGTTCGGATAACCGGTGCGCTGTGACTCCTGGAGCGTGGTTAGCCGTCCGTTCGGATTCTCTCCGCCTTGGTACATGTAATAGCCGAGGAGATTGACTCCCGAGCCAATCATCACAGGAATTGTCGCCGGCACATCTCCCGTTGCCAATACCGGTCTGCGGTGATAAGTATCCTCGATGCCGCCGCCAACCTCCGCGGTAAGAAATGGCGTTTCGGCGCGCAGTTCGGCGTCGTGCCGGATGACAGCCGCGGAGTTACTGTTGATAGCGCCCATATTGGCGGCCACGCGGCTGACGAAGCGGAAGGAATAAACATCGGCGGGAGGAAGGACTTGCGTGCTTTCATCCCACGGAGCGTCGGGATAGCCGCCGCCATAGGCGGGCAGGAAAAGATCTTCCGGAATCACGGCATTGTCCCAGCCAGTTACGGTATACAGGGGCACATCAAGACCGCTGTCGATGGCCAGGCCCTTGAGCGCAGCCAGATGCTCGCGCCCTTCTCCCGGACCATGCGCCGCATACTCGTTCTCGATTTGGATGCCGATAACCGGCCCGCCGTCTTTCCAAAGCAGCCCATGAAGCTGCTGCCCGATCTGCGCATAGAACAGTTTTACTTCGGCAAGATAAACGGGATCATTGGAGCGCACCGCGCTCTTGCTGAGCACCCAGTCAGGCAGTCCGCCGTTGCGAACCTCTCCATGGGCCCAGGGACCGATGCGCGGATACAGCAACATTCCATGCTTGGCGCACAATTCGGCAAATTTTCTCAGATTACGCTGGCCGCTCCAATCAAACTGACCTTCAACCTCTTCGTGATGAATCCAGAAGACGTAGGTTGAAATCACATCTACGCCGCTGGCCTTCATCTTGAGAATCTCTTCTTCCCAATAAGATTCCGGATAACGCGTAAAGTGAAACTCACCCATGACCGGGATCCAGGGCTTGCCGTCTCTCATCAGGTACTGGCTATTGACGGTGATCGTACTTCCGTCAGGCGCGCGGTTACTGCCAAGTTGCGTGGGAACAGGCCTGGGTGCGTCATGGGAAGCCGTAGCGTCAAAAACCAGGCGATTAACAGGCTGCTGCGCGCATAGGCAGCATGAAAAGACGAACACAAATGAAGAAATCGCAAAATGGCGCATAACGTACATACCTTTCAAAGCTTGCATTTCCAATCAACAGAGAAGAACTAAACTACCCCCCCACACATGCAGTGTTACTGCTGGTGTTTGTCTTCCAGCGCATGAATCACCAGCAGGACGTTGCCGTCGTTGTCAAAGAAACTTCGTCCGCGCAACTCAGCCTCTGCGGCGGGCTCCCACCAGAAGACGCCCTGACCGAGCCCATGCGGAATCGCGCGCACGGCAGCGTCGACTGCGCGAAGAAAATCCTCCTGCCCTTCCGGACTTTCCGGAAAATCGGACTTCTTGCCGATAAAGTCGCCGGGGGTCCAGTTATAGGCGGTCTCAACTATGATGATGGGACGCTGATAGCGCAGCGCCAGATCGTGCAAATTGCCACGCAGCTTATCGATGCCGCCGTGCCAGCGAGGATAGTAGGAAAGGCCCATTACGTCGAAGGGAACATGATGGGCGATCAGATTGTCGAAGAACCAGACAGCCGCGTCATAGTCGCCGCTGCGTTCGATTTGGAGCAGAATGCGTGGCAAGGGCTGCGCTCCGCGGCCGGCGTCAACGCCGCGAATCCCCGCCTTAAGCAAGTCAGCAAAATTATCCCAGTTATCCGGGAGCTTGCCGTCCGGCCATAACATGCCGTGGGTGATCTCGTTGCCTACCTGCACCATCTCCGGCATGACGCCTTCGCGGGCAAAGGTGGAAATCGTGTCGCGCGTGTAACTGAAGACCTGATCGACGAGCTGCTTGTGTTTGAGCTTCTTCCATGCTTCAGGCGTGGGCTGCTTATCAGGATCGGCCCAACTGTCGGAGTAATGCAGATCAAGGAGAAGGTGAAATCCCTGCGCTTTGGCGCGCTTGGCCAGGGCCAGGGTATAAGTCAGATCGTTGGGCAACTTATCGGCGCTGGCCGCGGGATCGTGAAAGAGTCGCAGGCGCACCCAGTTGTATTGATGCTCGCGCAGGATAGCCAGCACATCCTTGGGCTGGCCGTTCTCTTTGAAGACCATCCCGTCCCGCTCGCACTTTGCCAGAAACGAAACGTCAGCGCCGATGGCATACTGCTGCGCCAACGCCGGAGCAGCAATGCCCAAAAGCGAACTGAATATCGCGGCGAGTTGGAGACGAAAACGCATGACAGTTTCCCGTTGATTGCAGGGCAGCGGGAAGGATCACACTTTCCGCTGCCCGGTTATATTCCGGCTCACCGCCGGAAGATTGGTTAGAAGTAGAACTTGGCCGCCAGTTGAATCTGGCGATGGCCGGTCTTGTTGTCAGATGTACCGGCACTGGGCGTGGTGGTCGCGCCTCCGGCGGCACTGAAGCCCATGTACATTCTGCTATCCGAGGCGAGAAATTCGTTCCACGGATGGTTGAAGAGGTTGAAGACCTCGCCGCGAATCTCCAGCTTGCGGCTTGCGCCCAGGCCGAAGGTCTTGAAGATGCCGGTGGAGTCGTTGATGTAGGCCGGTCCATGGATGTAAGGCAACCGGTAGGTTCCGTTGGCCATATAGGATGGCGCAACGAAGCAGGCGGGGTTAAAGTACTGGTTTTTCGCCAGGCCCTTGCGCGGATCGCAGATCATCTTGGGCACCACGGTTTCGTCCGGTGTTCCATCCGTAAATGCGCCGCCGTTTGTGGAGAGCGAGACATTGGTATTGGTTCCTCCCGGAAGTGCCGGAGTCGAGACTGTTCCCCAAATGCCGATCACATTGCGATTTGCGGCGTATTCCGATCCGAAGTTGTTGCCGATTGGCCCGCCGGGCATGGCCTGGAAGAGACCCGATACGTGCCACCCGTCGACGATGCCATTCACCACCGCATGGTTGCCCAGGTGCTTGCCGGCGGAAGGAAGGGTCAGGTAGTAGGAGAAGCTGAGAATCTGCGAGCGGTCGAAAGGTGTCGGCCCGTACCAGCGCTTCATCACATAGGGATCCTCGGCGTTGTAAGCCAGCGACTTTCCGTAGGTATAGCTGCCCCAGTAGTTCAACCATCCCTTCTGCCGAGTCACAGTCAACTGCAGTGCGTTGTAGTTGGAATCCAAATTGTGGTAAAGGGTTCCGATGTCGCCATAATCCGGATAGGGGCGCAGATAGGGAGTCTGATAATCGTCATACCAGGTTCCGTACCAAGGACCGGTCTCCGCGCCTTCCGGCACAACATTCTTTTTGCCGTAGCCGACCAGGTTGTGGCTCGAGTTGCCCACATAATTTACCTCGACTTTGCTGGCCCATGGAAATGCGTGGGAGACGGCCAGGTTCCAGGAGTAAGTGACCGGGGCGCGATGGTCGGTGGCATTGGCCGTGCCCCACACCGTGGGAACGACGGTGGTGTAGTTCAACGCCGATAAGCCGGAAAGCGTATAAGGACTGCCCGAGCTGGCCCAAAAAGTGACCACCTTGAAGTTGGGTGGCGCCTCGATGGCCGAGAAGGAGTTTGTTCCGGGATCGATGTAGTAGTTGGTGCCGAAGCCGCCCCGCACCACTGTTTTGCCGCTTCCGGAGAGATCGTAGGCAAAACCCACCGAAGGCGCCCACTGGAATCCCAACGGCTTGGAGCCGGAGTATGGAACGCTGGAATTCGTAGCATGGGTCTGAATCCCGGTGTAGGAGGTGTAATTGGGCGTCGCAGTCGCCACATAGGCTGCTGGGTTGAAGATGGCTATGCGCCCGCCGCGGTCGAACCACGAGCCAATGTGATCCACGCGCAACCCGTAGTTCAGCGTCAGCTTCGTGGATGCCTTCCACGTGTCCTGGGCAAAGAAGTCGAAACGTTTTTCTTCCATGCCCGCCTTGATATTGGCGCTGCTCTGGGTAAACCCGGAGACATAGCCCATCAGCAGGTCGGCCCAGTCGTTGCCGGTAACTCCGGTATAACTTTGTGTGCTGATGGAACCGTTGTCGTTGCCCGTGGTGAGCAGGTTATAGCGTCCAAACTGGCCATAGAAGCCAACCTTGATCAAGTGCTTGGCCTTGAGCCTGGTCAGGCTGTCGTTGACGGTGTAGTTGTTCTGCGCGCCAAGGTACGGCGGAGCTTCGCCGCCGTTGATGTACAACTGATCGTTGTTAATTTGGCTTGATCCCTCAAAGTCAACATTCGGAATCAATCCGCTGGACGGGGTGAAGAGATTGGCATAGGGATAGTTAAGCGCAGTGCGAGAGACGGCGCCCAGGTTGCCGAGCATCTCTTCGAGCGAGAACCGCGTGTAGCCTAACGACCCCTCGTTGGTGAGCGACTGAGTTAGCGCGTTGGTCAGCGTGAAATTCGCCGAATTCGATGCGTTCTTGCCCGTCTGCGCGGCGGGATAGGGAACCTGGTTCCACTGGTTATACGGTCCATAAGGCCAGGGAACGCTTTCGTTCTCGTGGTTGTAGCGGCCAAAGAGGTGAACGTTGTCGCTGATGGCGTAGTCCATCCGCAGAATCTCCTGGTTACGCGGATTGGAGGTGGTGAAGTCCGTAATCAGGTTGTTGCCGGCATGCAAGAGGGGATCGACGTTGGGCAATGGAAAGGCGTTGAGCAGTATCTTGCCGGCCGGATCGATAGAGCCGGGGGCGATAATGCCACTGCCGCTGCAGTAACTTAGGCCGCTGCCGCATGGATACGTCGAAACCGGCCAATACTCATAGCTATTGGCGGCATTCGACAGGTCCATATCCCACACATTGCTGAAGTCGCCGTTGCGCATGCTGTGACCGCCGGCGCCCGGCGACGTAGCGGCTGTGGGCACAGTAGCATAGCGCACGTTCTGATCCACATGCTGCTGGGCAATCTCGGTGGCGACAAAGAAAAACAGCTTCTGGTGGTCCCTGCTCACGCGCGGCCAGAGCACCGGCCCGCCCAGGTTGAAGCCCGGATAGTAAAGACTGGTCTGCGATTTCGGCAGGCCATTGGTGAGGTTTTGCCAGTCGGTGGCGTCCATGTTGTAGTTGCGGACGCTCATATATGCTTCGCCATGGAAGTCACGACCGCCAGCCTTGGTTTCCGTAGTAACCACGATGGGGCCGTTGGGTTGCGCGGCGGAGTATGCCGCCGATTCAACCTTCAGTTCGGAGATCATCTCCACGTTGGGGGTAACCGACGCGCCGCCCGCTGTGTTCAGATCGGTGACCGATGCACCGTCGCTCACTATCTGTACCTGGTCGAAGCGGTTGCCGTTGACCGTGAAGGCGCTGGCGTTCTGGGTGAATCCGGCCTGGTTTCCGTTGTAAGCAGCCCCATTCCAGTTGCCGGTGTTACCCGAGCCGGGAACCAGGCCCAGCAGCTCGATGGCGCTGCGGCTTTCCAGGTTCATGTTGTGCAGTTGCGTATCGGTGATGGTGTAGCTGACCTCGCCCGTCGTGATCGGCGTCAGCTCGGTGGCTTCGGCTGTGACCACCACCGAGACACTGGTCCCGGCCACGGTCAGCACAATGCCCTTCAACTCGATCTGGTCGTTAATGTGGACGGCGACGCCCTTACGGCGCAGGCTGTTGAAGCCTGTTGCCGATACTTCTACGTCATAGGTTGCCACCGGAACGCCGATCAACGAGAAAAAGCCGTGTTCGTCGCTTGCGGTAGAACGGGTTACGCCCGAAGCTTCTTCGGTAACGACAATCCTGGCGTGCGGAATGACGGCGCCGGTCTTGTCGACCACGGTCCCCGTCAGGGTTGCGTCGTTGCTCTGCGCCCGCGCCGCTGCTGCTGTAAGCAGTAACACCAGGGTTAATGTCACTCCAATTGCAATCCTGTGGGTAGCATTTTTCATGTGAATTTCCTTTCTCTGGCACTCCTGATTTTCAGACTTTCGATACATTCCTTCCCCTGTTGGCACGTGCACCCGCCTGACGGCAGTGGATCAATGGGTACATCCCATACCAACGAATCGCATGCTACTCCGTCCGAATGCAACTTGAATCCGACTAAAGTTGGATTATGCGGGATTCACTTTGGATGCGGTGGCATTTATGGAGTCCAGGATGCCGACTTCTCGATCGGTTTCCTCAAAGTCGAGGCGGTGCTCCTGGCATATGACGGGCAAACTAGAAACTAAAGCTCAGTAGTGGTAAACAGTGCGTTCCTAAACTATTGGAGCTGGTTACATGGAAACATAGTTTTCGTGAACACTGACTTTAGCAAAAGACGCGCTGCAGACGGTCGAATAAAAGATCAAATAATGTGTTTGTTATTGATAATAATAGACATATATGGTGTAGGAAAGGGGTTCAAACCCCGGCGGCTGTTGCCAAGGCAGGCCATCCGTCTCCTTCCCAAAAACCGATATTTATATATAGAACGTCCGTGTCGCCAGAAAGGAATTTCGGTTGTTGATAAATCGCCAATGCACGTTTCCAGTATGCGCAGAAAGAAGTCAAAGTCCACTTATCGGAAGATCGTCCTCCGTCTGTCGGATCTCGACCACGCATGAGCGCGTCGGTGGTCACGATGGTGCCTTTCAGCAATAACATCTCCAGCAATTCTGGCACCGCGGTAATCTCATTCGACTTGGCGTCGGTAGCAATTTGCACCGGTACCAGTCGTTGCTCGCAGCCCCACGCGCTGACCATATGCAGGGCCGACTTGCCGCTGACACATGATCAAACGAACACCGCAAAACCTCCCCGTCAATGGCTATAACCCCCTGGCACTGGGAGGATAATTGCACCATGAACTGCTGAAATGAGGCGCGAAACTGATCTGGATCGAGATTGCGAAATAGACGGCTGAAGGTATCGTGACTCGGCACACCGTTTTCCAACTTGTGAAAGCCGCGCAGAAAAGGCTCTTTGGCCTCCGCGAATAGCGCCATGTCCACCGCGCCCTGGCCACCACATAGCACCGCGCACAAAGCGATCATCAGTAGTTCATAGAAATCATAGAGACTGGCATGGCCGCTACGCGAGTCTTCCAACCCCTTCCAGCGGGATGAAAATTGATCCAAAGTTTCTTTGCAGAACATAGCTTGAACTCTTCAGCAAATATTTCACGCCGCGCCCGATGGCCGGAAGTATCAACGCTGGTTCAACAAAATTCCAAATGCAATTCCCCTGCGAAGTTGGATCATCAGATGGCAGCGACGGAGTAGCGATATCCGAAAGTGGACGTCACCTGACACAACACATAACCCCTTCGAGGAAACTCACAGGGCTGCTTGCGGGAAACCCTCACGAGCAGCCCCTATGGGAAGGGGCTGGAAACGGATCGCGCTTGACGCAGATACCGCGCAAGTCCCTAACCCGACAACTTCTCTTCAAGGCGCAGAACATGATTATTCCGCTTTGGAGCGAGCATCAGCGAGCGGAGGCCTCGAAATACTCTTCAACCTCTTCCAGCGTATTTCCTTTGGTCTCAGGGAGAAGTAAGGCCGCAACCAAAAAGTACACGACCGTGAATCAAGAAAACAAGAAGAACATGGACGAGTAGCCATGCTTGCTGACAAAAGGAAGAAATATCCCGGCTAGCATCGTGGAAACCAATTGATTGATGACCAAGGCAATGCTCATGCCGTTGGAACGGATGCGCGTGGGCATCAACTCCGACAAAGCAAGCCACCCAAGCCGACAATAAACAGGAGAAAGACGTTGTAACGGTGTTGTGCGGGGGTGTTGCCGGCAGAATGCGTAGTCGTCATCGCAGCATCGCCGTTCTCGCGGCTGGCGCGCAATGTTATAAGGTGGGGCTCACATATACCGTCTTTGCGCAAGACCATTTACGCGGAGTCACTCATGAAATGAAACTGCTTACGCGCACGCCACAGCGCACCTGCCACGGGATCTACTGGAGCCGAACTTATCTCGACATTACCCAAAGCGCGATTCAGCGCCGACTGCAAGGCGCGCCGCACGGGAAGCACCTTTTCCAGAATGCTTCCCGCCACGGCGCAACGAGGAAGCCATTGCGCCTGCTCCGGTTCAGCCTGAAGCTTGCGCAAGACAATCAATGCGACTTCCGCTAGTGCGAGGCCCTCGGCTTCGAGAATCTCCATCGCCAATGAGTCGCCGTTCCCAGCCGCCTGCGCAACAACCTGCGCGAGCGAAGAAAAGTCAGGAAACGGTCGGGAATTCGCAAACTCAACCAGGTCATGGATGCTATCCAGCTTCCATTCATTCAAAACAGCATGAAAGAGTTCGGTCGACCGGCCTGTATCGATAGCCCTGACGGTGGCTTGCAAGGCGCGATGGCCAATACGATAGCCTGATCCTTCATCGCCAAGGGCCGGACCCCAGCCGCCTGCCCTGACTATCTCGCCGTTCTTGCCGCGCCCAGCCACGTTCGATCCCGTTCCGGCCAGAATCAATACTCCAGGATCATCCCCGAATGCGCTATCCAATGCGATCTCTACATCTCCAACGATCACAAGCTCTCCGGCCACGCGCTCGGACAAAGACTTGCGCAGCCATTGAACCACGAGCGGCACGGTTTCTCCCGCGGTTCCAACGCAGGTGCAACTGATTTGATCGAGTGTAACTCCAGAAGCAATTGTCAACTGCAGCAGGCCATCATCCAGATGCTGGATCGCTTCGGCCTCGCTTACTCGGATGCGCTTGATGCTGCGCGCGCGCGCGCGGCCAAGCTGGCACGCGCCGTCGCCCAGTAAAAACTCGGTTTTGGTGCCCCCGGCATCGATAGCAAGAAAAATGGCCACAGTTATTCCTTCAAAACCGCTTTGACCAGGTTTCGCGGGCTGTCGACATTCACGTCGCGACTCAGCGCCACATAATATGCGAACAATTGAAGCGGAATGATTTCTATCATTGGCAGCAGCAGCTCAGCATTCACGCGAATAGGAATGACCAAGGAAGCAAGCGAGCCGGCTTCCCGGTCGCCGTTGTTTGCCACAACAATGATGAATGCGCTTTGCTCTTTCATGTCTTTCAACAAGGCGATGGATTTCTCATAGCGTAGAACAGAGCCTACGTCCGAGTGATCGACGGTACAGAGCATGACGATGGGAACAGTATCACTTACCAGAGCGTTGGGGCCATGCTTGAGTTCGCCGCTGGGATAACCCTCGGCGGGAACATAGGAGGACTCCTTCAGCTTGAGCGCGCCTTCGCAGGCAATGGGATAATGCGTTTCGCGGCCAATGAACAGAAAGCTATGCGCGGCGCTGGTTTGCGAAGCAATGGTCGGCAGAAGCTCATTCCATCCGGCCCACTGTTCCTCGATGCTCTGCGGCAGCGTCTCGATCTGAGATAGTCGCGCGGTAACATCCTCATCGGGAAGCGTTCCCCGGATGCTTGCCGCAATCAATGCGATGAGTTGCAGCACGAGTAACTGGCAGGTAAAGCTCTTGGTNNGTCCGCGACGTTGGTTACGGCGATCGTGTTGCGGCCCAGCGAGATGGCCCGGCGCAACGCTTTCAGCGTGTCGGCAGTTTCTCCCGACTGCGAGACAACAATCACCGGGCACTCAGGCAGAACAGCTTCGTCCTGATACAAGTATTCACTCGAGAACTCGATGTCGGCATCGAGTCCGGCTGTGTCTTTCAACCATCGCGCGCCCACCAGAGACGCGTGCCTGCTGGAGCCGCTGGCGAGAAAGAGGACGCGTTTGCCGCATCCAAGCCACTGAATGACTTTATCGACTTCTGAATCGATGAAACGCCCGGATTGTACGTAGTGCTTTAGCGTAGTCGCAAGAGCCAGAGGCTGCTCCCGCATTTCTATGAACATCCAAGGTTCAACAGGTTCTGCAGTAGTACGGTCTGGCATCATGCTCGCTTGTTCCATCGGTCACTGGCAACGCCGGCTTTTACTCAGTAGGCTCATTGCTGCTTGCCTGCGGTGCTGCGCTCGTAGCGCTCTTTGTACTCCTGTTTGTAACGTTCCACGGCATCCGCATAGCTGATTGGCATGTCCGGCGGCAGCGAGCGGCGAACCCAGTTCAAAGTTACTTCCCTGGTTGCAGGTTCAAGCTCAATCGAACCCGATGTTATCGGAACAGGCTTGCCGTCGGCGGATGCCGACGTGACATTCAGGAACCACGGCAGATGCAGCACAATCTGTTTCGGTTCATAACCACGATCGAATGCGAAATGAATCTCCATTTTGGCTTCGGTGGTGGATACGATCCTGAGGATGAAACCGATCTTGCCAAAGTAGGTGGCGGCGTTTTCCACTTCGATTGCTTTGCCTGGCTCAATCCATTCCGGCGAAACAGCGGAGAGCAGATGCAGGCTAGATCCTTCTTCGCGTACCATCATGTTGCGAAGCAAGTTGCGATACTCGGCGGCAAACCAGCCGTGCGGGGCGAGGTTTCCACTGAAGTCGCGATCTCCCCAAGGGCGAATCGAATACTCCCATCCGGCATGGGTCGAACTGGTATGCAGCAGGATGGCGTAAAATTCGCGGATCGCCTGCTGCTGATCTCCGCGAATCAGTTCCGTGAGGGTGTTCTTGATGGTCAGATAGTGGTGTAGATAGGTTCCCTGATCCGGTTGCCGATAGGTCATCAGCCCCTCGGCATACTTTGCTTGGGTCGCTTTCAGGGTAGCGGTAACCCGCGGATCGAAGGGCGAAAGCTGCTGTTCCGGCGTCAGCGAGAGCAGATTGCCCCAATCCGTGCCGCCCATGTTTCCATCCAACGCGGGCGGAATGTAGCCGCCGGTGCGTTCTGTTGCCGCATCGAGCTGCTTCATGAAGTTCCTGCGCAGTTCCTGCTCCAGCGTGCGAAAGCGCTTCTCATCCTCGGTGTGCCCCAGATCGTGGGCCAAGAGGATGGCGGATTGAAGGCCGTCGAGGGCGAGGAAATTGTAGCCGGTCAGATGACCGGGAATATATTCGTTGTCGCGTACGTCGGTTGACGGCAGAATGTGCAGCGGATCGGCGGCCATGGCATCTTGCAGCCACAAGACGGCGTGCTGCACGCGGGGATAGACTTCGTCGGCAAAGGCTTTGTCGTGCGTCATGCGGTAATGTTCGCCATAGGTCCAGAGCGCCTCGCCCCAGCCGTCGAATTGGCCCGGCTGGGAGAGAAAATTGCCATCGTCCTGCTGTCTGGAGGCGAAGAAATTCACGATTTGGCGGCCGATCTCCGTGTAGCCGGAGGTGTCGTACATGCGAACAAAATCCGCTGAGTCGCGCAGGTAGAAGCCGTGGTAATGAAGCTGATTGATGGTTTGCACATAGTCGTTGCCGATTTTGTTCAGCGACATCAAATCGTTTACCAAACTGGTTTTGAAGACCTGGTTCACTTTCTCTTCCGGGGTTTCGATCTTCATACCCCTGGCCAGAATCGCATCCCAGAACGCAACCACCTTGGCTTTTCGCTCGTCGAATTGCGCCTGATCGATGGCTTGGAGCTTGGGGTCGCCGACGGCTACCGGAAGCAGCGGCACCTTGAAGTCCAGCGCGCGCTCCTCTCCCGGAGCAAGCAGCAACTCATACTCTGCCGCGGCCATCGGAGTCGTCGGCAGAACCGTCGGGGCTACATCCGCCGTTTCCGTCCGGTTGTAGTAGTCCCGGTAAGACGGAGAGAGGTACATTCGATCCGCTTGAGGAAAAAAGTAGATGGCTTTTTGATCTCGCAGGTAGGCGTTTCCCTGAACGGCGTAAACTGAATCGGGACGGAAGATTTCGCCGGGCTGCTGGTAACCGCCCACGCGATTTCCGGTCACAGGCCGTCGAAAGCGATTGTCGCCGGTGTGGAAAGTCGTTGTCTGGTTTCCCTGATACCGCCATGCAGCCGTCAGAAACCCGCGCCGGGCTTCGCCGGTTGGATTCTGGATCGTCACGCGCACGAAGTTCACCACGTCCGCTCCGCTTTGCTCGGCCCCAAGCGACGCAGCGAAGAAGGTGAATCGATAGCGGAGCTGATCGTGCTCGATTTCATAGGAGACGATTGGCAGGTAGTCCTTCTCCAGGGTGCGAATCCGCTGCGTCACCGGTTCCCGGTCTATGCCTGCGAAGAAGACCAGTTCTCCAAAGCCGGTGTAGAGCGAACCCTCAGGCGTGATCTCCGCGCCGGAGGGCGAGTGCATCACGGAAATCTGATCGGTCGAGCGGCTGGCATAGGAGAAGGGTTCGTTGGGTTTGTCCAGGCTGGGGTTGACCATCCGGTAGAGGACCGCTTGAGATCCTTGATCCGTAAGCGGCGGAGCGCTTTGGCTGAGCAGAACCAGCGGAGAGAGAAGAAGAGTTCCGCTAAGCAGAAAGACCGGCTTCATCGGGTGGCACCCTCGAAAAAGAATTATCCCCGTGACGGGGTGTATCTAACATGAGGGCTTATCTTGCGCATATCAACGTATTTCACGGCTTGATTGCTGTTTTTCACAGTGAACCGATCCGAAAGCAGTATTATTTAGGCATGGAAGAGCGAGTTGGCGCGCCATCGTGGATGCTAGATCAAGCGGAACAAAGGGAGTTGGTGACACGGATTCTTGCCTCTGAACTCTTCCGCAAATCTGGTCGCCTCTCCGCGTTCCTGAAATTTATCTGCGAGGAGCAGTGGAAGGGACACGCCGACGCCGTCAACGAGCAGAGAATCGGTACGATCGTCTTCCAGCGGGCTCCCGGTTATCACGTCGGCGATGACAGCATTGTGCGCTCGCAGGCGCGTTTTCTGCGGCAGCGATTGGAAGAGTATTTCAACACCGTTGGAGCTCAGGAGAGCCTGGTGTTGCTGATTCCCAAGGGGTCTTATCACCCTTCCTTCGAGCGGCAGGCGCGCCATTCGATCCCCTCGTCGACCAGCCCGGCGTTGTCCGGTCAATCCGTGACTGGCACGAACGATACCCTGTCAGGCGCCAGGCGCTTTCGCGTTGCCGGAATCATTGCCGCGGCTTTACTGCTCCTCTTTTTACTCGCCGCAGTCGCGTTTTACTGGAAGCAGAACGCTCAACAAGCCGCGCAGAATGCGGGGGACACATCGGTCAACCGTTTCTGGTCTTCCATCTTCGATCCCCATAGGCCGGTGTTGATTGTTCCGGCAGACAGCAGCTTGGTGCTGATGGAAGAATTGAACGGGCACTCCGTCTCCCTGTCCACCTATATCAATAAAAACTACTTGAAGGACTCTTCACGGGAAAGTTCGAAAATGTGGGAGTATATCGCGGCCAGCCAGTACACCAATATGGCCGATCTCAACCTGGTCGCACGACTGGAGCGGGTTTCCCAGGCGGCCAACGTCCAGCCGGACATCCGCTACGCGCGCGATCTCAATTTGAAGGAATTGAAAGACAGCAATTCCGTGTTGATTGGCGGATCGATGGCCAATCCGTGGGTCGCACTCTTTAGCACCGCTGTTCACTTCGACATCGATTACGACTGGACGATTAGACATGATTTTGTGCGCAATCGCGCTCCGGGAGAACACGAGCAAGCCCTTTATGTCGAGAACCAGACCAGCCAGTCCTATGGCGTAGTCGCTTATGTGCCAAGCCTAGACGGACAGGGGCATACGCTGCTGGTTGAAGGCACCAGCAAAGCAGGGACTGAAGCCGGCGCGGAGTTTTTGACCAGTAGTGCGTTTGCTTCGTTTTTGAAGGAGATCGGCGCGGATGCTACGCATGTGCCGAATTTCGAATTGCTATTGTCTACCCAGAATCTTGGCGGAGATTCTCATCACCCTGTCATTATTTGCTGGCACAAACTCCGATAACAATCTGCCACTATATTACTGTAACTTATTCCATTAAAACAGCTTGCATCAATTTCACGGTGAATAACATTTCAGCACCGTGAAAATACTTGATTGCTCTACGTTGGCCTCCAATACTTGGTTAACGTAATCCGCCGGATTTTGATGCGGCGGCGGCATCCCATCCTCTCCTTCGAGCATCGTCGCCAGATCAAACATGCGACAAATCGATCAGATGGATAAAATCAACCAGGTATTGAACCAATCTGCATATGGAGGCAGCAATGAATTTCGGTTTTGAAATACGACTTGGTTCCAAGCGGCTACGGTGCTTGCGGGAAGCAGCCTGCACGCTACGTTCCTCACTCTTTGTCAGCCTGCTACTCGTGCTTGCCCTGGCGATGCCGCTCGGCTCGTTTGCCCAGGGTATTACCGGCACCATTACCGGCACGGTGACAGACGCCACCGGAGCAATCGTCGCCGGTGCAACCGTCACCGTTCGCAATGTGGACACCAACGCCACCCACACCGTCACGACCTCCGATCTCGGCTCCTACAAGGTTCCGCAGTTGCAGCCCGGCAACTACAGCGTAAAGGCCGAGAAGGCCGGCTTCAAGGCCTCCGAGCAGAGCGGCATCACGCTGCAGATCGACCAGATCGAGTTGGTCAACGCGCAACTGCAGGTTGGCTCGACAGGTGAGACAATTGTGGTCACCAGCGCGCCGCCCACCATCCAGACCGAAGATTCGTCGGTCGGTCAGGTTATCGACGGCGAAGCCATCCAGAGCGCGCCGTTGAATGGCCGTCTCAGCCTGATGGGCCTGATTGCTCAAGCCCCTGGAATCCAGGGCGTGGGCGCGCAGGATCAGATGGCCACCCGCGGCGAGACCTTTGCCGCCGGCACCGGCAGCCGCAACGCCTACGGCGGTCTGGGCAGCACGCTGGACGGCGTCTCCAATACCGAAATCACGATTCAACGCGCCGAGCCTGAAGTCCCATCGCTCGACGCCATCTCCCAGTTCAAGGTGATCGCAACCGGCTCTCCGGCCGAGTTTGGCCAGCAGACTCAGCTTATTGTGGTCAGCGCCAGCGGCACCAACAAGTACCATGGCGAATTGCTGGAGTACAACCGCTCCAAAGGCACCTCGGCCAAGGAAGATGGCCATTCCGGCGCCCGTCCCACATACGAGCGCAACGAGTTCGGCGGCAACTTAGCCGGTCCGATCTCGATTCCGCATCTCTACAACGGCAAAGACCGCAGCTTCTTCTTCTTCTCCTACGAGGGCTTCCGGCTGCAGCAGTCGGCCTCCAAGACCACCAGGCAGCCCACCGCGGCAATGCGCAGCGGCAACTTCGCCGGATTCGCTCCCATCATCAATCCCGCCACCGGTAACGCCTTCACGAACAATCAAATCACGAACATCAGTTCGGTTTCGCAGGCGTTGATGACCAAGTTGCTGCCGTGCGCTACCGTGACCATTTGGGGCCCAGGCAACTGTAGCGAATTGGTTCCTTATACCAACACTACAGATCGCATCGCGGTACACGTTGATCATAGGATCGGGCCCAACGATCAGATTCGCGGCACCTTCCTGCACGCCAATTACGGCCCCAGCCCCACCGTCGGTACCGACAGCCTGCAGGGCGGACGTTCCGGCGACGGCGAGAAGAATACCAATGCCATCCTCGGTTGGACGCACACTTTCTCGCCGTCGATGGTTCTGGACAGCAACGGATCCTTCTTCCACCTGCCCATCTACCGCGCTCCGCAGAATGTCGGCACCAAGTGGGAGTCGATCATTCCCGGCCTTGCAGCGCAGCCCATCGAGGGCGCGCCGCATCTTAAATTTGGCGATGGCATTACCGGCACGGGCGAATCCGGTTCTCATGACCTGGAGCAGGTCGGCCAGATCAACACCTCGCTGACCAGGATTCTCTCCATGCACACGCTCAAGGCCGGCTTTAGCTACCTCTACGACAACCACTGGAACGTCTCAGCCAATCCTCCGGAGCACGGTCAATTCAGCTTCACCGGCCAGTATTCGGGCGAATCATTTGCCGACTTTCTGCTGGGATATCCGGGTTCGACTCAGCAGGGAACTCCCTCTGCGGTTATTACGCGCAACATTTCCAGCCAGTGGGCCGGCTACCTTCAGGATGACTGGAAGCCGATGCGCAAACTGACCATCAACATGGGCATCCGTTACGACCTGCAGTGGTTTGCACCCGGTCCTTACAACGACGCATCGCTCTTTGCGCCGTCGCTGGGCAAGGTGGTGGTCTTCGGCAGCAGCACCTCGCAATACACCATCCCCATCAACCCCTACGATAAGAACCTGCTCTCCAGCGCCGGTCTGCTGACGTTCTCTTCGGATGCCAACATCTCCAACAACCCCTTCAGCTTCCTGGGCCGCAACACCAAGAACTTTGCTCCGCGTCTGGGCTTTGCGTATGAGCTGATGCCCAACACTGTCCTGCGCGGCGCCTACGGCATCTACTTCAACCTCTTGCCGGCCTCTTATGTTGGCGAGATGTGGGCCGATAATTCCGGCGGCACGCCCTTCATCGACAACCAGACGTTCACCAATTCATTGAGCGGAACAACCGCCTTCACCATGAGCAATGCCTTCTCTGGAACCGGAGCGTACGGCGGCAATCTCGCCACCAACGCCGAGCACTCGCTGAAGACGCCTTACACCGAGCAGTACAATCTGGCTTTGGAACATCAATTCAAGGGGCAGATTGCGGTGCGCGTTGGTTACGTCGGCCAGCACAACCTCAAGCAGAACAACTTCAACGGCAACGGCAACTATGCTCCGTTTCTGAATTTAAGCGCTCAGATCGATCCCACCCAGCCGCTGACCGCGAGCGTCAATAGCCCGATTCCGACCCTGGGTCCGATCCCCTATCTGATCGATCCGATCTTCCACACCATCATGAACTCGCTGCAAGCTGGCATACACAAGCAGTACTCGCACGGCCTTGGCTTCGGCGTCGAGTATCAGTGGGTGAGTGTGCTGGGCACGGAGAGCATCCAGAATGTTTCGGGCAGTACTCCCAACGACTCCAAGGGTCCCATCGCCGGCATCACGCCCCAGGTCCTGCAGGTCAACTATTCCTACGAACTTCCTATTGGCAAAGGGAAGGCTTTGCTCGGCGATGCCAGTCCGGTGGCCAACGCCCTGCTGGGCGGCTGGCAGATCTCCGGCACGGTGAATGCTCAGAGTGGCCAGCCCTTCAACCCCTCCTTCGACCCCGGTGTCTCGCCGACGACTGGCTCCAGCGCGCCGGGATTGCCGGGAGCGACGGGAATGTCATCATTGAACGGCAATTACTACCAATTAACCCCTCGCCCCAACCGCGTGGCTGGCGTACCGCTCTATCCGGCCAATAAGTCCCTAAACAACTGGTTCAATTTGGCTGCTTTCCAGTGCCCGCTTGTTACCGATCCAACCGACCACAAATCTTATTGCTTCGGCAACGGAAATGCAGGCTACGACCTGCTGCGTGGACCCGCTTTCCAAGATTGGGATATGAGCTTGCAGAAGAACACCAAGTGGAATCATTACAACGTGCAACTGCGCGCTGATGCCTTCAACGTCTTCAACCACCCCAACTTCGGCACTCCCGGCGGGGACATCACCGCGTCGGGTGCAAACGTTATTAGTGGCACGTCCGGCACACCGTCCACCGAGTCGCGCAAAATTGAATTCGGCGCGAAGTTCATCTTCTAACAGTTCACTCCTAACCGCGCGAGGGACATTCATTCCCTCGCGCATTTTTTGTCCACACAAGAACAGGTAGCGCCGGCCTNNCCCGGTCCACGCCGCACTCTACTCAAATAGGAAAAATGCTCTAACCGGAACTGGGCACCCCAGATCTCTCTTTTGGACATTGGATCGTACACTACAATCGGAGCGTTTGTGAATCCCGGCCAGACACAAGATCTGAATTCAACTCCGCCCTTGGATCGCCCGCGGCAGAGCCGACTGCTTTCGCTCGACATGCTCCGGGGCCTGACCGTCGCCTTCATGATCCTCGTCAATAATGCCGGCGATGGCGATGTATCATACGCGCAGCTTCGTCATTCGGTCTGGAATGGCTGCACGCTCACTGATCTTGTCTTTCCCCTCTTTCTGTTCATCGTCGGCGCCTCCATCACGCTGGCCTTCAGCGCGCGCCTTGACCGAGGCGTCTCGCGACTCACCATCCTGTCGCAAGTCGGCAAGCGCTCGTTGAACATCTTTCTCGTCGGCCTGCTTCTCAACGCATTGCCTTTCTTCCATCTAAGTGAATTGCGCATCTATGGCGTGTTGCAGCGGATCGCGTTTTGTTATGCGCTTGCCAGTTGTGTCTATCTTGCGGGACGGGCGAGAGCCGCTGCTGCCGTCTGTGCGGCGGCATTGGCGGGTTATTGGTGGCTGCTGGTGCATGTGCCCGTTCCGGGCTTCGGTATGCCGGGAGTCTCCGTCGGAATCCTGGATCGCGTCGGCAATCTGACCGCGTGGATCGATCGTACTCTGGTGTCTTCAGTGCATTTGTATCATCAAAGTTTCTATGACCCGGAGGGATTGCTGAGCACGATGCCCGCCCTGGCGACGACGCTCTTCGGCGTGATGGCCGCAACCTGGCTTCAAGGCGAGCGCACGGTCAAGCAGAAGGCGGTGCTTCTGTTTGCCTCTGGTGTGATTCTGCTAGCCTGCGGACTGCTTTGGGCCGAGAGCTTTCCGCTGAACAAACGCCTCTGGACAAGTTCTTTCGTTCTCTTCACGGCGGGCATCTCGATGGCTCTGTTCGCGCTGCTCTATTGGCTCATCGATGGTCCGCTNNCAGTTGCGCCGCGGACTTACGTCATGGCTGGTCTTTGGCACGAATGCCATTGCTGCCTACGTCTTCTCCGAGGCCGTCCAGATCTATCTTGGTGCCATCGTGCTGCCAGGCGGACGCAACCTTCAGCAATTCCTCTTTGGATTGCTGCCTAACTGGCTGGGGCCGCCGCCATTTGTTTCCGCAATCTACTCCATTCTCTTTGTGCTTCTGTGTTATATCCCAGTGCGGGCATTGTTTCGCAGGAAGATATTCATCAAGTTATAGATCCTGTCTTACATCCGAGGGGTTAACCCGAATAGCAAGGCGGGCATAGATACAAGATTTGCTAACTTAATCGGGGAGTGGCAGAAACTTGCCAAGGAAACGCTCCATAAACAAGGCTTACAGAATCTTGGAGAACAGGTCGATAAATGGCGAAGGGAGCGCTATGCCATAATTCATGGCATCACGAAATCTATGCCAGGAATTGAGATAGAACCGGTATAAATCATTCGTCGAACGCGCAAAGATCGCCGCCGCTAATGGTGTGTTACTGGCGAAGGCTGTGTCAAGCTGGCAAAAACGCGATCGTGCCGCTCACCAAAGAACTAGACATTTTAAGCCGAGGCAATGAATATTCGATTCTCTGAAGTTGATGCATATAGAAGGGCTGCAGCCCTCATCTCAGCGCTAGAGATTGTCAGTTGTCGCTAAATCGCCAATTCACTAGTTGAGGACTGATCGGGGGTCTAGTCCAAGAGGTTGAAACACTTGAAGTGTCCGCCCGCGCAGAATAGGGCTTTGGCAACTCGGGGCGGTGAGAACGAGGGGGTACACACACATCCGGAGAGAACGATCAATCCTACTTTCGTAGGATGTGTGCGCGGGATCGACGCGCCCATGATGTAGATGCAAGTAGGAATCCCGCCATGACACATGTGCGTAAACTCCGCTCCTTTCTCGTTTTCATCCTGGCAATCGTGGCTGTCCC
>PMGP01000112.1 GCA_003156235.1 Acidobacteriaceae bacterium
GGAAGCCGGAGATACGCTGGCAGATCGACCGCATTACGGTACTCAAGCCGATCAGATTCACCTCGATTCGCCGCAATGAGGTGAAAGATAAGATCGGCGCGGGAACAGTAGCCAAGGCAATGAAGGACGGCGCAGGCAATCTCGCGTTCTACGTGGATGATCCTAACAAGCCGGACAATCGGCAGCAGCGCGCGACGCTGATGTTGCGAGATGTGGGCTACGTCGTCGAGGCTCACTTCGAACTCCTAAGCGGTCTGGACAACATCGCCAAGCATCTGGATCAGTTCAACCGGCGCGCCCGCAAGGGCAGTTGCTATACCCGGCCTTACCTCGGATGCCGCGAGTTTGCAGCGGACTTCGCCTTGATCGAAGCGGAGAGCGCCCTGCCCGCGGTCGATGCAAGTCTTCTTGGAGAACGCGACCTCGGCTATATGCTGCACGACATCGACTTTGCCGGCGAAATGCAAGCGCGGTTTTTTCGCGCAACGATGCATGATGGTGTGATCGATGTGTCGTCATGCGCTGCAAAGGGGGTGTTCGCATGATCCTACAACGGCTCGCGGAACATTATGACCGCATCGCTGCTTCGAAAAACGACGACACCCAACTTGCCCCGCCGGGATTTTCACGTCAGAAGATCAGCTTTTGCGTGGTATTGAATCCAGATGGGAGCTTGAATCAGTTCAAAGATGAGCGTGAAACATCTGGACGTAAAAGCATTGGCAAAGAGATGATTGTGCCGGGTCAGGGAAAGCCTCCCGGTCAAGGCCTCAATCCATGTTTTCTCTGGGACAATGCTGCCTATATGCTCGGCTGGTGCGCAGATCCAGACCCAGACAAAACGGCAAGGGCTGCACTGGCCTTTGAGGAATTCCTCAAGAAGCATCTTGGACTGGAAGATAGAATTGAAAATCCTTCTTTCAAAACGATCTGTACGTTTTTGCGTAATTGGTCTCCGGAAAAGGCGCGTGAACATGGGGACGAACTTTCCAAGATAGCGACAAATTTCGGGGTTTTCAAAATCGCCGGCGAGTTGCGCTACGTCCACGAAGCTGTTTCTCTTCCCAATGAATCTGATGAGCAGGCAGCGGCCTCACAATCTGGCGCCACGCGCGCTATGTGCCTTGTCTCTGGAGCCATCGATGAGATAGCCCGCCTGCATGAACCCAAAATCAAGGGCGTCGGTGGAGCGCAATCATCGGGCGCGCTGCTGGTTTCGTTCAATGCGTCGGCTTATGAGTCTTATGGAAAGTCGCAGAGCTACAACGCTCCCGTCGGCTCAACGTCCGCATTCAAATACGCGAATGCACTGAATTACCTGCTCAGCCAACGAAACCGGCGCGTCACGCTCGGAGACAGCACGGTCGTCTTCTGGGCCGACCATCAAACCGTGCTGGAAGACGCGCTGAGCGAGATGTTCTCCGAGCCGCTGCCGAACGAAGGTCCGATCATTGAAGAAGATGAGGAGCGTGTTCGGCAAGCAAGACTCTTGCTGACTCAGTTACGCGACGGCACTTGCGCCAATTCAATTGAACCAGATAACCAGCCGACCAAATTCTTCTTGCTCGGTCTCTCGCCCAACGCCTCGCGCCTCTCTGTGCGCCTCTGGGTGGAGACGGATGCGGCGGAGCTTCGGAAACTTTTGGGCTGGCACTTGCGCGACGTTGCGCTTGCTGATGGAAGGGAATACCGGTTGCTTACACTGCGGCGCATCGTTGCGGCGACCGGGCGCGCGGAACACGACCCAAAGGGCAGGTTCGAGGGATTCGACACGAAAGCCACCTCGCCTCAGCTCGCCGGCGACTTGGCGCGCTCAGTGCTGACCGGCGCTGCCTATCCGCAGTCTTTGCTGGCCACGATGCTTCGCCGCATTCACAGCGACGGCGAAGTCGCCTATGCGCGCGTGGCCGCCATCAAGGCCTGCCTGAATCGTAACTCCCGCTTGCGCGGCAATCCATTGGAGGTAAAAGTGAAGCTCGACCCTGCTGAAACCAACGCCGCCTATAACTGTGGGCGGCTCTTCGCGCTGCTCGAAAAAGTGCAAACCGACAGCGCCGGTGGTGAACTGAATACGACGATCAAAGATCATTACTTTTCCTCCGCCAGCACCACGCCGGCGCTGGTCTTTCCGCGGCTCTTCCGTCTCTCGCAACATCATCTGGCCAAGCTGGAAACCGGCCAAAAGATTTACTACGACCGCCGGCTTGGCGAAGTAATGGGACTCATAGATCAGTTCCCTCGCCAGCTTGCATTGGAAGACCAAGGCAGATTCGTCATCGGCTATTTCCATCAGCGCCAAGAACTTTACACCAGCAAGAAGGACAAGGAAGAAGGAGCCAACGCATGAGCACGCCCATCCAGAACCGCTACGATTTTGTGTATTTCTTCGACATCACCGACGGCAATCCGAACGGCGATCCGGATGCCGGTAACCTCCCGCGCATCGACCCGGAGACCAACCAAGGCCTGGTCACCGACGTCTGCCTCAAGCGCAAGATTCGCAACTTTGTCTCTGAAACTCACAATGAGATTCCAGGCCAGCGCATCTATGTGCGTGAGAAAGCTGTGTTGAATGCGTTGCACAATGAGGCTTACCTGGATCAGAAGCTCAAGCCAGAATCCAGGAAGCTCCCAAAAGAGGAAGAGAAAGCCAAAGCACTCACAGACTTTATGTGCAAAAACTTCTTTGACATTCGTACCTTTGGCGCGGTGATGTCTACCGACGTGAATTGCGGCCAGGTGCGCGGCCCCTTGCAACTCACCTTCGCGCGCAGCATCGATCCGGTGGTCTCCGCAGAGTTTGCCATCACCCGCTGCGCCGTCACTAACGAGAAAGACATTGACAAGGAACGCACCATGGGCCGCAAGTTCAATGTCCCCTACGGCCTCTATCGCTGCCACGGCTTCCTCAACGCTTCGCTCGCCGAGAAGACCGGATTCACGGACGACGACCTCACGCTTCTCAAGCAAGCCCTGAATTTCATGTTCGAGACCGACCGGTCCGCCGCCCGCGGCCTGATGGCTCCAGTCCGGTGCATCGCCTTCCGCCACGAAGGCAAGCTCGGTGACGCACGAGCCGACGAGCTCTTCTCCATGGTCACCGCGAAGCTGCGTCCGGAGTTGAAGGCGGAAAACCGTCCCGCGCGTTCCCGCTCCGACTATGTTATTGAGTTAACTGGTGCCGTCCCTGCGGGCATTTCTGTGGAAGAATGGGTTCCATCCTTCCCCGCCGCGGTTTGATGGGAGGCCTGTATGGCCGGTTCCGTTCCTGAAGACGACGATGCGCTGCCGCTAAGCGGCTTACAGCATTTGGCCTTCTGTCCGCGGCAGTGGGCGCTGATTCACCTGGAACAGGTTTGGGTGGAGAACTTGCGTACCGCTGAGGGACGCTTGCTGCATGAACGCGCCGACCTGCCCGGTGAAAGTCATCGCGGCGATCTGCGCACGGTGCGCGGTATGACTCTGCGCTCGGAGAGGCTCCATCTGACGGGGCGCGCCGACATTGTCGAATTTTGTCCTGAGCCTTATCCAGTCGAGTACAAGCGCGGCAAGAGCAAGCCCACCGATTGCGATACGGTGCAGCTTTGCGCGCAGGCGCTTTGCCTGGAGGAGATGCTGGCGACGGCTGTTCCGCGCGGGGCAATCTTCTACGGCAATCCGCGTCGGCGCCAAGAGGTGGCCTTCACGCCGGAGCTTCGTGCGCGGACTGAAGAGTTGGCCGCCACCATGCACCGCCTCTACCGCAATCGGGAGACGCCGGCGGCGCAGCCCGGCCCTTATTGCGACAGTTGTTCGCTGGTTCACATCTGCCTTCCCAAGGTCACTGCGCAGCCGGACAGCGCTGCTCGCTGGGTGGAGCGCCAGATGCGTTCGCTTAATCAAGAGGTCTAGTTCGCCATGCGAAAGCTGCTCAATACTCTGCACGTGATGACGCAAGGCTCCTATCTGCACCGCGACGGCGAGACCATCGCCATCAAGGTCGGGCAGGAGTTGAAGCTGCGCGTGCCGATTCATACGCTGGAAGGTCTGGTCTGCTGGGGACAGGTAGCGTGCAGTCCGCCGGTGCTGGGACTGTGCTGCGAGCGCGGCGTCGGCATCTCCTTCCTCACCGAGCAGGGCAAGTTCCTGGCGCGCGTTACCGGGCCAGTCTCCGGCAATGTGCTGCTGCGGCGTCAGCAGTACCGGATCGCCGACGACGCAGAGGGAGCGCTGCCCACTGTGCGAACCATCGTCGCTGCGAAAATCGCCAACAGCCGCGTGGTTCTGCTGCGGGCGGCCCGCGAAATTGCCGAAGAGGCGCGTGAGAAAGCGCTGCGCGAGGCGGCGAACCAACTCTCATGGGCGGGCCTGGAGGCCGCACGGGCTCCCTCCATCGATGGGGCGCGCGGCCATGAGGGCTCCGCCGGACAGGCTTACTTTTCCGTCTTCGACCAGATGATTACGGGCGACCGCGAGGCCTTCCATTTCAATGGTCGTTCTCGCCGCCCGCCGCTGGATCGCGTCAATGCGCTGCTCTCCTTCATCTACGCGCTGCTGCGGCACGACATTGAATCCGCGCTCGAAACCGTTGGCCTGGACCCGGCCGTCGGCTTTCTGCACACCGACCGGCCTGGACGGCCCAGTCTCGCGCTCGACCTGATGGAGGAGCTGCGTTCCGCTCTGGCTGACCGCATGGTGCTGACCCTCATCAACCGCCGCCAGGTGCAAGGTTCCGGCTTCACCGAGCAGGAAGGCGGCGGCATTCTGATGGATGATGCCACCCGCAAACAGGTCGTCGCCGCATGGCAGCAGCGCAAGCAGGACGTGATCGAGCATCCCTTCATGAAGGAGCAGATTCCGCTCGGCCTTGTGCCCTATACGCAGGCGCTGCTGCTGGCGCGTTTTATTCGCGGCGGCTTGGACGCCTATCCGGCCTTTTTCTGGAGATAATTCTCATGATGGTTCTGGTCAGTTACGATGTGAGCACCCTCGATGCTGCCGGCCGCCGCAGACTGCGCCGCGTGGCACGGCTGTGCGAAAATCATGGCCAGCGGGTGCAGAATTCGGTATTCGAATGTCTTGTGGATGCAGCCCAATGGGTGGTGCTGCGGGCGAGTCTTGTCTCTGAAGCCGATCCTGCGGAAGACAGTCTGCGCTTCTACTTTCTCGGAAACGAATGGAAGCGACGCGTCGAGCACGTTGGCGCCAAGGTAGCTTACGATCCAGAGGGGCCGCTCATTCTGTGATGCCCTTCCGAGGAGAGACTCTTCACGTGCGCGGACCCCAAGCGAGCAGGGATTTCCCGAAAGATCCGCGCAGCCGCTAACCGCCATGACTTCAACAATATGCTTCTAAATCGGTCTCGCTGTCCTCTGATTTATGATCAATATGCATCCAGGTTCGCAATTGTGGCATTATATCTCTAGCGCATGGAGGAAGTTGCGTCCTGCGCCGTCGCCCCCCACGCGGNNGGGGGGCGTGGATTGAAACGATTGGAGCCAGTTTGAGAGCAACATCCGCAAGGGTCGCCCCCCACGCGGGGGGCGTGGATTGAAACCGTCTCAAGTGGGAATTACCCCCGGCGCGGCCTCAGTCGCCCCCCACGCGGGGGGCGTGGATTGAAACAACAATACTGCAACCGTTGGTGGATAGCTACTCCGTCGCCCCCCACGCGGGGGGCGTGGATTGAAACCATATCGTAGGTGACGCTTGGGATGCTTTGCTGCCGTCGCCCCCCACGCGGGGGGCGTGGATTGAAACAGCATCAATATGTCCCCGTTACTACCCAGGTGGGTCGCCCCCCACGCGGGGG
>PMGP01000346.1:0-8006 GCA_003156235.1 Acidobacteriaceae bacterium
TCCAGCAGGGTTTTGGACGGGGAGATGGATGGCCGCATCTGGGTGATTTCCTGGATGGCAGCGTCAAAATGCTTGTAGCCAACGCAATTCATCCACGCGGCGGTCAGGACTGGAGCGCGGCTGATGCCCACGCCGCAATGGAGGAGTACGGTGCCCCAGCGGACGTTCTCGGCTATGGCATCCATGATGCGGTCAAATTGCCGGACTGGAACCGGCTCTCTGTCTTCGACGGGAAGGTGGAGGTAGTTCACCCCTCGCCGCTTCGTTTTGACCGGAATCTCACAAAGGGAGATGACCGTGTCGATGCCGTGCGGGTTCCCCTTTGCCAGCCGTTGGGCATCAGCGAGGCTCCCGAGGAAAAGGCGTTCCCATACTCGCGTCATTGGGCTCCCTCCTCACCGTGCTTTCTCTTGCAGGTCACAGGTGTGGCGATATAAACCGACGGCATACAGGTCTTGGGCAGGAGAAATCTCGATGAACTCCTAGATTCTTACATTCTCAGTATATACGTACTTACGTAGTTACGTCAAGACCTACGTCCGCCTCACATAATCTGCGACATCGCGAACGAAGTCGCGCCTAATTTTAGGTATCCAGCAGATGCCCATGGTCGGATGCGAAGGCGACGACATCCTCAGTCAGGCAGATTGGCTCTTAACCCGAGGGATTCGGTGCTGACCACTTGCTTCGGTGGGAAGCAGTCAATGAGGTGGTTCACGCACGGTCAAGCAGGAACCTGAAATGAGCCATCGCCACCGTAGTATTCGATTTCAACCACGAGGTACTTACGTAGTTCCGCAATCGGATGTATACTGGCGCTTCAAAAGGAATCAGCAAAAATGGTGACCAAAAAGTCTGGGCAACGTACCGCCCCATTACGCACTCGCTCAGTGAACAAGCCGACGCCTGAGCCAAAGCCGGTTGCATTGACGGTCAAAGTGACCCAGGAGGTATACGTTCGGCTTTGCACATTTGGGGCGACACAGCGGCGGACGAACCAAGACATCTTGCAAGAGGCGCTTCTACAGTACCTTGACCGGGCGAAAGGTTGACCGGCATGGCGAACGCATTGCCGGAGCAGCCCTCACTCTTGGTGACGTACCTGCCAGGACCTCGCCCCGTCCAGGCACACCGCCTTATCCTAATAATGGCCTTTTAAACAAAAAGCTTTCACCGAGGAGCTATCAAGCGCCATGAACAGCAAGAAGAGCAACGCGCATTCCAAATCCGCAACAAGGTCAGCCAAGACCACGCGGACGCCAGCACTCAAGTCCGTACAGCAAGCTGCCCCTCGCCGCGTTGCGGCAAAGGTGGCTCCGCCGAGCGGTTCGCGGAAGAAGGGTGCCGCCGCCGGGCTCGACCAGGTAGCTGAGTACCGGCATGGAGAGGCAACGCGGACGAACAATCCCCCGGCAAAGATTGCCGCCGAGGGGACTGTCCCGGTGATGGGCAAGATTCGCTACGAGTACAACCCGCGCCTTTCTCCCGTGCTGCGCTTTGACCCTACAGGCGGACCTGATGCGTTGCCCGAGTTGCTCCAGGAGGCTCAGCAGCGCAAACTCACCGCCTACGAGACCCGGCTGCTGGCGGAGGCACTACGCAACCAGGAGCCGTGGCTGGAGTGGACCAGCAAACGCGAGAAGCGCCACTTCGAGGTTGACCCGGTTGCCCTTCACATCCACGAGCGCGTCAGCCCACAGGCCATTCTGCGGATTGCCGCCCGGCAGGATGTGGAGCGGTCACTCTTTGCCGACCCGGAGCAGACCTATAACGAGGCGGTGCAGTTCTACCGGCATGAGGTTCCGTGGACGAATCGGCTCATCCTCGGCGATAGCCTCCAGGTGATGACCTCGCTTGCCAAGCGCGAGGACCTCGCGGGCAAGGTTCAGATGATTTACATGGACCCGCCGTATGGCATCAGGTTCGGCTCAAACTTTCAGCCGGAAGTCGGCAAACGAGATGTAAAGGACAAGGAGCAGGACCTGACCCGTGAGCCGGAGATGGTCAAAGCGTATCGGGACACTTGGCATCTTGGAATTCATTCATACCTGAGCTATTTGAGGGACAGGCTAGTCGTTGCAAAAGAACTTTTGTCAGATTCTGGAAGCGTTTTTGTCCAGATAGGAGATGAAAATCTTCATCGTGTACGTGACTTGATGGACGAGATTTTTGGAGCAGAGAATGTTTGTAGTGTAATTACCGTTGTCAAGACCGCAGGTCAAAGTTCTGGCTTGCTGGCAAACGTATGCGATTACCTTCTCTGGTACGCCAAAGACAAGAATCAGGTGCAATTCATCCAGCCGTACAGAAAGAAGGACACTGGGGAGGATGGTGTTTTTCCTTCTGGATGGGCAGTGTTTCCAAATGGAGAAAAAAGAGGGCTGCGCAAAACCGAAAAGAACGGCCAGGTTCCTCTGCCAGGAGGTACAAAGGTTTACGCCCCAACTTCACTTACATCTCAGGGGGGCAGTTCCTCAGGGCCATTGCCTTTTGAATACGACGGGAAGTCTTACATCATCTCCGAGCGCGACCATTGGAAGACAACGCTCCCAGGGATGAAGCGCCTTGCCAACGCGGAGCGCATTCACACAGCCGAGAACAGCGTCAGATTCATTCGGTTCCCATCGGACTTTCCAGCTATCCCACATACGAACACTTGGGATGACACCGCCACTGGAAACTTTACAGAGACGAAGGTCTATGTGGTTCAAACTGCAACCAAGATTATCGAGCGTTGTATGTTGATGACCACTAACCCCGGTGACCTAGTTTTTGACCCAACATGCGGAAGCGGCACAANNAATGGGGACGGCGTTGGATTACTACAGACACGAGTCGAGTTGCCGTCGCCATTGCACGGCAGCGCCTAATGACCTCGAAGTTTGATTTGTTCGAGATAAAGGATGAGGCAAAAGGTGTCGCAAGCGGTTTCCACTTGAAGACCATCCCGCACATCACCCTGAAATCCATCGCGCAGAATGAGAACCTCGACCCCATCTTCGCCAAGCATCAGCCCATCCTGGACGCGGCACTCGCCGACTGCAACACGGCTCTGAAAAAGGTTAATACCACGCTGCGGTCGGCACTTCATGCAAAACTACTTCGTAAGCAAAAGGAGGAAGGACGTAATGCCATCACCGACGGCGACCGGCGACGTTGGGAACTTCCAGAACCAGGCAAGAGTTGGGAGCATTGGCAGGTTCCTTTTGATACCGACTCCGACTGGCCGCAGGGGTTGCAAGATGCAGTGACAGAGTATCGCAAGGCGTGGCGTAACAAGATGGAAGAGGTCAACGCTTGCATTATCGACAATGCCGAGCAGGAAGAGTTGGCGAACCTGCCAGAGGTCGTGAAGGGCGTAACTCGCGTGAGCGGTCCCTTCACAGTGGAAGCTGTGCAACCACCGGAGATGTCGCTGGGCGAAGCGAAGACCATCTTGGACGAAGGTGAATTTGGCGGAGCGCCGGAGGAGTTGGAAAGCTTTCCGCCCTTCACGATTCAGCTTGTCGAGTCACGGCTGGACCAGGAGGAGCAGAACCTTGAAGCCTATCTCTACCAGATGATTCGCTACCTGAAGATGGATGGCGTGCGATTCCCTAATAATAAGCAGATGCAGTTCCACCGGCTGGAGCCGGTTCTTGATGGCAGCACGATTCACGCCGAGGGGCGTTGGGCGAACGGCGAGAAAGACCCCGACCCCGAGGGGCGTGCCAATGTCGGCGTGGTCTTTGGTCCGCAGTACGGGCCAATCACTACACCCCAGGTGGAGGACGCAATACGCCAGGCAAGTCGCCGTGGATATGACCACCTTGTCATTGCAGGATTCAGCTTTGACGGCGCTGCGACCGGAACCATATCGGAGATTAAGCACCCCAAGGTGAAAGTGCATCAGGCGCACATACGCCCCGATGTCAATCCGGGCATGGAGGGACTGCTCAAAGAGCAGCCGGGAAGCCAACTCTTCAGCGTCTTCGGACTGCCGCGCATCCACGTGGAAGGTCCGAATGGCGACAAGGACTACATCGTGGAGATGGAGGGCGTGGACATCTACGACCCGCTGAAGAATCTGACGCAGCCGACAAACGCAGATAAGGTGGCAGCGTGGTTTCTTGACGGCGATTATGACGGGCGCTGCTTCTGCATCACGCAAGCGTTCTTTCCGGACCGCTCTGCATGGGAGAAGCTGAGCAAGGCGCTGACCGGTGTTGTGGACCCGGCACGCTTCGAAGCGTTGAGCGGAACGCGGTCGCTGCCGTTCCCGGCAGGTAAACACAAGTGTGTGGCCGTGAAAGTGATTGACCCACGCGGCAATGAGGTGATGACCGTGAACCGGTTGGAGGTGCCTCGTGGCCGGTAGGACAACTGTGGACGAGCCGCTGCCGATTCAACCGGTGCCGAAGCCCATCTTGTGCAGCCCGTACAAGAAGCCGACGGCACACTGGCTCTACAATCCCGAGACGGGTCAGCCCAGCGAGAACCCTGGACGGCGAGATGCCGGTTACTGGTACAAGACCGACCGGGTTGGTTTGCAGCGGGGATTGTTCGCTGAAGAACAGCGTGACGACCTGCCGCTGATTAACGCGCTTCGGAAGGACGTGGACAGATGGCGGGAGGCCGACTATCGGGGCGCGTCGAATGTGACACGCGAGTTGTTGAAACACTGGTCGCGAGAGGACCGTGATCGGCGGCTCTTCTTCTGCCAGCTTGAAGCAGTGGAGACGATTCTCTATCTCAACGAGCTACGCATATCGGGAAGGTCATCGCGTACAGGCTTCAAGAATTTCGAGGTCACGGACGACGACCTTGCACAGATGCTTCGCGGTGAGCGGCCTGGCTTTTACACGGCGGGTGGGGATTACTTCCCCCGCCTGGTGGACCCGTCGTCAGATGCTACACAGATTGCACTGCGGCGGCTGGGATGCAAGATGGCGACCGGCTCTGGGAAAACCGTGGTGATGTCGATGCTGATTGCGTGGGCGTTTTGCAATCGCGGCGTAAACCCGGAGAGTACGGAATACCCGAACGCTGTCTTGGTGGTGTGCCCAAACCTCACGGTGAAGGAGCGGCTCCAGGTGCTGCGGCCTGATAACCCTCAGAACTATTACAACGAGTTCGATATTGTGCCGGTGAAGTACCGCCCGATGATGCAGAAGGGCAAAGTGCTGGTGACGAATTGGCACACGTTCAATCCGCGTTCCGAGCACGAAGAGGGCGGGAAATCCTACGCCGTGGTGAACAAGGGGCCAGACACGCCGGAGACCTTTGCCAAGTGGGTGCTGGGCGACCTGTACGACAGAATGCCGCTGATGGTTCTCAATGATGAAGGTCATCACTGCTGGCGCAGGCCGGTGAATGGGAACGCGGTAGATGAAACGCTGACAGGCGACGAGGCCAAGGATTTAAAGGAAGAGGAAGAAGAGGCCAAGGTCTGGATTCAGGGTCTGGACAGGTTGAACAATGCAAACCCACGCGATGCGAAGAAGCCGGGGATTGCGGTGTGTGTGGACATGTCGGCGACTCCGTTTTATCTCCAGGGTAGCGGCCACCCGGAAGGCCGTCCTTTCCCGTGGCTGGTGAGCGACTTTGGGCTAGTGGACGCCATCGAAAGCGGGATTGTGAAGATTCCCCGACTGCCGGTAATGGATACAACGGGGCAGCCCGACCCGAAGTATTTCAAGCTATGGGAGAAAGCGAAGAGCGAACTTGTGCCGTCGCAATTCCACGCTGGCAAGAGTGGCAGACCGAAGGCGGAGCCGCTGTACACCAAGGTGCAGGGAGCACTGGTCCAGTTGGCTGGTCAGTGGAAAGTCCGGTTTGAGGAGATTCAGAACGCGAAGCCGGGGCAGGAGTTCATCCCGCCGGTGATGATTGTCGTGTGCGACAACACCGAAATTGCCGAGGTATGCTACCGGAAGATTAGCGGCGAAACGGAAGAGGACGTGGTTACGCTTCAGGACGTGGAGGAAGTTGCCGAGGAGTTGGAGAACGGCGACGAAGCAGAAGCACCGGCTAAGAGACGAGGCAAGAAGCCGAAGAAGCGGACTGTATACGGGCAGAGTGACGTGTTGGAAGAGTTTGCCAACACGGCTGCACACCAACACACTATCCGCATTGATACCAAGCGGCTGGACGAGGTTGACGAGGACTTGCGTGCCATCGTTTCTACCGTGGGCAGAGCCGGGAAGCCAGGTGAGCATGTGCGTTGCGTAGTCTCCGTGGGGATGCTGACCGAAGGATGGGATGCGAACAATGTAACCAACATCCTTGGGATTCGTGCCTTCGGCAGCCAGCTACTGTGCGAACAGGTCGTTGGGCGCGGTCTACGGCGGTTGGACTATCGGCCTGACCCGGTCACCGGGATGTTTGCCGAGGAGTATGTGGATGTGTACGGCATACCGTTCAGCGTCATCCCGTTCAAGGGCAAGGCCACATCGACCTCCACGGGCGAGGACAAGCCAATCAACCACGTTCGTGCCCTTCCTGAGCGTGCGGCTTTTGAGATGCGCTTCCCGGTTGTAGAAGGTTTCGCGTTCGCACTGAGCAAGAATCTCATTGCCTGCGATGTGGATGGTATGGAACCACTCAAGATTGAGCCGAGCGAAGAGCCCACCGGGACTTTTCTGTCTGCACCGATTGGCTATAGGGAGGGAAACGCCGCAGCGCCATCGCCATTCGAACTCAAGCTTGAGGACCGACAGACCTATTACCGCGAAAATCACATCCAGACCATTGAGTTCCGTATCGCCCAGGTTATCGTGGAGAGACTCTCCAAGGCGTCACATGACGGCGACAGCCAAAAGGAAAGAGTCTTTCGCCTGCAATCGAAGCACCAACTTTTCCCGCAGGTCTTCCAGCATGTGAACGAATACGTGACGCGGAAGGTCGATTTCCAAGGAGCACACCCGTCAGAACTAGGGCTCTCACGCTACACGGACCGAATCGTAGAGCGACTGATGATTGCGATTGAGCCTGACAAGAGTCAGGGTGAGCCGCCGCTGATGCCGATTCTGAATCGGTATAAGTCGCAGGGCACGACCGCCGACGTGGAGTTCCCGACGACCAAACCATGCTTTCCAACCAGGGCCAGCCACATCAATCAAGTGGTGGCGGACACACTGATATGGGAGCAGAGTGCTGCTGCCTACTTGGAGGTCGCAGCTACCAAAGGAACCGTGTTGCACTATGCAAAGAACGACCATCTTGGTCTAGCCATCCAGTACGAATACTTCGGTGTCGCACACAACTACGAANNCCCAATACCGGCGATTTCCTGGTGAAGCTGAAGGACGGAACCACGTTGCTGTTGGAAATAAAAGGGCAGGAAGACAATCAGGACCGAGCAAAGCACGATGCCGCACATCGTTGGGTTTCAGCGGTCAACAACTGGGGCAAGCTGGGCAAATGGGCGCTGCACGTATGCCGGAATCCTAACCTCATTCAACGGGAGTTGGAGTACATACTTCAAATGCCAGGCCGAACAGAGCCCGTTGCCGAAGCATAGCGATTCATCGAATAGGAGAGCAATCATGGCATTTCCGCCTCGCCCAAAGCTACCAGATGAGGGTCTCGTGTTTGATTTTTTCTGGGCATTCACAACGATTGAGTGTGCGATGAAGCACGCAGGAATTTTTAAGATTCGTAAAGGCTCTGATGCGATTGAGGCTGACTGGGAAAAGTTCGCGACTGATTTGGTCAGCTATGGCGCGGAACATTCGCAGAAATTCATTCAGGCTGCTCGGAGCCTGCAACGGTTCCGAGTGCAACGGCTTGCGCTTATTGATAACCAACCTGAGTGGGAGCCGGTCGAGCGCAGACAGAAGGGGGATGTGGCGTTCACCCTGTACCTGTTGCGATTGGTTAGGAATAATCTGTTTCACGGAGGCAAATATGAATTCGGAGCCCCCGGAGACCAGGTGGAGCGAGATACGGCCATCATACGTGCTGCATTATCCGTCCTCGACCAGTGTTTCGAGCATCATCCAAGAGTTAAGGTTGCGGCGGAACAA
>PMGP01000346.1:8026-8200 GCA_003156235.1 Acidobacteriaceae bacterium
GCTTACGAAAACGCAATGGCAGTACCTGAAGATTCCGCAGAAGGCGTTTGAGTTGTTGCAGCCAAGCCGCCTCGCCGACCTGAAGGCGCTGAGCCCAGTGAAGCTGTTTTAGAAAAGAGCTAAAAGCATGGCAATTCCTGACTACCAGACGTTGATGCTGCCGCTGCTCAAGCT
>PMGP01000350.1 GCA_003156235.1 Acidobacteriaceae bacterium
TGGTTATTTTGCAAGAGGCTCGATAGTGAATCTATCCAAACTTAGCCGCAACATGCGCGGAGAAAGCGGGGCATATTTCTATTCCCTGTTCCCTACTCCCTATTCCCTGTCTTTTTCACTCTTCGCGCAGCACTTGCAGCGGACGCAGCCCGAGAATCCGGTAGCTGGCGATCCAGCCCGTAACCGTGGCCAGCACCGATGTTCCAGCCAGCGCAACCAGCGTCGCGGTCCAATCGATTTGGAAACCCACTTCCAGCTTGCTCAACAGCACGCGTGTGAGAACGTTGGCAAAAATCACGCCTACCGAGCCTGCCAGCAGGCCCAAGACGCTGAATTCCACGCTGAAGGTGCGGACTATCCGCATCCGCGTGGCGCCCAGCGTCTTCAGCACCACAGCCTCGCGCATGCGCCGGAAGCGTGTGCTGGCAATGCTCGAAGCCAGAATCATCAGCCCGGCGAAGATGGAGAAGCCGGCGAGAAACCGCACCACAAACGTAATCTGATCGACCACGCTCTCGATGCGCTCCAGCACATCGGCCAGATTGATCACCGTCACCGTGGGATAGGCCGCAAAGAGAGACCGTTCCATCGCCGCCACCTGCTTGGGATCAACGTGCGCGCCGCCGTACCAGGTGGCCTGTTCGTTTTTAAGCTGTCCTGAAGGCAGCACGAAAGCCACGCGCGCTCCCAGGTGCTGTCCATCGGCGCGATAGATTGCGGCAACCTTAAGCGCTCGCACTGCTCCGCCCACCTCCAGCTCGACTGCCGAACCTATGCCGAGATGCAACCGCTGGGCCGTGCCTTCACCAACAGCCAACTCCGCCGCGCCGGAACCAGTCCACCACTTGCCTTGCGTAACTTTGTCACCTGCGGGAGGCGCATCGGCCCAGCTCAGCTCCGCATTTTCCAGCATGCGGTGCGGGAAATGCTGCTCCTTGAGGTCCGCCAGGGACTTGCCGTTAAGCGAAATGAAGTGCCCGGTCACCACCGGCATCAGGTCCAGAGACTGACCAATCGCTTGATTTACTCCCGGCTGATGCGCGAAGAACTCCTTCACGCCGGCAACCTCATCGGAGGTTACATCGACAAGAAAAATATTGGGCAGTGTGGGCGAGGCCGTCTCGCGAATATCGCGCAAGAGCATCGCCTGCATCAGGTAGACCGCCAGGATCAGCATCACGCCCGTGCCCAGCGCGGCCAGCACCGCTGCCGACTGGTTTCCCGGCCGGTAAAGATTCGCCAGCCCATGGCGCAGGAAGGAAGGCAGCCGCAGCCGGACGCGATTGAGCAGGAAGCGCAGTGTGCGCAGCGCCACAGCTGCCATCGCCAGCAGCACTACCAGCGCGATCGTGAAGATCAGCGCAAACCAGCCGCCCACCTCGGCTGAGTCCGAGAGCGCCCAAGCGATTCCGCTCAGCGCTGCAATCACGAGCGCAGAAATTCCCAGTTGCAAACGACGCGCCCACCAGCGGGCAAACCAGCCGCCGATGCCTTCCGGACCCTGCTCAACTAACCTGCGCAACACCAGCACCGGCCTGACATTTCGGACGTCCAGCAGAGGCGGCAAACAGAACAGCAAGGTCGTCAACAATCCAGTTCCGAGCCCGGCCAAAATCGAACGCCAGGGAAATTCCAGCATTGTATGAACCGGAAGCAGATTGCCGAAGACCGCGGGCAGTGCGGCCATCACGCCCACGCCCGCAGCTACGCCCACAATGCCTCCAGCCAAGCCCAGGCCTAATGTTTGCAGAAGAAAAATCCGCAGCAGATCGCTGGAATTGGCGCCCACAGCCTTCAAAATGGCCAGCATGTCCATGCGCTGTTCCANNCCATCACCTGCGCGTCGGGCAGAGTCGTTTCCACCTGCTTGCGCAATGCGATGGGATCGGCTTGCGGCGGCAGCTTCATGAGCAGCTTCTGGCTGGCCCGGCTGCCCGGAGCCAGCAGGCCGGTCCGCTCGAGTGCTGCCTGCGAGATCATCACCCGCGGTCCCAATCCTGCCCCGGCGCTGAGGCGGTCCGGCTCCTGCTTCAGGACAGCGGCTATGCGGAAGTTTCTTCCGCCCAGCCGCAACGTCTGGCCGACCTGCGCATTGAGGCGGATGAGAAACTCCTCGGCCACCACCGCTGAGTCGCCATCAAGAGCCTGTTGCAGGCTCATCGCAGGCTCCAGCTCGGCCGTGCCGTAGTAGGGATACTCAGCCGGGTCAACGGCCTTGAGTGAAACCAGCAGAGGCACCGGATCGGGCGGCACGGAAGCCATGGAAACCGTCTCTGTCTCCCAGGTGGTGCGAATTCCGGCCGGTTGCGCGATGGCCGCAATCCTGTCCTTTTCCTCGGCTGTCGGCTGATGGAAGAGCCGCGCGGTCAGATCGCCGGCCATCAGCGACCGCGCTTCCGTGCTCAGCGTCTGCCGGAAGCTCTCGCTGAAGCCGCGCACGCCAACCAGAGCCGCCACGCCCACGGCTACTGACAGCACCACAAAACCGAATTTGCCGGGAGCAGAGCGCAGATCGCGCCAGCCAATGGCCCCGGCTCGCTTCCAACTCAACGCGCGCTTAGCCATTTTTCTCCTGGTCTTGAATCGCAACCGCACTCGGCCCGGTGTAAGGCAGAGTATCTTCTACAATCATTCCGTCCCGCAGCACGATCTTGCGGTCTGCCTGGCTGGCCACCTCCGGATCGTGTGTCACCAGCACCAGCGTCGTCCCCGCCTTGCGATTGCGCTCCAGCAAGAGGTCCAGGACCATCCGCCCGTTGGTGGAGTCCAGATTTCCGGTCGGCTCATCGGCCATCACAATGGGCGGCGCGACGACAAAAGCCCTCGCCAGCGCCACGCGCTGCTGCTCGCCGCCGGAGAGTTGCACCGGGTAGTGGTCCACGCGTTCCGTGAGGCCCACCTCGTCCAGCAGCCGCCGCGCCTGCGCGATGCCGCTGCCCTCCACATTCAACTCATAGGGCAGCAAGACATTTTCCAGAGCCGTTAGCGTCTCGATCAACTGATACGACTGAAAAACGAAGCCAATCTTCTCTCCGCGCACGGCGGCCAGCTCCGTCTCGGCCAGGTTGTGAATCGGAACGCCGTCAAGGAAAATCTCTCCGCTGCTGGGCGTGTCCAGTCCCGCCAGCAGTCCCAGCAGGGTACTCTTGCCGCTGCCGCTGGCGCCCACAATGGCCACAAACTGGCCGGCAGGAATGGTCAGGGTGATCCCCTTCAGAATCTCCACGCGCCGCGCGCCGTTCTGAATCCACTTCTTCGCGTCCCGAACCTCAATCACTCTGCCTCCTGAAAATCTAGCTGCATTTCCTCCGGGGCTAAAGCCCTCGTTGATTCGATTAACATTATGCGGGGGTTAAAACCCCCGCCTCCCTCCGTTTTGAGTATTTCCGCAAGCTGTGAAGTCGCGCCCTTTCAAAGCAATCAAATCGCCACGTTCGTTATTCCCTGCTCTTCGTTACACTGTACTTGTGTACGTTTGCCGCTCACTGATTGTTTCGTTTGGGATGATTCTTCTTGCCTGTCCGATGCTGGCCGCTGACCGGCCAATTCTGGTCTGCTTCGGCGATAGCATCACCGCCGGCTACGGCCTTGAGACTGGCCAATCGTTTCCTGACGCACTGCAACGCGACCTGGACCACCGCGGATACCGCTATAAGGTCATCAATCAGGGCACTAGCGGCGCCACCACCAAGGACGCCGTTGCTGCTCTGCGCACCATTCTGTTGCTGCACCCCCAGATCGTCCTAGTCGAGTTCGGCGGCAACGACGGCCTGCGCGGACTGCCACTTGCCCAAACCCGTCAAAACCTTGACCAGGTGCTCACCGCGCTCGAAAATGCGCGCATCAAAACCCTGCTGGCCGGTATTACCCTCCCGCCCAACTACGGCCGGGAATACATCCAGCAGTTTGAGCAGCTCTTCCGCGATCTGGCTGCAAAGCATCACATTNNGCGGCAACGACGGCCTGCGCGGCCTGCCCCTGAGCGAAACTCGCCGCAACCTTGACGCCGTGCTGACGGTCCTGGAAAATGCCCACATCAAAACCCTGCTTGCCGGAATCACGCTGCCGCCCAACTACGGTCAGGAGTATATCCAGCAGTTCGAATTGCTCTACCGAGACCTGGCCCAAAAACACCACACTGCCTTCGTCCCCATGCTCTACAAAAATCTGGTCAACGTTCCCGGCACGATCCAGCCAGACGGCATCCACCCCACCGCCAAAGGCTCAGAAATCATTGTGCGGACGCTGTTGCCGGCGCTTATGCCTTTGCTTAAAAGCAGGGAATAGGGAACAGGGAATAGGGAACAGATGGCTCATTGATGCTGCGAATTTCTGTCGTCCACACGCAAAGTTAGTCTGTGGTTTTCATCCCTTCTCCATAAGAAACTAAAGAATGGGGAATAGGGGCCGCCTTTCCTGTTCCCTGTTCCCTACTCCCTGTTCCCTGCTTTACCCCATCCCCACCACCGGCTGAAAGAGCGTTCCTGCCACTCTTTTGGCAATTCCCACCAGTTCGTTCTGGCCAGCAAAGACCTTCACTAGCGGCGCGTTGGAAAACTCCGGAAGATTGGCCTGCGCGCCGTTCCGCAGGCGTCCGAGGGTCAGCGCGTCGCCGGTAACCGAGGGCATCTCCGGCAACAGGCTGCGCGGATGGAGGCACAACCCTTCCAGCGCTGCGGCATTTCCGGCGAGCAGTTGCAACTCATCCAGCGAGTGCGCCTCGGCGAGCGTGAAGACTCCAGCCTGGGTGCGGCGCAGGCTGCTCAGGTGCGCGCCGCAGCCTAGGATCTGGCCCAGCTCATGGGCTACCGAACGCACGTAGCCGCCTGCACTGATGGCCATGGTGAAGCTGGCTTCTGTGCCTTGCAGGTCGGTGATTGTAAAGTCAGCGATACAAACTTTGACGGCCTTCAGTTCCACCGGCTTGCCCTCGCGGGCCAGCTTGTAAGCGGGAGTGCCGGCAATCTTCTTTGCGGAGAACGGTGGCGGCATCTGCTCCATCTCGCCATGAAAACGGCTGGCAGCAGCGCGAACCTGCTCCAGCGTCAGCGCGGGCAGGGAGTCCGGCCCGGCAGGCTGGCCCTCGGCATCATATGTGTCGGTTGCGAATCCGAAGCGGATCGTCCCGGAGTAGCTCTTTTCTGCCGAGGAGAAGTACTGCGCCAGGCGGGTAAATTTGCCCAGCAGCAAAGGCAGTACGCCTGTTGCCATGGGGTCCAGTGTACCCAGATGGCCGATGGAGCGTTCGCCGGTAATTCTGCGCAGGATTCCCACTACGTCGTGGCTGGTCATGCCCGCCGGTTTGTCGATTACCAGAAGCCCGTTCACTACTTAACTTTAGCAGCCTGTGGTAAAAGTCCGAATTGCTGAAAAACATCCCTCAGGGGCGAAAGCCCATATTGATTTGATTGCGTTTACGGCATGACTGAAGTCGTGCCCTTTCAAAACATAACTTCCACTATAGGCTGTAAGCCGACCAGCCCGCCCGCTCACACCCCGCCCGAGTCGGGTTGCCGCAGCAGCGACAGAAACTCCAGGCGCGTCTCTTTCTGATGAAAGCAGCCCACCATGGCGCTCGTCACAGTAGAGGAGTGCTGTTTCTCGATGCCGCGCATCATCATGCACAGGTGGCGCGCCTCGATGACCACGCCCACGCCCAGCGGCTGAATGGCGTTTTGAATGGCGTCGGCAATCTGCCGGGTGAGCCGCTCCTGCACCTGCAGGCGTCGCGCAAAGACTTCGATGAGGCGGGGAATCTTGCTCAGCCCGATGACCTTTCCTTTGGGAATATAAGCCACATGCACCTTGCCGAAGAAGGGCAGCANNTGACCATCTCGTCGTAGTCCTCATCAAAGAGAGCCCCGCGCAGAATTTCTGTCGGATTCTCGCCGTAGCCCTTGGTCAGATAGGCCATCGACTTTTCCACGCGAGCCGGCGTGGCCAGAAGTCCCTGGCGGCTGGGGTCTTCGCCCAACCGGCTCAGAATTTCGCGGTACATCTCGGGAATACTGAACGCGCTCAGGCCTTCATCATCCTCAACTGTCCGTCGTACAGGCTTGCTCACTGCTATCGGTTGTGCCATATTTTCATCCTCCCTGGGGAATAGGGTATTGCTTTCACTCGCTGTCGCACTCAAAGAAATTGTTCTCCGTCTCTTCCACGCGCACTCGCTCCAGCTCACAGGCCGGCAACGCGTTCTTCAATAATACGAAGACCGCTCTACAGAGATTCTCCGTCGTCGGCACTCGATTCACAAAAAGCGGGTCGAGATTCAGGTTAGCGTGATCGAATCGATCGATGACCCGCCCGCGCACCACCTCGTCCAGCGCTGCCATGTTCACTACCATGCCGGTCTCCGGGTCCACCGCTCCGGAAACCACTACTTCCACAACATAATTGTGCCCGTGGCCATGTGGATTATTGCACTTGCCGTAGGTAACCAGGTTCGCTTCCGCCGAGAGCGCGTCCGCGTGCAGCCGATGGCTCGCAGAAATCGTGTAACGGCGACCGAAATATGCCTTCATGACTCGCCTCGGAATTCCGCGAAGATCTCCGGCGTCTCGTAGACGCGAACCCGGCTCAATCGCGCACCCCCGGCGGCTGTCACAGCCGGCTCCAGCCGCTTCCATGCCGCTAGGGCAATGTTCTCTGTGGTCGGAATCGTTGCTGCGAATTCTGGAACCTCAAGGTTCAGATGGCGATGGTCCCAGGAGTCGAGAACTTCGCGCTCGATTACATCCCGCAGCCATTTCAGATCGACGACGAAGCCGGTAACCGGGTCAACGTCACCCGCCACCGTGACCTCCAGCGTGTAGTTGTGCCCGTGCCCGTTGCGATTGGCACAGCGGCCAAAGACCTGCTCGTTCTTCTGCTCGGTCCACGCCGGGTTCCAATAGTAGTGCGAAGCGGAAAATGTGGCTCGCCGCGTCAGATAGATCATTCTGACCCCTCACTGAAGTAGATGCTTGAGCCTCGGTTGAGGCTTCATGCGTTGAGCTTCTAGCCGCTAGCTCTCCCACCGGCGTAAGCCACGAAGAAAAATCGAAGCCGCAAAGAACAGCTAGGAGCTAGAGGCTAGAAGCTGTTTTTACGCCGCGTACTCCCGCCCCTTCCAGCTTACGCGCTTCAGGATGCGGTGCTGAAACCAACTACGGTAGAGCAGCACAACGAACAGCGGCAAACCCAGCGGCGCAATCGCGCAATTCACAAATGAAAAGTTGGATTTTGCCACACGGCCATAAAAACGGAAGAGGTTGCGCACCCAGAGCAGCGCCAAGACCCAGCCCGCGATCAGCCATTGCGCCGAATGAGCGAAGAGGCGCGCGTTCCAAAACTCCACCGCCAGCACCGGCAACGCCACCAGCAGCAGAATATCGATCAGCCGCCAGACAGCCAGCGCCAGGCAATTGCCGAATAGTAGCGCGAGGTTTTTTGTCCAGCCTTCGATCATGGCCGCCGTGGAGCGGTACATGCGCGTGGAGACGGCGTCCTCGGCATAACGGAAGCGCAGGCCAATCTTGCGCCGCTTGGCCAGGAAGGCCAGTTCCACGTCTTCCAGCACCTTTTCGGAGACTGCCGCGTGTCCGCCGAGCCGCCTGTAGGCCTCCCGCTCGACGAGCAGAAACTGGCCGTTGGCCGCGGCGATGCGTTCGGCAGGGTCGGATACCTTGGCCGGTGGATAAGACAGCGCCAGCTCGCAGAAGACCAGAGGCATCAGCGAACGCTGCGCGAGACCGCTGACGATCTGCCGGGGCGAGTAGCTCAACATTCCGACCTTGTGCCGCGACGCCTCATGCAGCGCGCGGTGTAGATTTCCCGGCTCGTGGGTGGTATCGGCATCGGTAAAGAGCAGCCAACGTCCGCGCGCTTGTTTGGCTGCTGTCCAGATGGCGTTGTTCTTGCCGGTCCAGACTGGTTTCGATTGGCCGCGCTCCAGCTTTCCGGCTTCGAGAACAGTCACTCCGGCAAAACTACGGGCAATTTCCGCCGTCCGGTCGGTCGATTGATCGTCCACAACAAACAATTCCCAGTCGCGGCCCAGCTTGAAAAGTTCCTCGGACTGGATTACCAGCGACTGAAGGCAGGCGGCAAGGCAGTCTTCCTCGTTGCGCGCCGGAATAATGACCGTCAGCTCCAGCAACTTGTCCGGCTCCGGCTGATCGAAAATCATCGTTCTTGGTCCTTTCATTGCAAGGATATATCCATCCTTGCAACTACGATTGAAGAATACTGGCTTATGCTTGAAAGTCCCCTCAGGGGCTAAAGCCCAACGTTTTTTTTGTTGCTCTTACGGCAGTCAGGGTTAAAACCCTGACCTACCAGTCGTGCCCTGACGCTTCGTGCGACTCCGAATGAGTTTTTCCGCAGCCTGTAAGGCCCGTAGCCTTCAGAAACGGAAGATGCGAATGACTGGTCCTTTCGTGGATCGCTTTCGCTCCGTATTATAGAGATGTGCGGCTCCCTCGGTTTCTCTCTCTCAGCTTGCTTGTGACGTTAGCGTTCGCGCCCGGCTGCGACCGCGGCGCCCATCCGGCCTTGATGGGGCAGGCAGCCCCGGACTTCAACCTCTCCGACGGCTCGACCTCGGTTCATCTGTCCGGCTACCGGGGCCGCGTGGTGCTGCTCAACTTCTGGGCCACATGGTGCGCGCCCTGCATACAGGAGATGCCCTCCCTGCTCGAATTGCACCACGACCGGCCCGATCTGGCCATCCTGGCTGTCAGCATTGACGAAAACCCTGACGCTTACAACCGCTTTCTCATCCGCCACCATGTGGACCTGATCACGGTTCGAGACCCGGACCAGAAAGCGGCCCAGCTCTATCACACCGACGGCTGGCCGGAGACTTACATCATCGACCGCCAGGGCTTCATCCGTCGCAAGGTCGTCGGCCCCCAGGACTGGAACAGCCCGGAGATCCGCGCTTATCTGAAAAACCTGTAGCGCCCAGGTTTCCGGTCTCCGAAATTGAGTCCATCTTGACCTTTCGTATAGTGTGCGCATACACTATACGAGTGATCAAGAGTTACCGTCACAAAGGCTTGCAGAAATTCGCTGAGACGGGGTCGAAGGCGGGAATCAGACCAGAACATGCGGCCAGACTGCGCATCCTGCTGACGGCTTTGGATGCAGCCGTAGTGGCAAGTGATATGAACTCGCCGGGGTACAATCTGCATCCGCTTCGCGGTAGCCTGGATAACCACTGGTCCGTATGGGTAAGCGGCAACTGGAGGATTACCTTCACCTTCGAGCGTACGGATGTGATTCTCGTCGATTACCTGGACTACCACTACCACTAAGGATAAGGAGGAAAGAGATGATCTTCAATCCCGCACATCCCGGGGAAGTGCTGCGCGACTACCTGGGAGAGATGAGCGTTTCAGATGCGGCCACCCGGCTGGGCCTGACCCGCGCCCATCTGTCGCGCATCCTGAATGGACACGCGGGCATCACCGCCAACACGTCCTTGCGGCTATCAGTGGCCCTCGGCACCTCGCCGGATTTCTGGCTGAAGATGCAGATGAACCATGAACTCTGGCTGGAACAGCAGCGCCCAGCAGCGTTCAAAGTGCTTCCATTTCCACGTAGAGAGGCTTGCGAGGCGCAATAAAGCTCCCGGCCTTGCTATGATTCCGTTATGACCACGGTGGATATTCTCTTTCGCTATGCCGTGCCGCCTATGGATGCGGTGACCCATGCGCTGACCAGCATCCGCGAGGTTTACGGCATTCGTCGGCTCACATTCGACCGCGCCGCTAACACGCTGCGCGTGGAGTACGACGCAACCCGGCTGAACGCCGCGACGGTGACACGGTTGATACGGCTGACGGGCCTCGAGATTGCGGAGGAGTTGCCGCTGATCGCCGCGCCCCAACAGCCAGCACCCGCTGCGTGACGGTTTGATTGCGCCTGGGTTGAAACCCTGATAATCTGTGTAAGGTTTCGCGTTGGGGTTCCGCATGGGACCCGACTTGTGCGCCCGTAGCTCAGCTGGATAGAGCGACTGACTACGAATCAGTAGGTCGGGAGTTCGAATCTC
>PMGP01000118.1:0-2198 GCA_003156235.1 Acidobacteriaceae bacterium
CGGCGTGTAGGCGAACGTCCCCTCCAGTGCCACTCCGTTGAAGCGGTTTGTAGCGTTCAGTTGAGTATTGCCGAGCGCTGTGCCGTAGGTGATCGCCGCTGGCGTCGCCCAAGTGATTGTTGGCGTCGCCTGGTTGACGGTCAGCGGAACTCGGGCCGTCGTCGTCGTGTAGTCCGTCGTGTCGGTCGGAGTAAAGGACACGATCAGAGTCTGATGACCAGCGTTCACGTAAGCGCCTGCCTGCGGGTAATAGGTGAAAGTTCCCGGCACATTCGCTGTCGCGTCAAGCTGCGTTGCGCTCAGCGCCGTGGCGTAGGTAATCGCCGCCGGCGCAGTCCAGCTGATCGCCGGCGTCGCCTGGTTTACTGTCAGGCTCACCGATCCTGTAGCCGTGTTGTAGTCAGTCGTGTCTGTCGGCGTGAAGGTGACCGAAAGCGTCTGGCTCGTCCCGGCGTTCAGCACCGTGCCCGAGGCCGGCGTATAGGCGAAGGTTCCCGCGACCGGCGATCCACCATAGCTCGCCGTGGCGTTCAATTGCGTGCTATCGAGCGCTGTGCCGTAGGTGATCGCGGCAGGCGTTGCCCAAGTGATTGCAGGTGTTGCCTTGCTCTGACTCGGAGGCGTCCAGAAGAACGGGCCCAACTGATAGGGATTCTTCCCCACGGAAATGGTATTGGTTACCGTGTCTTTGTCGTTGGTTGTGTCGATAACCGATACGGTATTGTCGATGCGCTGGATCACATAGAGGTGAATGCCGTCTGGATGCATCGCGATTCCATATGGCCCATTTCCGACATTAACAGTCCCGATGACTGCGTCGCCATCGTTGGTTGTGTCAATCACTGAGACAGTATTGTCGTCCTGGTTGGTCACATAAAGGCGCGTGCCGCTCTGGTTCAGCGCGGCTCCGCGTGGTCCGAGTCCAACGTTGATCACTTTGAGAACGGTGTTGATGGTGGGCGATCCCGCTGCAACGTCAATGACGGATACCGTATTGTCATTGGCGTTGGGAACATAGGCGCGCGTTCCCGCCGTATCGATTGCAACATCGCGCGGTAATGCGCCAACGTTGATCGTTCCAGTGACGGTATTGCTGGACAGATCAACGACCACCACAACGTTCGCCGTCATGCTGGTCAGATAGAGGCGCGTTCCATCCGGGTGTACGGCCAGACCAAAAGTCATATTTCCGGAATCAATGACACTGACCGCGCCACTTTTCGCATCGATGACATCCACGGCGCCCGAATTCCCATCGGACACGTAGATTTTGCTGCCGTCTGGACTGGCGGCTACATTGAGAGGAGTATTTCCAAACAGATTCAACGTTCCGGTAATACTATCCGTCTTCGCGTCGATCACCGTAGCAGTCGGAGCATCCACCATATATACCCAGGAGTTCTGCTGGGCTACATAGATGGCGCCCGTTGCGGCGTCAACCGCGACGCCGCGCGGCCCGTCGGCAATCGCCAGCGTGCTGCTGACGGTGTTTGTCGCCGTGTCAATGACGGAGAGGCTGTTGTCGTCCAAGCCGGTGATGTAGGCAAAGGGTCCAGCCGCCTGCGAAGTTGTAAATTGCATATCCGCGCCGTACGCGGTTCCGGCCAAGCTGGTCGCATAGGCGCGCACGTGATAGGCCGCATTCAAGGACAACCCCGTGATGGTGCTTACGAATGCTCCCGCTCCCGTGCCGTTGTTTGTGCAACTATTCGCCGAGGAGGGATTGACGGTTTTGCTCCAGCAGACGCCCTTTGCGGTTACGCCGAATTTTCCTTCCGTGACGACGTTGCCGCCGCTGGTGATTGTGGAAGAAAACGCGCCCAAAGTCGTCGCGGTGGTAACTTGCGGCGGGGTATAGACCGCCGTGAAGTTCTGAACGATGCTGATGACTGGAGCGCTGGGAGTCGCAACCGAAGACGGCGTGAAGGTGTAGCCCGCCAATGTAGGCGTCCCTATATATACCGTACCGTTGCCAATGACGGCGCTGTAATTGCCGGAGCTGTCGGTGATGGGATTTCCGGGCAGGCCGCTCATCGTAATGCCGCTCAACGGTTGTCCGCCGAAGGTGACCGTACCGCTGACAGTGAAGATAGCCGCATTCACCGTCAGAGGAACCGTGGCCGTTGACGTGCTGCTGTAGTCGGCTGTATCGGTTGGCGTGAAGGATACCGTCAGTGTCTGCTGTCCGGCTCCCAGCA
>PMGP01000118.1:2243-30852 GCA_003156235.1 Acidobacteriaceae bacterium
CGAAGGTTCCCGCGACGGATGCGGTTGCGTTCAACTGCGTTGCGCTGAGCGGTGTGCCGTACGTGATTGCGGCGGGCGTGGACCAGGTGATTGTTGGCGTTGTCTTGTTCGTCGTCAACGTGACCGTAATGGTAGCCGAAGCAGTATTTCCGGTCAGGCTGGGCCATGCGGTGACCGCGCCGGAAGTGACCGTGTAAGTGCCTGCCGCTGTTCCCGTCACGGTGAGGCTGACAACGCACGGGCTACCGGGCGCGACCAGCGCGCCGCTGACGGTGATGCTGCCGGAAGGAGCCGTGGTCAGGGCTCCGCCGCAGGCTGCCGTGGTTCCCGCCGCGGCCTGCAAGCCGCTGGGAAGCTGCGCCTGGAAGCCGACGCTGGAAAGCGTGTAGCTGCTGTTGGGATTGGTGATAGTGAAGTTCAGCGAGGTCGTTCCATTGACCGCAATGGTGGCCGCTCCGAAGGCCGCGGAGATCGCCGGAGCCACCGTCGGCCCATCGTCCTTGGGGCTGGCAATGACAAAGATGCTGCCCGTGGGGTTGCCTTGGGGCAGCAAGCGCTCGTTAAGCACAAAAGCGTGGTGGTTCGCTTCGTCCACCACGACCGCACCCGGACCCCAGTCCGTGGCCACGGTAGCGGAAACGGTGTTGGTGGCGCCGTCGATCACTGATACGTAGTTGCCGACGCCGTTGCCTTCGCCGTTGGGAACATAGATTTCGTTGCTCACCGTGTCGATGGCGATGGCCTCGGCCCCGGAGCCGGCCTGGCCCACCGGCACATTGGCCAAAACCGTCTGCGTGGAGCCGTCGATCACCGCGATCGTGGCGGTCTGGGCATAGCTGCTCCATACCGCCGGGAAGTTGGTGGCATAGACGCGATTGGTCACTGGGTTCACGGTGACCGCAGTGGCATGGATGCCGGCAATGCTGCTGACGGCATGGGTTGCGCCGTCAATCACCGTCAGTGGTGTCGAGTTCGATCCGTTGGTGTAGAGCTTGTTGGAGAACGGATTGAAGGTCAGCAGCGATCCCTGGGTGGGCAATCCTGTAATGAAGGGAGTTTGCAGCGTGCTCCCGCTGACCACCGCGATCTTCCCTACATAGTTGTCCAGAACATAGGTGAGGTTGTGTATAGTGTCCACGGCCAAAGCCGTGGTACTGAACAGGTAGGTAGAGCCCGACGTATTGATCGACGAGTACGCGTTGCTCGCGTTGCCATCCACGATTCCGATATGCGATCCGTAATCGGTCAGGAATGCCTTGTTCGCCACCGGGTTGACGGCGATATCGTAGAAGTACTCGTTTGCTACGCTGGTGAAGTTCGCCGTCCCGGTCGCCTCATTGATGGCGTAGAATCCGTCTTCCGATTCCCCATAGATTGTGCCCGTGGCGGCGTCGAGAGCCAACTGGAGGGGGCCGACGGTGCCCAGTCCGCTCATGGACAGGCTGTTATAGGCCAGGGTGTTGGTATCCACCTCGGTCAAATGCCCGCCGCTGACGGCGAATACCTTGTGGAGAGTGGGGTCGATGGTGGCGGCCTTTCCGCCCACGCTGGAGGCTCCCTGCTGCGGAATGACGGCAAGCACGCCAGCCGGAAGCACGCCGACGCCCGTCAGCGTCACGTTGAGATCGCCGGAAACAGCGTTGCTGCCAATGTGCAGATTGCCTTGCCGCGCGCCATTCAGCCAGGGCAGGAAGTTGTACTGGATGGTGCAGCTTTGTCCTGTCGCCAGATGCGTGGTGCCGTAGAGTGCGGAGGATGTGCAGGTGCCTGCGGGGCCATTGCCGCGCTCATTCGGCCAATAGAAATCCTCCACGCCCGTGGTCGTCGTCAGGTCGGAGAAGTTGAGCGTTGCGCCGCCGTAATTGGTCAGGGTGAGGGTCAGTTGCGTAAACGGGATACCCTGATCCCACTTCCACGCCTCGGCACCGATTGTCGTCGCACCGAAGTCCAGCGTTGCGGACGATGCCACCAGGACCGGCTGGGTCATCGAAAGCACCGAGTAGGCGCTGAAGGTGAAGTTCTTTGTTCCACCATCGCTGGTGATCGTGAAGACGGCGGACTCAGCGCCGGCGAAGCCAGCCGCCGGAGAATAGTCGATTTCGATGGCGCAGCCAGTGTTTGCCGCAATGGCGGAGCCGATAGGGCAGGTTCCTCCCGTACCGAGGCTGAAGTCGGATGCGCCGGAGGTGCGCACGATGGAAGCAATCGTCAGCGGCGCGCCGCCGGAGTTTTCGACTGCCACCAAAGTTGGAGTCGTGACGCCGGCCTGGACGTAGCCAATCGACAACAGAGCGCCGACCGAGAGAATGGGCTGCGCGGAGCCTGTGCCGTTGAGCGCGATCGCGGACAGAGAGCTGTCGCCAAGGGTAAGCGTGTCCGAGAGTGGGCCCGAAGCGGAAGGCTGAAAGTCGATGGCCAGCGTGCAGGAACTGCCGGGATTGAGCGTGTACGCGCCCGATTGCGAGCAGGTGGTGGCGCTATCGAAGAGAAAATCTCCGCCCAGGATCGAGGCAGCCGAGGGGAAGTTGCGCGCGGCGTTGCCGATGTTGGCCAGGGTAAGACTCTGCGGATCGTCGGTCGCATCCAGCGTCCCCACCGCCGTGGTTGTATTAAAGGCGATCTGCGCGGGTTCTGCGCCAAAGGGAAGTTCCTGCACTGAGGCGTAACGGAAATTGGTAAAGAAGAGGTTGCCGCTGGGGTCGACTGTGATGCCCCAGGGCTGGGCGAGGCCGTTGGTCAGCGTGAGGACTTTGGAGGTGGCCGAGACTGCGCCATTCGTGGCCAAAATGACCTTCACCATGCTGTTGGTGCCGCTGTCGTCGTCGGTCACATAGACGTTGCCGGCAGCATCGACGGCGACGCTGGTGGGAAAGAGGAAGCCGCTGCCGACGGTCACCACCTGCGAGCTGGGCGAGACCTGCCCGTTCACGGCCACGATCTCTTTCACCGCAAGATTGTGCGTGTCGGCCAGGAAGAGGTCTCCATTCGCGTCCCGGGCCAGGCCCTGCGGCTGGTTGAAGCCCGTGGCGATTTGAACCACGGACGAGGAGCCGGAGATGTGGCCGGTGCTGTCGGCCACAATCTCGTAGACCGTGCCCTGGCCGGTGTCGTTGGCATCGGTGACGAAGACATTGCCAGCGCCATCGACGGCCACACCCCACGGCTCGCTGAAGCCGCTGAAGCCGTTGGAGTAGCTCACGACGTTGCTCAGGTCAAAGACGTTGGAATTCGTGGAGAGCTGGCCGTTGCTGTCAGCCTGGATCTCGTAGACGGTATGGCTGCAATAATCCGCCACAAAAAGATTGCCGCCGCCGTCGAAGGCCAGAGCTTCGGGACAGCCTAAAGAACTGGAGATCGTTACAGGCGAACCGCTGCCGCCTACGAGTTCAAAGACCATGCTCTGATCCGCATCGCTGTAAAACACATCGCCCTGGGAATCGACAGCTACGCCCGTAGGCTGGCCGTTGATCTGCGAGTAAAGGTTGGTGGGCGCGGTGAAGGTCAGGTAGGAGAGTTGGGAGGCAACGCCGGTGCCCGCGAGAGGCACGCTGGCAAGAATGTTTCCGTTAGCGTCCAGCAACTCTGCTACGCCCAGCCGAAGCCCCGGATGCTGTGGCGCGAATTGCACGCCAATCAGGCAGGTATCGCCGGTCTCGTACGTTTGATTTGCCTGACAGTAAGGATCGCTGCTCTGGCCCCGGGAGAACTCCTGCCCGCTAGCTCCCTGCGAGAGAACGCTGACGAAGGTGTCGCCCAGCGTGGTTTCGGAATCGAAGGTGAACGGAAGCTGAATCGTCGCGCTGGTGCTGCCCACGTTGACCTTGCCGAAATTCGGAGGATCGACCATGATCGTCTTCACTTCGTAGTTATACGTATCCGCAACATAGATCTCTCCGTGCAGCCCGACCGCGAGGAAGAGGGGATCATCGAACCCGCTCTGCACAACGCGATGCGACGGTGTCGCCGACAGGTTCCAGCTTCCGGCGGCCAGCTCGATCAGGTTGTTGGGGCCGTCTTCTCCTACAAAGAGGTTTCCGTTCGCATCCAGAGCGACGCTTACGGGCCCCCCGATACCGCTGATCACCGTGTTCAGTTGCGAACCCGACGAGACTGCGCCGCCGACGGCAACAATCTCCGAGACGGAGTTTGTCGAAATGTTGTGGTCGGTGACAAACACATCATTCTGCGCATCGACCCCGATGCCCCAGGCAAAGGTGAATCTCCCGTAGAAGAGTGTGCTCACGGCCGAGGAAGAAGAGACCTGGCCGTTGCTGTCGGCCACGATCTCGTACACGGCCGTCGGCGCGCCCTCATCGGTAAAGAAGACATTTCCGTTCGAATCGACGGCGACGCCTTGTGGCCAGCTTGAAGCTTTGCTATACACCGTTTGGACGGAAGAGCTGGACGTGACCTCGCCGTTGATCGCCACAATCTCCTTGATGGCCTGATTGTCCATGTCCGCAACGAAGAGATCTCCATTCGCATCCACGGCGATCCCGTTGGGATACCTGAAGCCGCTGGCGACCTGGACCCCCGTCGCGCCCGCAGGAAGGACGCCGTTCACCGCCTGGACTTCCTGGACTGTTCCCATCTGATTGTCGACGATAAAGAGATTTCCTTTGGCGTCCATCGCCACGCCCATCGGCGTATGAGCGCCGCTGTTGACGGTGCTCGTCAGGCCGCCGTAATGCGCGGACTGCGCCATGGCCGCCAGACAGAACGGGAAGATCGCGGCCATGGCCAACAGCGCCCTGAGCCGTCGCAGGCCCAGGGTGGCAGCCAACTGAAAGGGGAAGCACTTCGAGGAGGCAAGACGGAAGCAGCGGTTCATGGCGATTCCTTTCTGACCGCGCCCAGGGCAGGCGTGGCAGTGCAGACAATCGGCGGCGCGCTGGCGCACCACCTCAATTTGTAAAAGCGGAATCGGGCGGAAAATCGGTTCAGGATTTGAAAAGAAAATGAGATTATTTTGAGAATTGAGAGCCGATCACGGCCGGCTTGCAATAAAAACAGGACCGAAGAGAGATGCCCTATCCTATATAAGTCCTTTATTTTATTGCGAAACTCAATTTGCGCCGCCATTCGCCGGCCTGGTCGGGCTTTCCCCAGGCAGTGTAGAGCTGCACCAGCCTGTCGCCGGCTTGCGGAAGGTTGGCGTCGACCGAAATGGCCGGACTTTGCTTTTGCAGCCCTTCATACCCGGAGAGCAGCAACGGCTCGGCCTCGGCGTACTTGCCCTGGCCCATGAGGCTCGCGCCCAGCAGGCTTTGCCGGTCATACAAATCCCACACGTTGGGACCGTTGGCCCCTTCCCCGTTGAGAGCTTCCCGCAGCAGCGTCTCGGCTTCGGCGTACCGATGCTGTCTCAATCTCAGCCTTGCCAGCGAAGTCATGCAGGTCTTGGTGGAAAGATTCGCCGATCCCAGTATGCGGCGGTCGGCATCAAGCGTTTGTTCAAGCAGGTGCTCGGCTTCGGAATCTTTTCCTTCGATCTCGTACAGGATCGCCTGCGCCGTCTGGGCAACCAGCGTTTGCGGATGCTTGGGACCAAGAATGCGGCTCTCCATGGCAAGCGCTTTGCCGATGAGTTTTTCAGCATCCGCGAATCTGCCCTGACAGCGGTAAACCGTTCCCAGGGAATTCCAGGCAGACAGGGTTTCGGGATGCTCTTCTCCGTTGACCTTGGGACCGAGTTCGAGATACCGGAGCAGCAAGCTTTCCGCCTCCGCGAACTTCCCTTGTATGCGGTCGAAGTAGGCCAGATTGAAAATCGCGGTCAGAGTTTCGGGATGCGCCTTCCCGCGCACACGAGCGGTGACTTCGGCATATTGTTTGAAGAGCGGCTCTGCCTCGCCATACTTTCCTTCCTGGTGATAAAGCAAAGCCAGATTATTCATGCGGGTCAGAGTATCCGGGTGCTCGGGGCCGAGGATACGCAGGCTGGTTTTGTATGCCTCGCTCTCCAGCGCCTCTGCCGCCGTATTCTTGCTCTCAAGGCCGTATAACATCGCCAGAGTGTCGATGCTCGCCAGCGTCTCCGGGTGCTCGTCACCAAGCAAGCGCCGTTGTCTGGATAAAACATCTCTCAGGAGTGGCTCCGCCTGAGCCATCTTTCCTTCTTCCGAATATACGTCGCTGAGAAGCCGCTCATAGGTTAGGAATTGGGCGCCTTCCCCTCCGGACGCATGGCGAGCCAGATCGGTTACATGAGTGGAAAGCGCTTCCGCGCGCTTATATTTGCCCTCATTCAAGTAGAGGAGGGCAAGGGCATTGGAAGTGGCCAGCGTATCAGGGTGAGCCATCCCCAGAATGCGCTGCCGTTTCTCGAGCACGGCGTTGAAAAGCGACTCCGCCTCGGCATACCGAGCCTCGTGCGCATCGATCTGCGCCAGGGCGTTCATGCTGGACAGTGTGGTGGGATCCTCCTCTCCTGCATTCCTGCGGCGCAGATTCAGGGCTATTTCGAGCTGACGTTGCGCCTCCGGGTACAAACCGAGCTGCTCATATGTTTCACCAATGGTTTGGCGAATGGAGGCCTCGACCAGCGGCTGATCATTGAAGCGACCGCTGATTTGAGTTGCCGCGCGATCCAGCGCGGTGCGCACCTTGAGATCCGGATCGGGCTTCGCTCCGGGGCGCGCCTGGGTATTGGCACTCGCCTGGGCAAGCACATCCTGTTGCAGAAAATCATTGATGGCCTTGGCGGCGGCGGCCTCGCGGTTGGCGCGCAGTTCTTCCGCAACAGCGCGGTTTCGATCCGTTTGCGCGGCTAGCTGTGCGCTGGTGGCGCGATCCCGTTGCAGCAGTGCTTCGCCTTCGGCTCGCCGCGCATTTCTGGCTGCCACGGAAGTGACAATCATGCCCGCCAGCAGCGACGCGGCGGCCAGAGCGATGGCAGCGCTTTGCACCTTGTAGCGCCGGATCAGCTTAACGAAGCGGCGCCCCAACGACTGCCGGACAGCGCTCACCGGTGTACCCTCCAGCCATGCGCGAATGTCATCGGCAAGCGCCCGCACAGAGGGATAGCGTTCCGCGGGGTTCTTCCGCAATGCCTGCAGGATGACAGCGTCCAATTCACCGTGCAGCTCCTTGCGGCGGCTGTGCGCCATGCTGCTGGGGAGCCTGGGTTCCATCTCGCAGATGGCGCGCATGGCCTCCAACGGACTGGCATCCGGCACGGCGAATGGATGATGGCCGGTCAGCAGCAAGTAGAGTAAAACGCCCAGGGAAAAGACATCGTTGGCGGTGGTCATCCGCTCGCCGCGCACCTGTTCCGGGCTGGCGCACTCCGGCGTCAGCAGCCGCGTGGTGGAGTGCTGTTCTTCAACGCCCTCCTGAATCAATTTGGCAATGCCGAAATCGAGCAGCTTCGGCGTGCCATCGCTGACCGTGACCAGGATGTTGGCCGGCTTCAGATCGCGATGGATGACCAACTGGCGGTGAGCGTATTCGACGGCCGAACATACCAGCAGAAAAACTTCGAGTCGCTTGCGGACATTGAGCTGCTCGCGGTCGCACCATGTGTCGATAGGCAAGCCATCGACAAACTCCATCACCAGGTAGGGCGAGCCGTCCTCCATCATGCCGCCGTCGAGAAGGCGGGCAATGCAGGGATGATTCAGTGAGGCAAGAATCTGACGCTCTTCGCGGAAGCGGCGAATCTCCCGCTCGGAGAGCAGGCTGGCGCGGAGCAGCTTCACGGCCGCGCGCTGATCGTACTGCTGATCGGCGCGGTGGGCTTCCCATACCACGCCCATGCCGCCACGGCCGATCTCCCGAATGAGTTGCCAGGCTCCGATGCGGCGCCCTGCAAGCGTGGCCGGAGCTTCGTCGGCCAGATCCCCAAGAGGCAGCGGCGGAGTCACTCCTTCGAGAAAATCGGGCGACTCCAGATAGGTGGATAGCAGCGAACTCACTTCATTGAGAACCTCGTTCGAGTCAGACTGCGCGGCGAGATAGGAATCCCGCTCACCCTCGGCCAATGCGACCACCGAGGTGAACAGTTCCTTTACACGCTTCCAGTCGTTCGAGGTCACGGTTCTCGCTTCCCCTCCGTGAGGCGCCTCCGGATCCAGGTTTTTGCCACAATCCATTCCCGCTTCACGGTACTCTCGGAGACACCAACAGCTTCGGCGGTCTCCGGAATGCTGAGTCCGGTGAAGTAGCGCAATTCAACGATGCGGCCCTGCAAGGGATCAAGCACTTCCAGCTCTTCGAGCGCTGCATTCAGATCGAGAATCTCAACTTCGGGCGGAGAAGTCACGGCATCGGAATCGATCAATGTGAAGCTGAGTCCGCCGCCGCCTCGCTTCCGGCTCTTCCTGGCGCGAGCATGGTCGATCAGAATGGACCGCATCAGCCGCGAAGCAAACGCGAAAAAGTGTGTGCGGTCTTTGTAGTCCGGTTGCGGCGTCTGCGCCAGCCGCATCCAAGCCTCGTGAACCACGGCTGTGCACTGCAAAGTGGAAGAAATCCCCTCGCGGCCGCAATGACGCTTGGCAATGCGGCGCAATTCAGGGTACGCCAGCTCTACCAACCTGTCGAAAGCCGCAGGTTGCCCCGACTCCCACGCATGGAGCAGCATAGTAACACTGAGCTGGGATTCCTGGCGAGACTCCAACTCGGAACGTTCCAAAAAATGTACTCCTTGTGATCTGAAACCTATTCTATTCCGATCTCGCAAGCGCCACGTTCATATTCGTCTCCCACCCATTCCATGGTCACGAGCCATACCGTCCTTTTCCCCCTTCCATCTTCCAGCTAATAGTAATGGCATGGAAAAGGTCATCCGTCCAAGCCCAGGCAGGTCATCTTTAGAACCTCAAACTGCACAAGTTCATGGCAGATCAGCTTGAAATGCTCAGAAGTAGCTCGGAAGTTGGTCGCTTTCGAGTCCAGTTCGCGCTTGGCTTGCGAGTAGAATGCGATCCCAGGATGGAGAAAGATCGGGCTGTTCCCCCACGACCGGCCCGATTGGCCCACAGATAAACGGTTAGAGAATTTGGTGGCAATTTGGTAGCAAACAGCGCCCGGAATGCCGGTTTTTGACCACTGAGCCGGTTTATAATCCCTTTTGAATCATCATCCGGCTACTTCCTCGCCACCTTCACACGGTGGAAGTCGCGGGTTCGAATCCTGCAGCGCTCTTCCAGGATGGCAGCCGGGCTGTGCGCTTATCTGCCATCTCAAAATACGTTATTGTTCGAATAAAACGTCCCGCAGGGGCTAAAGCCCACATTTGTTTTGTTGCGTTTGCGGCACGGCTGAAGCGGTGCCCTGTTACAAAACTGACTCATTTTTGAGTTTTTCCGCAAGCGGTAAAGTCGTGCCTTTTCATAACGTCGACACAATCAGAGATTCCCAAGCTGCCGATCTCCCGTTGTGGCAAGCGAAAACGGCCTCCGGGCAGAGGCCGTTCGCAAGATTGACCTGCCGCGCAGGCGATTACTTTTTGGACTGCCGCTCGGCCCATATGCCGATGACCGGGAGCTTGAAGAGCCTGCCGTTCAACGCTTTGATCGCGCACAAGATCGAAACGAGGCCCCAGACAATTAATACGAGCAAGTAGAGGCCCATAAAGGCAATGGACTCAAGGTATGTGTTCAGCGCAGGCAATAAGCTCAGGACCATGAAGAGGATGAACGCAAAAGCGGAGAGTACTGTGGACTGCCAGGCGTGGAAGCGCACATAGGCACTCTTGTTGTAAGGCGAAATGGCCAGGAAGAAGACCGCCGGGACAACGGTGATGTAGGCGATTGCACCGAGTGAGTTGTCAGTGAAGCCGGACTTATTCGGATCGGGCATGAACCCTCCTTTTCGGGATGTGGATAGAGATTGAGTTTTCCCACGCTTCCGGCGTGGAGATAGAACGAGCATGAATCAGACAGTATTACCAATAGCTGATTTCGTCTAGAACAAATATACCCCGCATACTCCCGGTTACCACTGATTGGCTCGTTTTTTCAGCCTGAATTTATTCCCAATGCGCAGGCAGGCCACTGCAAATCCCGAATCAGGAACCCTCCCGGTCAGCCATCCTCTTCTACTACCGCGCGTCTAACCAACCAAGACGCGCTGGCTTGCGGGCGTTATCATGCTTGCAGAGAAGGGGACGAAATGAAGGCTGTTTTGCGTGTTGCAATCGCCGGGATGAGCGTTTTGGCGGCGGCAGGCGGCCTGGCTCAGCCGGCCGTGCAGGCGCCAATGGTAGGGGACTTTCAGGTCAAGGAAATCAACGTGGCGGAGATCGACACGTCGCATGTGAAGTTGATCGTGGACCTCACTTTGACCGCGACCCAGTCCGCGACCCTGGAGAACCTGCGACTTTTCTCGTTTCGCCTGAATGGCCAGCCGGTCTTCGCATCGCCATTGAACCAGGAGATAGTGATCAACAAGGGCACAACGACGGCACTGCCTCCGATTTACATCACGGTGCTGTTTCGCGATTTGCGTACGACAGAGCCGCTGCGGCAAATGATCGAAAACCAGAGCGTCCGCATTGAGGGCGAACTGGTGGCGGACGTGCGGCTCACCTTGGTGGAGAAGCTGGCGCTGCACACCCAGCATCCGAGCGTGGAGATGGCTCTCAACCAGGACGTGCCGGTGACCCTGGGCGGCACGCCGCTGCAGCGGAATGTGGCGTTGTCCATCCTGAAGGTGATCGATACCGGGCTGAAGGCCAAAACCGTGGCGGACAAGTACATTCCCGGCACGCAGCCCCAGTGGATTCGCGATCTAAAGGCCAATGCCCCGGCGAATCTGTTTGCGGTGGAATCGAGTTACACGCTGGCGAGGGGAGATGCGAACTACCCTGTGACATCGGTCCATTTGGGCTTTCGCGTTCAACCCTCTCAAGTCGTGACTTTGGCTGAGGCCGAGGCGCCATGGAAGTACGATGCGGAGTTTCTGGGAGCGGTGCAATCGGGCGCGGCCAAGCTGGTGAAGCACAGCCTGGAGATTCAGCTTCGGCCCGTCGCTAAGGGCGATCCACTGCGGCTCGGCGACAAGGATTTTACCGTGGATATGCGCGGTGCTCCCGAGGAAGGCACACTGATAGCGACGAACGGCAAACACGGCAAGATGACGGTATTGCGCCGGGCATCGCCCACCTCGCTGGCCCTTCTGACGCTTCATGCGCCTCCCGCGCCGCCTGCGCTGGCAGCAGCTTCAGCCGCGGTGGCAGCGCAGGACAGTTGGGAGCATGTTGCCGTCTTTCGCCTGCGCCAGGATGCGGTGACCAGGCAGCCTTCGGTGGAGGTGCTGCAATTAGGAGCGCGCCGGAATGGGCTGGGGATTCAATTGAGCGAACCGGTGGATGGGGCGGTCTTCGGCTCGCCGATTGTGACGCCGGACGGGGTGATCGGGCTGGTTCAGGACGAGCAGACCGGGGCGTTTTTGCCAGCGGATTTGCTGGCGCCGGCGTCTGCGCCGGTGCAGTAGAGTTTTTCACGGTGTAAGCAATGCGGAGTTCGTGGTCTCCCACCCCTGAATCAAAAAACGATTCAAGGATGGGGCAACGGCGGATTGCAACTTATTGAAAGCACATTCCCTCAGGGGCTAAAGCCCGATTTGTTTTTGCAGCATTTGCGGCACGACTGAAGTCGTGCCCTGACACAATGCGGCTTTTTGAAATATGCTCTGGGAAACAGTGCAAAGCCGACGGCTTTTTCCTGTTCCCTGTTCCCTAATCCNNTTGGGATTGATGCGGGGATACTGCTCGCCGGCCGAGGCGCGGCAGGTGTGCTGGCTTCCAGTGGGGTCGGTAAAGGTGATGAGGTAGGCGGGAATGCTTCCTTCGGCAGGGTCTCCCTGGACGTGGAGCGATGGGTTGAGGTCGTCGGGGTCGAAGGAGCCGGGCGGCATGGACGAACCAGGCGGCATGGATGCTCCGAGCGGCATCGATGCTCCGGGCGGCACAGACGAGTCGGGCGGTGCTGACGCCATGGGAGGCATAGGCTGGCTGCCGGCGGGCGGCTGTGGCGGCTGAATATTGCAGGTGTAGTCGGGCACCGGCTTGTTGGCTCCCCACTGGCTGGCTGTGGCCTCATGAAGCAGATTGGCCTCAAAGGCCCAGCGGGAGGGAATGACGGCGCTGAGAACCTGACCGGCATTGGGCATGAGGTAGACGGGCCTCATGCCGCCGCCCAGAGCGATGATGGGCAACAGCACCAGGGGCAGCATGGCGATGGCGCTCTCGGTGGTTTTGGAGAGCGCCGAGATGGAGAGGCCGAGTCCCGCGCCGATCATGGAAGAAAGCAGCAGGACGAGGAAGTCAGCGAAGAAGTTGCTGTGCAGCCCGCAGATCAGGTAGACGATGGCCAGCAAAGAGCCGCACTGGAAGATGCACAGCGCCATGAGCACAGCGAGCTTGGAAAAGATGTAAGGGAGGAGCTTGAGGGTGACCATGCGCTCGCGTTTGTAGATGGTCCACTCGCCTACGATGTCGCGCGCGGCGTTGTTGCAGCCAAACCAGATGGCGGCCACCACCATGAGGAAATGGGCGATGGGCAGCTTCTGGGAGAGCTCGCCAAAATTGTCAGCGCGCAATGGGTAAGTGACCAGCGCCACCAGCAGGGCAAACAACGGCGCCTGCGCCAGNNCTTGCCGCTGCGGTTGGCGACGTACTCCTGCTGATACTTGGATGCAAGGTATCGCTGGCGCCAGGTTTCGGTGCGGTTGGCATCGGGGACGGTGTTCATGCCGGAGAAGAGCATCTCCGGATTCAGCTCGGCACTCTGCATGGGCGTCGTGCCGGTGGGGCCGACGGTGGACGGGTTGAAGAACTGGATTGAATCCGGATAAGCCGGCCCGAAGTAAACCAGCGCTCCGGGCTTCTCTCCCTTGTCGCGGGAGACCATGAGCAGGTCGTCGAACTGCTTGTAGACCTTGAGGCTGGGTTGATGGATGGTGGTGAGGATGGTCTTGCCGGTTTTGGACAGCTCCTTCAGCAGATCGATGACGGACTCGGCATCGTAAGAAGAGAGGCCGGAGGTTGGCTCGTCCAAAAACAACACAGGTGTATCGGTGATAAGTTCCAGGCCAATGTTGACCCTCTTGCGCTGGCCGCCGCTGAGGGTCTTGCGCTCCGGCGAGCCGATGACGGTGTCGATCTTGTCGGGAATGCCAAGATCGTAAAGGACCTTTTGAGTGCGGGCGTCAATCTCCGCGTCGGTCAGGTCGGTGCGCAGGCGAGCGGAGAAATAGAGTGCCTGGCGGACGGTCAGCTGGGGATGGACGATGTCGTCCTGGGGCACGTAGCCCATCATGTGACGATAGAGGTCGTAGTAGTCGTAGAGGCTCTGGCCGCGGAAGAGCACCGTTCCCCTGACGGGGCGGGTGTAGCCGTTGAGGGCTTTGAGCAGGGTGGTTTTGCCGGCGCCGGCCGGACCCATCATGGCCACCAACTCATAAGGAAAAACGGTGAGGGAGACAGGGTCCAGCAGGCGCTTTCCGTTGGGCGCGTGAACCACAATGTCCTTGGCCTCGATGGTGACTTTGCCGTTGTAATCCCGCTGGGCCAGAGAGCCGTTTTCCAGCAGTTGGAAACGGACGCTTCCCAGGCCAATCTCCTGACCGGGCCGGGCCAGCACCTTGCCGGTAACGCGTACGCCGTCGAGGTAAGTCCCGTTGCGGGAGCCCAGATCCTCAACCAGAATGCCCTCCGGGGTGCGGGTGAGCCGTGCATGATGCCAGGAGACCATGGGGAAATCGAGGGGAATATCGCATCCAGGGTCGCGCCCCGCCTCCATGGAATTGCCGCGGAAAGAGACGGTCTGGTAGGCGGCCTCGCCGATCTCGACCTTTTCCTCAAGGGAGAGAAGCTGCGCGGCGGAAATCTTGTAGGAGCCCAGAAAGACCTGGTCGGATGGTTCAAGAACGGTTCTCTGGATGCGGTTGCTCAACTCACCGATTGCCGTTCCGTTGCGCGAGTTGCGGTCTTCCAGGATGTACTGGCCGTTCTCTTCGGTGATGACGGCGTGATTCCAACTGACGATGGGCAGNNGGGGTGTGCTTGCCTCGGACGGGCCGGCAGAAGCGACGGGCCAAGGCATCGGCACCTGGCCGCCCAGGGTTACGAGCGCCCCATGCGGCACCGAAACCGGCTCATGAGGGGCGATCTTGACCCCGTTCAGAAAAGTGCCGTTGGTCGAGCCCAGGTCTTCCAGCAGGAATCCATCCGCCTGGTGGGTCAGCAGGCAATGATGAGAGGAGACGGGAGCCTCAGGCACTACCAGATCGCAGTCCTGCGCGCGCCCAATTACCCATGCAGCCTTCGGTTTCAGCTCATCTTCGGGCATAAGTATCAGTAATTCCTTGGATGCTCACACTTTAGCACGCAACCTTTGCCCGGTGAATAAAATTCCCGAACGGCTTGTTTTGATTATGTTTCAAGGCAGCGCCAGAGAGCCGCAAAGGCCTCAATGGGCAACGCCTCGGCGCGCGCCATAGGGTCGACCGCAGCCTGAGCCAGCGCGGCGGCAACCACTGCGGGGGGAATTGCGGCGGCTCGCAGGTTGTTGGCCAGCGTCTTGCGTTTCTGCGCAAAGCACAGGCGCACGAAGCGCAGGAAGGAGGCTTCCTCGACGCCCAATTCGTCCAAGCGCGGGGCAAATCGCCAGCGGAAGACGGTCGAATGCACATCGGGCGGCGGCGAGAAGGCCGACGGCGGCAGGGTAAAAAGCCGCTGCGCCGGCCCGTAGATCTGCACGGTGACCGAGAGCAGGCCGTAGTCGCGAGAGCCGGGCTGGGCAACGACGCGATCAGCCACTTCACGCTGCACCATGAGCACGGCGCGGTCCAGGGCGGCGTGGCTTGCGGCCAGCTTGAGCAGGATGGGCGAGGTAATGCCGTAAGGCAGGTTGCCAACCACCAGAAGGCGCTCACCCGCTGCGGCAGAGGCCGCCGCGAAATCAAATTGCAATGCGTCCTGCTCGACGACAGTGACGCGATCCGAAGGAAACTGCATGCGCAGTTGGAGAGCAAGTACGTGGTCCAGTTCTACGGCCAGCACACGGGTAGCGTGGGCGGCCAGGGCTGCGGTAATTGCGCCGCGGCCGGGGCCGATCTCGACCACGGTACGGCCGGTGAGATCGCCAATGGAGGCCGCGATGCGCTGGATGGCCTCGGTGTCAACGAGAAAGTTCTGGCCGAGCTTGGGCTTGACGGGCATGGGCTGATTTGATGGTAGATGAATGGGGAGGAATAAAAGGGCAAACGTACTTCTTCGTCTTCGTTTACAGATAATTACCTTCCCCTGGCGCACAATCATCTTGGATGGAGAGAATGTTCAAAAGGAATGAGAATACCGTATGTACTCAAATGCTAACAAAACTCCGCAAAAATTATTACCAGAAAGGCACTCCCCCTACCCCCCCCCTACCCCCCGGGGGTATATAAATTTTCCTGAAAACCGTGCCGATTAATGCGACTTCAGAGAAGAAAACCATGCCCTCAAAGTGAAGAATCCCCGCGTCGTTGCTGAGCAAAACGCACTTTCAGGAAAAATCCTCGATATGCGCGAAAACGCACACAAAGTACCGCAATGTAAGAAATGGCCTTCCGGAAAAGTGCTGATTTTGCCCGAAAAAGGCGTATTATGACCGAAAAATGGCCGAAAATGCCGTCAAAATGACCGGAAATTCGCTAGATTCAGGCTCTGGAAATGGATCAATTTGGCCCCTGCAAATCGCCGGAAAGCAGGGTGGTGCAAGTGCTGTTTGCCGTTTCTGCGAGGAATTTTATATGCGTTCGCCCGGGGAGGAATATGGAGGCAGAACTCCGCAAAGCAGGATCGTAGTAGACTGGCACTTTAACAACGCTTTTTGGTCAATTGCCAATGATTTGTAAGCTTGCCAGGGAGAAGCTTTCATGCGCATTGTCTTTGTCGCCTCGGAGTGCGTGCCGTTTGCCAAGACTGGCGGGTTGGCCGACGTGGTGGGGGCGCTTGCGCCTGAGCTGGCCAAGATGGGTCACGAGGTGACGGTCTACCTGCCGCTCTATGCGTGTGTGCGGCGGCAACTCCCGGACAAATTGACCTACGCGGTGCGGTCCATCACGATTCCGTTTCAGCATTACAAACGCAAGGTGGGCATTGTGGACGGCGGCAAGCGCGCTGGAGTGCAGTACTACTTTGTGGATTGCCCGGAGTTCTTTGACCGGGAGGCGCTGTATGGGACAGCCGCGGGCGATTATCCGGACAACGCCGAGCGCTTCGCGCTCTTCTGCCGCGCGGTTCTGGAGGCAAGCAAAAAGCTGGGTGTGCCGCAGGTTTTCCATGTGCATGACTGGCAGGCGGCGCTGATTCCTGTTTACCTGCGCACGGTGTATGCTTCCAGCCGGCTATTGCGCCGCGCGGGCGTGGTGCTGACGATTCACAACGCCGCTTACCAGGGCGCGTTTCCGCCGGCGACCACCGAACAACTGCTCTTTCCATGGGAGATTTTCACCATGGATAAGGTGGAGCAATTCGACAAATTCAATTTTCTCAAGGGCGGGATGGTCTACGCTGACATGCTGACCACGGTGAGCCGCAAATATGCCCAGGAGATTCAGACGCCGGAGTTCGGCGAAGGGCTGGACGGCGTGCTGCGCGGGCGAACGGCGGACCTGCGCGGCATTCTGAACGGCGTGGATTATGCGGAGTGGAATCCGGCCACGGACCGGAAGCTGGCGGCGAATTACTCGCCGGAGAATCTGGCGGGCAAAGCGCTGTGCCGCGCCGATCTGCTGGATGCCTTCGGATTGGAGATGGTGGAGGACTCGACGCCGGTCATCGGCATCGTTTCGCGGTTAGTCGTGCAGAAGGGCTTTGACCTGGTGGAGCAGGTTGCCGGACGGCTGTCGGAGTTGAACGTGGCGGTGGTGGCGCTGGGCGCGGGCGAGCCGTCGTACGAGAAGTTTTTCCGCGATTGGGCCTTCTGGAACAAGGCCAACGTGGCTGTGCGGATCGGCTACGACAACGCACTGGCACACAAGATCGAGGCCGGTGCCGATATGTTTCTAATGCCGTCGCTTTATGAGCCGTGCGGGCTGAACCAGATTTATTCGCTTAAGTACGGCACCGTGCCGGTGGTGCGGGCTACAGGCGGGCTGGACGACACCATCGAGGAATGGAATCCGCAGCAGGGAACAGGGACTGGATTCAAGTTCAAGGGTTTGCGAGCCGAGGGCCTGTGGGCGGCTATCGAGCGCGCGCTGACAGTGTTTGAAGACAAGGCTGGCTGGAAGCGGCTGATGCTCAACGGCATGGCGCAGGACTATGGCTGGGCGCAGTCGGCGCGGGAGTATGCGGCGGTGTATGAAGAAGTGGCGCAGAGGCGTGCGTAGGGGATGAGTCGCGAAACGATTAGGGAACCTCTGAATAAGTCGATGTTTTGAAAGGGNNCTCAGCGGCTAAAGCCGGAAATCAAAATCGACTCTCAACGTACGGGCTGAAGCCCGTACCCTTCAAAGCATAGTTATGGACAGGCTCTGAGGGAATATCCGGCGTGGATTCAGCCTTAATCAGAGGTCCCTTAGCAAGGGCGCTCGCAGTTTGAGCGCCCTTTTCTATTCGGATTGGCTCTCCTCAATAGAAACAGAGGCTCCATACTGACGCCGCACCAGCCACAGCACCGGCAGTCCGAGCAGGATGAGGGCGGCTCCGAGCAGCGAGCCAATCAAATTGCCCAGAAAGCAGTAAACCAGCACGGGAATCCCACAGACGCAAAAGGTGAGCGGCAGCAGCGGGTAGCCCCAGACTTTGTAAGGACGCGCCAGGTCAGGCCGCGTGCGGCGGTAGACGAAGACCGTGGTGGCGATGAGCAAATAGAAGAGCCACTCGGCAAAGATGGCCAGATCGAATTGTTTTTCAAATTGGCTGAAGATCAGCAACAGCAGGGTGGCCAACATTCCCTGAATGGCCAGCGAGGTGGAAGGGGACTGGAAGCGCGGGCTGATGCGGGCAAAGTGGCGAATGAAGAGCCGGTCGCGGGCGGCGGCAAAGGGGACACGGGCGCCACTCATGATGGTTCCGTTGAGGGTGACGAAGATGGAGAGGGCCATGGCGGCGGCCACAAAGCCCGCTCCAACAGGTCCAGCGACGACGGCCAGCGCATCCACGGCAGGGCGCTGGCTGGCGGCGACCTGAGAGGCGGATAGGATGAACTGCATGGCGGCGTTGGTGGCCATGTAGAGAAAGCCGATGATGCACAGGCCGCCGATCAGCGCGATGGGCAGGCTGCGCCCCGGCCGCTTGATCTCGCCGGCCAGGATGGTGAGGTCGGGCCAGCCGTCGTAAGCCCACAGGGTGGCGATCAGCGCCAGCATGAAGCCGCGGAAACCTCCCACGGCATGGGGCAGCGTAGTGGAGTAATTGTTCAAGGAGCCGGAGGCCGAGGCGAAACAAAGCGCGACCACGATGAGGATGAGAATGGCTTTGAGGACGGTGAAGACAAGCTGGAAATCGCCAGCTTTCTTGACGCCCAGGTAGTTCAGGCCGGTCATGAACCAAACCACACAGATGGCGAAGATCTGCGACCACAGCAAGTGGATGGGTCCGCCGATGGCTTGATTGCCGAGCCCGTGGAAGGCGGGAAAAAACTCCAGCGTGCGGGCCAGGCCGATGGTGATGGCCGCGGCCGAGGCCGGCTTGGCTACGGCAAACCAGGTCCACATATAGAGGAAGGCGGGCGTATCGCCGTAAGCGCCGCGCAGGTATACGTACCCGCCTCCGGCGTAGGGCAGCATGGCGCCCAACTCGGCATAGGTCATGGCGCCGAAGAGCGAGAGCAGGCCTCCAACGATCCAGGCGAGATAGACGAGCGCCGAGGAGCCGGTGTCGCGCATCATCTCGCTGGGAANNCGGGGCAGGTTGGCCATGACTGGTTGTGTATGCGCGGAGGGGATCTGGCTCATGCTGTGTTGTGAGGGTAGCATGGGGGAGCGCATTGGTTAAGAAAAAATGTGACCGAACGCCCACCAATTCCAAGATTGGCCGGCAGTTGCAACCCAGGCCTGGAGTTCGGGTGTGCTATCCGGCTGCAAAAAGCTCGGAAGTGGATTAGAGTGAAGCTGAAGGGGCCAGTTCGCAGCGGTTCCGGAACCGCAAGGGTCCATACATTTCAGGGGCTCAAGTAGCCCGCAACTTGCAACACGCAACAACGGAAAGAGTGGAGTAGATAGATGCCCGAAACAATCAATTGGCCAAAGTTGACCTCGCCTCCTCGCCGCAGTCGCCGCGGATTGCTGATCCTCATTGCTGTTGTCGCCGTTGTGGTCCTCGGTAGCCGGACCGCGCTGACGTACTGGGTTGACCTGCTGTGGTTCAAGTCGCTCGGCTACGGCGACGTGTTTTGGAAGGCGCGCGGGCTGGAGTGGGGCATCTTCGCGGCATTTTTTGCTCTCACATTCCTAATTTTGTTGGGGACATTTTCCGCTCTCAAGCTGGCTCATGCCGATGATTTGCCCAGCGATCACACCCTTGTCATCGGCGGCCAGGAAGTGAATCTATCGCTCAAACCCGTACTGCGCATTGTTTCCATCGGCGGCTCGCTGGTTATCGCGATACTTTCAGGCGGAGCAATGGCCGCGCAGTGGCAAACGCTGGCGCTCTGGTGGTATGCGCCGCGCGGCTCTGGTGGCGCGGTCGATCCGATCTTCGCTCGGCCGCTCGACTTCTATCTGTTCACGCTGCCGGCATGGCAACTCATTCTCGGCTGGCTGCTGACGCTCAGTATCATTGCCTGCGTGCTGGCCGTTGTATTTCTGCTGGTTTCAGGCAGTTCGCGCGCGCTCGCTGGGGACCGCAGCAGTCTCGCCGAGTTGCCCTTGCGCGGGCTTTCCATCACGGCTGCATTTCTGTTGCTCGTCATTGGCCTGCGCGTCTATGTTGGCCGCTTCGAGCAACTCCTCGAGCACCACACGATCTTCGACGGCGTCAACTACACGGGCGCGCACGTTACGCTCACCGGCATGCTGCTGGTAAGTGCTGCGCTGTTGCTGGGAGCTGTGATTGCGGCGGTGTGTAGCGTACTGGCGCCGCGCGCTCGCTGGCTGGCGGCATCCGTCGCTCCCGCCGTGATTTGTTACGCCGGCGTTGCGCTGGTGGGATGGTACGTCTCCAACTTTATCGTCAAGCCCAACGAGCTGGTTCGCGAGCAGCCCTACATCGCAAATAACATCGAGTTGACGCAGCAGGCTTACGGCCTGGACCGCTTTCAGCAGCGCGAGTTTCCCGCCGAGACCACCGTCGATGCCACCGACCCGGCCAACAATCAGCTAACTTTGCAGAACATCCGCTTGTGGGACGTGAAGGCGCTACAAGACACGCTGCGTCAGATTCAAGAGATTCGCACCTACTACGATTTCCCAGACATTGATATCGATCGATACCAGATCGACGGCTCCATGCGCGAGGTGATGCTGGCCGCGCGCGAGATGAACGTGGACAAGCTCCCGGAGAGCAGCCGCAACTGGATCAACGACAAACTGATCTACACCCACGGCTACGGCATTACGATGAACCCGGTGAATGGATTCACGCCGGAGGGCATGCCCACGCTTCTGTTGAGCAATATGCCGGTGCAAAGCACATCGCCGAGCCTCAATGTTACGCGCCCGGAAATTTATTTTGGCGAAATGACCAACACTGACGTCTACGTCATGACGCGGCAGCAGGAGTTCAACTATCCTCAGGGCGCCAGCAATAACCTGACTTCCTACCAGGGCACGGGCGGCATCGAATTAGGCGGATTGCTGCGGCGCATTTTGATTGCCTTTGACCGAGGCGACCTGGCCAAGCTGCCCTTCAGCGACGATGTGAACGCCCAGAGCCGTCTGCTGATGCGGCGCGGCGTGCTAGAGCGCGTTGCGGCCCTCGCGCCCTTCCTCACCTTCGATCAGGACCCCTATATCGTGCTGGGCGACGATGGCCGGCTCTCGTGGATTCTCGATGCATTCACGCAGTCGGACACATATCCCTACGCGACGCATTACTTCGTCAATGGTCAACCCATCAACTACATGCGCAATAGCGTGAAGGTGGTGGTGGACGCCTACAACGGAACGACTACGTTTTATGTCTTCGACTCTCAAGACCCGATTCTGGCGGCTTATCGCGCGATCTTCCCCAATCTGTTCAAGGATGCCGCGCTCATGCCGGCTGATTTGCGCAAGCACGTGCGCTACCCCGAACTACTGCTCAGGTTGCAGGCGGAGGTCTACGGTTTGTATCACATGACCAATCCTGAAGTCTTCTATAACCGGGAAGACTTGTGGACGGTTGCCTCGGAGGTTGGCATGGGCTCGGGCGGAGAGCAGCAGACACAAACGATGCAGCCGAATTTCGTGTTGATGAAACTGCCGGGCGAAACTGGCGCCGAGTTTGTGGAGATTCTGCCTTTCACGCCGGCCAACCGGCCTAACCTGATCGGATGGATTGCGGGACGCTCGGACGGCGAGCACTATGGGACTTCGATTGTTTATGACTTTCCCAAGACCAGGCTGGTGGATGGGCCGATTCAAATCGAGTCGCGCATCGATCAGAACGCGCAGCTCTCCGGCCAGTTGACGTTGTGGAATCAGCAAGGCTCGCATGTGCGGCGGGGAACGCTGCTGGTGATTCCTTCCGGGCGCGCGCTGCTTTATGCGGAGCCGATTTATCTGCAAGCCACCACCAGCCCCATGCCGGAGTTGCGTCTGGTGGTGCTGGCCCTGCAGGATAAGCTCGCCTACGGGCCAACCTTCGAGGCGGCGCTGTCGTCATTGTTTGGTGGCGGGGTTTCGTCGCTGAGCGCATCCGAGTCTACAACAGCGCCGGCAGCGACGGCTCCGGCAGGCGCGCCGCAACCCGAGCAGGATTTGAAGGCGCTGATTGCTCAGGCAGGCAAAGACTTTGACGATTATCAGCGGTTGACGGCGTCGGGCAAACTCGGCGAAGCAGGGCAGAAGCTCGATGCGTTGAAACAGGTGATCGAGAAGCTGAATGCGCGAGCGAAATAATCAGATGGCGGAGTTGGACTCCAACTCCGCCAGGATTTCGGCGACGGCCACTTCGGCTGCCTTGGCGATCTCTGGCGATAGCTCCATCGAGATGGACTGCTTTGGATCGATGGTAATGGCGTAGAGAACTACATTGGGATCTCCGCCTTGGATGTAAAAGACGTCCAATAAATCTTTGACGCCGATGTCATGTGCGGTGAGCGTGGGCGGATAGTCGCGCGAGAAGCGCGGTGTGGTGCGGGTGACTGTGCCGATGGGATTGCCGTCGGCGGCTGCGTCGATGAGGATGATGCGACTGGCCTCTTGCAGCGGCTCGAGCAGAACGAATCCGCCCGTGCCGCCGTCCAAGCACTCCACATTGCCGGGCAGCGGGCGCTTTGCCAGAGACTGCTCTATCGCCCTTACAACATGGACGCCGACTCCTTCGTCGCCCATGATGACGTTGCCCAGCCCCAGCACCAATGTCTTCCCACTATTCTCCGGCAATATAGTCCCCGCTGCGATTTCTATTCCCTATTCCCTATTCCCTGGTATCACGCGTCTCCCGCTCGAACTTCCATCCACCGATGATCGAGGATACCGTGCCGCGCCCCTCGATGTAGTCGTGATAGAAGGCAAGATAGACGTGAATGATGACAAAGGTGACAAAGAACCACATGAACGTGTGGTGCCAGAAGCGCACGCTGAATTCGCCGCCCATCAGCGGAACGACCCAGGTAAACATCCGCGGCAGAAACGAATTGCTCATGCTGGAGTAGAGAGCAAAGCCGGTGATGGTCTGGAAGACGAACGCGAGGAAGGTGCCGAAATAGATCACACCAGCCAGCGCGTTGTGGCCGAGGGAGATGGGCCCGTGCATCTTGGTTTGCAGCACGTCGGCTTCGATGACCTCGCGAATCTCATGCTGTTGCGCCTTCCTCAGCGGAAAGAAGGCGTTCCAGTGGGAGTACTTGTTGCCGACGAAGCCCCAGTAAAGACGCGCCAGGAAGTTGAAAACATAAATGAAAGCGGCCAGGAAGTGAATGAAGCGCACCCAGCCGAACCAGTATTGCTGGTAAGCCTCGGCCGCGTAAAAGGCGCGAATGGGCGCGCCGATCAGGTAGCCGGTGACGCACAACGCCACCAGGGCGATGGCGTTGATCCAGTGGTAAGCACGCACCGGCAGTTCCCACACATAGATGCGCCGATATTCGACTGGCTGCACATCCCGCGATCCGCTGCCTGCAACAATGTTCGGTGTACTCATGGGCATCACTCGAAGGAAACCTGGGCTAGGTGCCGTCCCTGCGGATCGTACAAATGCACGGCGCAGGCCAGGCACGGGTCAAAGGAATGGATGGTGCGCAGAATCTCTACCGGCTCGTCGATTTTTGCTACCGGCGTGCCGATCAGCGCCTGCTCAAAGGAGGAGCGCTGCCCCTTGGCGTCGCGCGGCGAGCCGTTCCAGGTGGTTGGCACCACGAGTTGATAGTTCTCGATGGCGCCGTTGTGAATCTTGATATAGTGAGCCAGCGCGCCGCGCGGAGCCTCGGTGAGGCCAACGCCCTCGGCATCCTTGGGCCAGGTCCTGGGTTCCCAGAACTGGCCATTGAATGTGGAGACCTCGTTGATCTTCACGTGATCCATCAATTGGCCGTAGTACTCCTTGAGCCAGATCATGGCCAGCGCGGCATCCAGGCCTCGCGCCGCGGTTCGGCCCAGCGTAGAGAAGAGCGCTGTGACGGGGACGTTGAGCTTGCCCAGTGTCGCCTTCACCAGCTCCTGCACGTCCGTGCGACCGGAGGCAAAAGCTACCAGCAGACGGGCCAGCGGACCCACCTCCATTGGATTTTCTTTCCAGCGAGGAGTCTTCAGGAAGGAGTACTTCTCGTAGCCTTCCAGCGACTCGAAAGGCGGCTTGGGCCCGGTGTACTTGATATTGGTTTCGCCTGCCCACGGATGAACGCCTTCGCTGTCTCCCTTTTCGTAGCTGTACCAGGAGTGCGCAATGTACTCCTTGATCTCCTGCGAATCGGTTGCGTTGACCGGATAGACGTGGCTGAGGTCGCGATTGAGGATGACACCGCGCGGATACTTGAACGAGTCCGGCTGGTTGTAGCCCTTGGTGGGGAACTCGCCGTAGCTGAGGTAGTTGCTTAATCCACCGCCATAGCTGGCCCAGTCCTTGTAGAAGGAGGCAACGGCCAGCAGATCGGGGATATAGACCTGGTTGAGGAATTCATCCGCCTGATCGATCAGCCGCTTGACCAGGTTGAGCCGCTCGGAGTTGATGGCGGCCACTTCATTCATGTTGATGGAGCAGGGAACGCCGCCCACAAGATAATTCGGGTGCGGATTCTTGCCGCCGAAGACGGTGTGAATCTTGACCAGTTCCTTTTGCCATACCAGGGCGTCCAGATAGTGAGCCACGGCGATCAGGTTCACCTCCGGCGGTAGCTTGTAGGCTGGATGGCCCCAATAGCCGTTGGCGAAGATGCCCAGGCCGCTGGCGGCAAAGGCCTTGACCTTGTCCTGCACCTCGGAGAAATAGGCGGGTGTGTTTTTGTCCCACTTGGAGAAAGAGCCCGCCAACTCCGCGGCCTTCTTGGGATCGGCCTTGAGGCAGTTGACGATGTCCACCCAGTCGAGCGCATGCAGGTGATAGAAGTGGATCACGTGATCCTGCACGTACTGCGTGGTCATCATGATGTTGCGGATNNCGGTGATGGCCCAGGCGTCGCGGGGATCGCGGCCGATGAGAATCTTCTCCAGGCCGCGCACCATGGTGCCTGCGCTGAATGCGTCGGTAATGACGCCATTTTCCACTACTGCCTCGATGCGCAGGTGGCCTTCAATGCGAGTAACCGGATCGACGACGATGCGTGTCATAGGCTCTTAGGACTCCTTAAGATCTTCAGCGTGAACTTCCGCAATCACTTTGCGTTTGCGAATATTGGTTACCACGGCGTGGGCGGCAACACCGGCCAGCGTGGCTACTCCGACGACCGTGCCCACGGTATCCGCGGTGCTCTCGACGCCGAAGCCGGGGAAGGAGGCCAGGTGCTGATAGAACGGTCCGTTGTCCCAGAAGCCCGCCTCGCTGCAACCGATGCAGCCGTGGCCGGACTGGATGGGATAGCTGGTGCCTTCGTTCCACTTGGTCACCGAGCAGGCGTTGTATGTGACCGGACCGCGGCAGCCCATCTTGTAGAGGCAATAGCCCTTGCGCGCGTTCTCNNCGGCGATAGCAGGTGTCGTGAACGCGGCGTCCATAGAACTCCTTGGGCCGGCCCTGCGAGTCAAGCGCCGGAACCTGTCCCAGGACCAGAAGATGAGTGATCACGGCCATCATCACGTCGGCGATGGGCGGGCAGCCGGGGACGTTGATCACTGTCTTGTCCACGAGCTTGTAAATCGGCGTGGCGCCGGTGGGATTGGGCTTGGCGGCCTGCACGCAGCCGTTGGAGGCGCAACTGCCCCAGGCCACGATGGCAGCCGCGTCCTTGGCGACGGTCTGCAGGATGGATTCGGCGGTTTTGCCGCCGATCATGCAGTAGACGCCGTCATCCTTGGTTGGCACAGCGCCCTCAACCAGCACGATGTATTTGCCCTTGTTGTTCTGGATCGTGTCGTTCAGGCTCTTCTCCGCCTGGAAGCCGGAGGCAGCCATCAACGTCTCGGTGTAGTTGAGCGACAGCACGTCGAGCAGCACGTCCAGGACTATGGGGTGCGATGCCCGTAAAAAGGACTCGCTGCAGCAGGTGCACTCCTGGAAATGCATCCATACAACAGCCGGTTTTTCTTTTTTCTCGAAGGCTGAGACGACCTGGGCCACGCCGGATTGACCCAGCCCGGCCACGGTTGCGGCGGCAGCGCAGAATTGAAGAAAATCCCTGCGGCTGTAGCCCTTCTGCTGCATCGAATTCCAAATTGATTGACCCATGCCTACCTCGCTCCGTGTGCGGGAACCGGAGAAACCGTGGCGGCTTGGACCCCCTCAAAGGGAGCCGCCATAGGTTCCCCGTTGGATGAAGGAGAAGTTACGCAGGAGTAATAACAGTCGGCTGTGACCAGCGTCACACCTCTACTGTTCGATTTTGCACATATTTAGCGTAATAAGGGTCAAGATGAACATCACATGTAATTTGCGTCACACGATTTAAGGACAATGGTCTGTGATCAGTGGTCAGTGGTCAGTGCATCAGCGGGCAGAAATCGCTACCCCCGCCCCACCCTTCCTTCCGCACCCGGCCCACTAAGCGACCGATATGGTGAGTTCCTTGCCGAGAACATGGAAGGCTTCGACGATGCGGTCCACCTTTGTGGCGTGAGAGAGGGTGGTCAGCCGATTGACCTCCTGCTTGCTCGTCTTCAGGCGCTTGGCCAACTCCGCCGGGCGCACATCCTGGCGAATCATCTCNNTATTCTCCCTTCCGTTTGGCGGTGGGAGCGGGAGTGACGCGGCGCTCGTCGAGATAATGCTCAAGAGCTAACTCCAATGCCTCGGCCGCGTACTTGAGAGCGTCTTCCAGCGTTTCGCCCTCGGTAATCGCCTCGGGAACATCGCGGAAGGTCACGGTGTAGCCGCCCTCTTCTGGCAGGCCTGGCGTCAACTTTGCGGCGTATTGCAGCATCACTTTTCTCCTTTCAGGCCGAGTTGGCGCTTGATGCTCTCGACGTGCCGGTGCGCATCTCAGTACTGTGCGTGGGCATTACGGTGGTCTTGCCATTCAGGGTCACGTACATATGGGAACCTTTGCCCCGCGAGCGGTCGAACTTGGCGCCCTTGCTCTTCAACCACCTTTGGAACTCGGCGCTGTTCATGGGCCAAGAGTACACATAATTGTTTACCGTGTCAAACACCTGCGCCACCTGCGGTGGGGCCAGCGGCCTTCGGCTCGGGGAACGAACGGGGACGGTTTACCGTCCTTCGCAAAGGAGGCGAAGGATGGAGAGTCCGGCTAGATGTTTAACGGTAGAACACGGCCCCCGGAAAGGGCCTTTGGGGGCGGCCCTCCAGGTTTTCGCGTCTGAATCACGCCGAAAGGCGCTGGTAAATTGAGGTGATCTGGTACAGCGCGAAATAGCAGGCTGGGCTCTTCCCCATGATCCAGGGGTTTGAGCCCGCCATGTTCTGGTAAACGGATTTGGCAGCGCGGATAATTTCCGAATCTTTGAAAGCGTCCGGCGGCGAGATCTTCCACCCTTTTTCGGTCTTCTTCGCGAAGGCCGAGAGCGACGCGATGATCGGGAAGATGATGCCGTCAGGCACTTCCACAATTTCGCGTTGCTCACGGGTGATGGAGCGGATCCCGGTGCCGGCGAACCCCTGGTGCGACTTCCACTTCTCGTACAACACCAACGCCTGCGGAGCGATGTCGAGGTAGAACTGGTAGAGTTCCTTCGCCGCCTTGTGATTCTGGTCCACCGTGTCATGGGCTTTGATGAAGGTCTCCTGAAATTCCTTCAGGCACTTCGCCTTCATGCTGTAGGAATAGACCTTGTTGGGGTTCTCGGCCTCGTTCGGCTTCGGCCAAAGGGAAGCCGGGATGAGCGCGGTGATGACCTGCAGTAGCTTCTCCGTCTGCACGTAATCATCCGAAAGCTGCGTCTCCTTCTTCTGCAGCTTTGAGTCCTTGTCTTCCCTCCGTAAAGCGCGCTCCAACTCGTCGAGCTGGCCGCGACGGCCTGCGATGGAGATGCTGGCAACGTCATTCTGGAAGTTCCGCGCGATGGATGTTTCGCCGATGAGGTCCTCGTCATCGGTGACGATAAGTTCATATTTAATGTGAATCGGCGGTCCATCCTCGTCGTTGGCGGCGAGACTATCGAAGAAATCGTTCAGCACGCCTTGCGTCTGAGATCCGTTGATGATGCTGGGATTCGTGAGCCGCAGGATCTTCTTTTGCTCGTCGACCTCGTGTTTGCGAGCTACGATTACAACGCCGCCATTGAGGATCGAGAACACAAAGGGCTTGCTCTCCAGCGTCTGCCGGATTTCCTTGTTGACCTGCGTCGGGCGCTTCCGCTGCTTACCTTCCGCTTCAAGCAGGTAATCGCGGACGTTAGCGTCGGTTGGCAAGTGCAACACTGAGGTGACAGGGGCTTGGCCGCTGAAGACTTTGCGGTCGTTCTCAATGTCTTCGGGGCAGCTAATGTTGCGGAAAGAGTGAAACGGGAAGGATACAACAACGGCGGGCTTCGCCGATTGGCTTTTCATAATAGTCTCCTAGATCGCCATCTTGGTTTAGCTTCGGCCACTGACCGATGCAGATGTGCGACTAAATGCTTTATACCACATGACAATACAAATGGGAAGGGGCGGGCTGGCAAATCTGACGAAGAATTCCCACAGGGGCTAAAGCCCGGGCATTTATTTATGGCTGTGCGGCACGACTGAAGTCGTGCCCTGATACAAAGCCAATCTTCCCTCGGCGGCTAAAGCCGCGCTATCGATTGGTGCGCATATGGCACGGCTAAAGCCGTGCCCTTTCAAAACATCGATGCGAAGCAGCTGGCCCCACCGCAGGTGGCTACCAGCCGCGGGTTTGGAGTTGGTCCTTTTCTTCGAGGCCGGCGGCGGCCAGGCCTTTCATGGTTCCGGTGACCTGCTCGGCTACTTCGGCGAGAATTTTGGGGTCGTTGTAGTGGG
>PMGP01000118.1:30960-31165 GCA_003156235.1 Acidobacteriaceae bacterium
GGGGTGGCGATGCCGCCGGCGGAGAAGTTGGGCACTGGCAGCTTGCCGGTTTGCGCGACCATGCGGATCAGCTCGTAGGGGGCCTGGTGGTCCTTGGCGGCGGCGTAGAGTTCTTGTTCCGAAAGCACGGTGAGGGCGCGCATCTCGCGGATGATCTGGCGCATGTGGCGGACGGCGAAGACTACGTCGCCGGTGCCGGCTTCGC
>PMGP01000151.1 GCA_003156235.1 Acidobacteriaceae bacterium
GAGCCCTGGATGCTGGCCAGCGTCCGCACCACCACCGGCGACGTTATCACCGACTATTCGCCCGACTCCAAACAGATTCTTGACCCGCGCGTGGCCTATCTTACCGTCAGCCTGATGGAGAACGTGATCGATCACGGCACCGGCGCCGTGGTCCGCGCGCGCGGATTTCTTGCTCCCGCCGCCGGCAAGACCGGCACCAGCCACGACGCATGGTTTGCCGGCTTCACCTCCAACCTGCTGTGCATCGTATGGGTGGGCAACGATGATTACACCGATGTGAACATCGAAGGCGCTCACGCCGCCGCGCCCATCTGGGCCGAGTTCATGAAGAAGGCCGTTGCCCTGCCGCAGTACTCCGACACCAACCATTTCACCCCGCCCGAAGGCGTCGATATCGTTGCCATCGACAGGACCAGCAACCTGCTCAGCGACGCCACCTGCCCGGACAGCTTCAATGCCGCATTCCTGGCAGGCACCGCGCCCACGGAAACCTGCGACCACCCCGCCGAGCACCGCAGCCTGATGCAAAAACTCTTTGGCGCCGGCAAGAACGTGAATTAACTTTTCCGTAACGAGACTTCATGAGTTTCAAGAAAATGCAGTCTTTGAAATTCGTTCGTGTCTGTGCTACCTTTCAACCATGCAGGTGACCGTCGAAATCCCGGATGATATGGCCCCGAGGCTTGCTGTGTCCGGTCAGGAGCCCGCGCGGACCACGCTGGAAGCCGTGGCCATTGAGGGTTACCGTTCCGGAGCGCTAACAGCCTCCCAGACGCGCCGCTTGCTGGGCTTTGAAACCCGCTATGAATTGGACGGCTTTCTCAAGGCCCATAACGTCTGGGAACATTCCTACAGCCTTGAAGACCTTGAACAGGATCGCCGCACGCTTCAGCAACTCGATGCGCAAGGCAGTCTCAAGGCATGATCGTTGTTGCCGACACTACGCCCCTGAACTATTTGATCTTGATCGGAGAGATCGAACTGCTCTCTGCCCTAAGGGTTGACCTACACCCACCTCTCCAGAGGCGGAGCGAGGAATTTTCACATGCGCTATAAAGTTTTTGGAGATCATACAGGTCTCAAGGTTTCAGAGTTCGCCCTGGGTACAGGGATGTTGGGTAAGGCCTATGGATATGGAACAGAGCCCGACGAAGCGCTGAAGATTCTTGAAGGCTATGCCGAAGCGGGCGGCAACCTGATCGATCTGTCCGATGCGTATCAAGGAGGGGCGTCAGAACGTCTGATCGGAACTTTCGTTGGAGACAATCGTAACGACTTCGTCCTAATCTCCAAATACACCCGGAGTCCACAGACCAACCCTTCGCTTGGCGTTTTAGGAAATAGCCGGAAGGTCATGGTGCAAGCTGTCGAAGAGAGCTTGAAGCGGCTGAAGACCGACCATATAGACATCTATCTCGCGCATCTGGATGATGGCGTGACGCCGATAGAAGAGATAGTGCGAGGTTTCGACGACCTGGCACGCGCGGGCAAGATCGTNNATGGAGGCTTGTGCAACTTCCCGGCCTGGAGAGTTGCCACCGCGGTAACGATGGCCGATTTGAGGGGCTGGTTGCCGATTGCTGCGGTCCAGTTGGAATATAGCTTGATTGAGCGAACGACGGAGCGCGAACTCTTGCCTATGGCAGAGGCAATGGGCTTAGGCGTCCTCGGTTACTCGCCTCTTGCGGCCGGAATCCTTACCGGAAAATACCGCAACGGAGAGAAGGGACGCGCCACCGAATTCAAAGCAGGTGTGCCTCAGGCAGGGGCCGACTACGAAGCTCTGCTTGACGTCGTGATTGCTGTTGCAACTGAGCTTCAGAGCGACCCCGCAAAGGTCGCGATCGCATGGGTGAGCGCCAAAGGAGTCATTCCAATCCTCGGGGCGAACACTCGCTTTCAACTCGAGGCGAACCTTGGAGCTTCTTTGATCCGACTCGACGATGAACAGATTGCGCGCCTCGACAAGGCGAGCGCTATCCCCCTTGGATACCCGCAGGAACGGCTTAGCAGCGAAGGTGTTCGCGCTATGCTCACTGGCAATCGGTGGAACCAGATTGATCGCCCACTTCGTGTCGTCCGGTAAATCGAGTCGGGATGGCTCTGGGTCTCGACGAGCCACAAATCGCGAATGCACGTTTCCAACACTCGCGGGGTTCTCGAAACGTGGTTTGGCCTGTAGTCAGCAACCGAGGTTCTCCAGTGCAGGGTTATGAGAGCATCCTGATTCCTCGCGAAATCCATCAGGAGCAGTCCGATTCGCTTCTGCGAGTTACTCCGGCGATTAACCCGCTAACTTGCTAACTTGCTCGTCACCGCGAAGCGGTGGCTAACTTGCTATATGGTTTACCAGTCCTCGCGTGTTTTGGCGATTGGAGCAAACCAACTTTCGGCTTTCGGCCAAAGTTCGCGACGAGTTCATCCGGCGAAATCCTTGAGCTGCCGGCAACCATCCAGGACTCTGAAGGCGCGGTGAGAACTCAATGCGCCACTTCCCCAACCCCCATAAATGTTCTATAGTTTCTGTGCCATGAAATTCACAATCCGTACCATCCTTACAACCCTGCTGGCGCTCGCCGGCCTGCTCTTAACCGTCTCCACTCCGGCGCAAATCGCCGCCACCACCCAGCCCGCCGCCAAGCCCACCGTCGCCGAGGCCCTGGCCTTCATCGACAACGCGGAAAAGGAATTGGCCGCGATAAGCGTTACTGCGGCCCGCGCATCGTGGGTGGAGGAAACCTACATCACCGATGACACCATCGCCCTGGTGGCCGAGGCCAACGACCGGGCGATTGCCCGCCAAACAGCCCTGATCTACGAGGCCCGCAAATTCGACGGCCTCCCGCTGCCGCCCGATGCGGCGCGCAAGATGCTGCTGCTCAAGCTGGGCATTGGTTTGCCCGCACCCTCTGACCCCGCGCTGCGCGCTGAAACCACCCAGAAGGCCGCTGAGCTGGACGCCGCCTATGGCCGCGGAAAGTACTGTCCCGGGGCCCCCGGCGACAGGTCTTCGTCGCCGGGGTTGGACGACAACCCCGATCATTGCCTGGGCATCGACGACATCAACATCAAAATGACCCAGAGCCACGATCCAAAAGAACTCGCGGCTCTCTGGACAGGTTGGCATGCTGTCGGCAAGCCCATGCGCGGAGACTACGCGCGCCTGGCAGAGTTGAGCAACCAGGGCGCGCGCGAACTGGGCTTTGCCGACACCGGCGCACTGTGGCGCTCCCAGTACGATATGACCCCCGACGAATTTTCCGCCGATATCGAACGCCTCTGGAAGCAAGTGGAACCACTCTATCTGGAGCTGCACACCTACGTCCGTCACAAGCTCATCGAAAAGTACGGTGACGCCGCGCGCCGCCCCGACGGCATGATTCCCGGGCACCTGCTGGGCAATATGTGGGCGCAAGAGTGGGGCAACATCTACGACGAGGTTGCGCCGCCCTCAGGACCGATGCCCTACGACCTGGGCGCAATCCTCAAGGCGCGCAACACAGATTCCAAGCAGTTGGTCCAATTCGGCGAGGGCTTTTACAAGTCGCTGGGCTTCGACGCGCTTCCCGACACCTTCTGGCAGCGCTCCATGCTCTCCCATCCCCGCGACCGCGAAGTGGTCTGCCATCCCAGCGCATGGGACATCGACAACCAGCGCGACGTGCGCATCAAGGCCTGCTTCCAGCCCACCGCCGACGATTTTGTCACCGTCCATCACGAGCTGGGTCACAACTACTATCAGATGGCCTATCGCCATCAGCCCTTCTTCTTTCAGAACGGCGCCAACGACGGCTTCCACGAGGCCATCGGCGACGCCATCGCGCTGAACGTCACCCCGGATTACCTCAAGAAGCTGGGCCTCATCGACCAGGTTCCGCCGCCCAGCGCCGACATTCCGCTGCTGTTGCACACGGCGCTGGACAAGATCGCCTTCCTGCCCTTCGGCCTGCTCATCGACAAGTGGCGCTGGCAGGTCTACAGCGGCCAGGTGACGCCGGAGCACTACAACAGCGCCTGGTGGGCTCTGCGCGAAAAATATCAAGGCATTGCCCCGCCGGTCGAGCGCTCCGAGGCTGACTTCGATCCCGGCGCCAAGTACCACATCCCCGGCAACGTGCCCTATATGCGTTACTTCCTGGCCCGCGTCTACCAGTTCCAGTTCTATCGCGCCATGTGTCAGGCTGCTGGCTACAAGGGGCCTCTGAATCGCTGCTCGGTCTACGGCTCCAAGGAAGCCGGCGCGCGGCTCAATTCCATGCTTTCGCTGGGCGCATCCAAACCCTGGCCGGAGGCGCTCAAAGCCATGACCGGAACGGACAAGGCCGACGCATCGGCCATCGTCGAATACTTCCAGCCGCTGATTGACTGGCTCAAGGAGCAAAACAAGGGCGAGAAAGAAGGCTGGACGCTGCCGGCTGACCCTCTCAAGTAGTGGGACTTTCGCCGGATATTTGTTACCGGCATGGTTTATCTTCAATGCACAACAACTTTCGACTTCCGACCGGGTTAGATTGGTGGATCTCGTTGATATAAACACTGCAAATGTCACTCCGGAGGCGGAAATGAAGAGTTCTAAGCGCGTTAGCATTAACTTGCTCTGGGTTTCAGTTTTGTTGTTGATCCCTGTGGTTGCAGCGGCCCTGGCCACTAAGCCTTCGGCCCCGGCTCCGGCCTACCATCCGTCGGCCCCGGCTTACCACCCGTCAGCCCCGGCTTATCATCCGTCAGCGCCGGCCTACCATCCGTCAGCCCCGGCCTACCATCCGTCGGCCCCGGCCTACCATCCGTCGGCCCCGGCCTATCATCCGGCGCCATCGGCCCCGGCCTATCACCCGGCTCCGTCGTCTCCGTCCTATCATCCGGCTCCATCGGCTCCGGTGCACAGCTATACGCCGGGTGCGCCGTCGGGCGGGAACACAACCAGCCCTCACACCTCTTCGGGCGTTACTACCTACACCCCGCACACCTACACTCCCGGCGCTTCCAGTGCATCCCATCCATCCGGCAGCACCTCGGTCAGCGGAGGAGGCGTGACGTACAACAACGGGGTTACCACATACACGCCCCATGCTTCGTCCGGCAGCACAAGCTATACACCATCAGCCCCGCCTGCTACGCATGTCAACACCTACACTCCGGGGGCCCCAGCATCCGCGGGCGGCAGCACCTTCACGCCACATAACAATTCGCCAATCAACTCAGCCGGCGGCGGCGGCACTCATGCCGTTTACAGCATTCCAGCCTCCGGGCATTCCGGCGGTCCCGGCGCAGGCCCCTCCACGCTTACGCCAGCCGGATCGCAATCCGTGCTGCACCAGGTGAACACCGCGCGCGGCGGTCTGGGCGGAGTCAACAACAAGCCGATACCGTCCGGCCAGGTTGTCGTTCATCCGAATCAGAGCCTGACCGTGAACGCCTCCAATGGCCGCAACTATAATCTGCGTTCCAACGGAACACTGGCCTCGTACAGCGGGCATGATCAAGCCGCCACCTTCCGCGACAATGGTCATCTGGCCTCCGTGCACACGTCCAATATGGACATCGCGCGCGGACCGCACGGGCAAAGAAGCATCGTCAGCGAGCGCCCCGACCATGGCAGGCTGGTTTCGACCGGAAAGAACCGCGGTTATATCGAGCACCCAGTCAGCTATCACGGCCACGACTATACTCAGCGGACGTATGTGCATGGCGACCACCGCTTCACGCGCGAATACTCCCATTACAACTTTCACGGCAGGGAGTTCGATCATTACATCCCCCGCGTCACTTACGCCCCGGCTTTCTACGGATGGGCCTACTACCCCTGGGGCGCTCCTGTGCCCTACGGGTGGGGATGGGAGGGCTCGCCGTGGTTTGACTTCTACGCGGGCTTCTTCTCGCCCTGGGGTTCATATCCCGACGGCGCCTCCTGGTTGACCGACTTTTTATTCGGCCAGACATTGCAGGATGGCTACCCGGCGGACGCCCAGGAAGGCGGTACCGGACAGCCATATAGCGGCAATGGCCCACAGGACGCGGATGCGCAGGCTAGCGACGACCAGACTTCCGCCCCGGCCGATACGCCCATCACTCCGGCTATCAAGCAGTTGATCGCCGAGGAGGTCAAGCAGCAACTGGCCTTCGAGAACGCCGCTGCCGCCAAGCCCGACCAGGCGCCCACGCTCGACGGTCTGCCCCAGGTGCTGGTGCCTAACCATCTCTTTGTGGTGGACCAGGTCCAGAATGTCAACACCGCCGACGGCCAGCAATGCTCGCTCTCGGCGGGAGACGTGATCAAGCTGGCAGCCGCGCCGCCCGATGGAGCTGCAACAGCAGACCTGGCGGTGCTCAGCAGCCGTAAAGGCGATTGCGCGTCCGGGCTTACTGTCACAGTGCCGCTGGAGAGCCTCCAGGAGATGCAGAACAACTTTCGCGCCCAACTGGATTCCGGCTTACAGGCGCTGCGCGACCAGCAGGGCAAGGGTGGATTGCCCGCCGCACCGATATCGGCCATTACTCCGCCGCCCGTGCCCGCGGATGAGCCGCCGGCAGACACAGAAAATGTGCAGGCGGACCTCAATGCTCAGCAGCAGCAAGCCGATCAGGCCGAAACCAGCGTCACGCAAACGGCCTTCGCCGCCACCCCGCCGACACAGTAGCGCGGCCTTGCGGCATCGACCATTCCACGGCGGAAGCAGGCAGCAATCCCTGCTTCCGCCATCGCCACAAAAGGAAGACAAAATCATGAACATGAAGAACTTGCTTGCGGCGTGCCTTTTCTGCGGCATCGCTTTAACTCTTTCTGCGCAACAGTCTGTCCCGCCCCCGCCCCAGCCCGCCAATGACGCGCCCGCCAACGCCGGTGTGTTGAAGCTGCTGCGCCAGGGATTGTCGGCGAGAGTGGTATTGCACGGTATTGCCGCCACACCCGGCAAGTTCGATACCTCCGCTGCTGCTCTGACCGCTCTTAAACAGGCAGGCGCCAACGAAGATGAACTCAGCGCAATTATGGCGAAGGGCGCGCCATCCGCTGAGCAGCCGCCCGCTGCCGTCGTGCCTGCCGCGCCCGTTGCCGCACCCGCCGCCAATAGCCCAACCCTCGCCGACACCATGAAGTTCATCCAGGACAAGCTGAATGACAACAACAAGACCTCCTGGATCGACTACGCCAAGCCCACGCGGGGCGCTGGCTCGGGCTGGATCGACACCGTCACGCACGAATTCAGCAGTGTTGTGGCTGACACGGGCCAGTGCCACATCTCCTACCATATTTTCACCAAGCATTCTGAGCCTTACCGATGGCTGGCGACAAGCGATGGCAGAAACAATAATGGCAAAAACAATAAGGGTGAGGATATCTCTTTCTCGCTGCGATCTGTTCAGGAGATTGTGGTCAAGCCCTGGGAACAGTATGAAACTGAATGGCTGGCGAAGAACGGCCACCCCGACGCCACCGTCATATCCTCCGCCCCGGCGACGACTGCGCTGGTGGTGCGTCAGCCGCATGGCGTGGAGAACGTCTTCACCTTTGACGACGCCGCGCTCGCCGACCGCGTCGCCAAAGCCATGGTTCACTCCGTCGAACTCTGTGGCGGCGGCAAATCTGAAGAACCGTTCTAACAAGGAGCTAATTACCAATGAAGACCCTACGCACCATTGTTTCAGTTTTAGTTTTGACGGCCTTCTCAGCGGCCTACGCCCAGCAGTCCGTCCCGCCACCGCCCCAGCCCGCCAAGGATGCGCCCGTTGCCGCACCCGCCGCCAGCGGCCCAACCCTCGTCGAGACCATGAAGTTCATCCAAGAGAAGCTCAAAGAACAGGGCCTGGTCGAGTTCACAGAAACCGTCAGTGTCCAGAATCAGCCGGGAGTAACAATCCGTATTAGTGTCCGCAGCAAAGACGACGACGTTGTGGCCGACCCGGCAGCCTGCACACTGCACGCCGCTGGCACATACGACTCGAACACGGTAGCTTCGGCTGGGGGCAAGACGGTTTCCACCGAGAACCAGCATTCGTACCTGTCCGGGACACTCGCCTTCAAGGATGTGGAAAAGATCACGGTCGAACCCATTCTGGATTTCTTTAATCGTCATACTGCGGAATCTGGCCACCCTGAATTCACGGCGACAGCAGGAACCCCCGTCTTCTTCGTCGAACTCTCGGCTGCAAAAACCCTCTTCACCCGTCATGAAACCAACACTACAGGCAACAAAGCGCCAGTGGTTACCGACGAACCCTTGAAGGAGGCCAGCTTAGTTTTCCGTGACGAAGAGACAGCTAACCGCGTCGCCAAGGCGATTCTTCACGCCGTAGAACTCTGCGGCGGTGGCAACAAGGAGCCATTCTGAATCGCTACTGTGCGATCACTGAAATGCATACGGCCGCGAATCTGCATTCGCGGCCGTACTCTTCTTGCTGAAAAACAATCAGTACTTCACAATCGCCGCAAAGGAGTCGGGCTTGAGGCTCGCTCCGCCCACTAGTGCGCCGTCAATCTCTTCTTCGCCAATCAGCGCGGTGGCGTTGTCCGGCTTCACGCTGCCGCCATACAGAATGCGGATATTGGCCGCAACAGCAGGTCCCAGCAGCTTGGCCACTTCCGCGCGGATAATCTTGTGCGCTTCCACGGCCATCTCCGGCGTAGCGGTCTTGCCGGTGCCGATTGCCCAAACCGGTTCATAGGCAATCACGATGGGCTTGGCGGCCTCGGCTGTAATGCCCGCCAAAGCTCCGGTGATCTGCGTGGTGAGCACCGCGGCCGTCTTGCCCGCTTCGCGCTCCGCCAGCACTTCGCCCACGCAAACCACGGGAATCACTCCGTGCTTCAGCGCGGTGTGCAGCTTCTTGTTGACGATCTCGTCGGTCTCGGCAAAGTATTGCCGCCGCTCGGAGTGGCCAATCAGCGTAAGCGTGCCGCCCACCGCTTGGAGCTGGCCTACCGAAGTCTCTCCGGTAAAGGCGCCCTCCTCGGCAAAGTGGATGTTCTGCGCGCCTACGGCGACGTTGCTGCCCTTGGCGGCGGCAATCACCGTCGGCAGCAGCACCGGTGAGGGAAACAGTGCGATCTCGTCGCGCGTGTGGCCGGCAACGAGCGGTAAAAAGGCATCGACAAACGCCTTGGCTTCAGCGGGCGTCTTGTACATCTTCCAATTCGCGGCAATCAGTGCTTTACGGGGCATTTTTCAAAACTCCTCGAATCCATAGTAGTGGATGACCTCAGCTTCCAGAGTGACGGCGGGCACAATTCGGGTCATCTATTCCTGTTCCGGACACAGTCTTATTTCAGCTTCATCTCGAAGGCCAGCGGCAGCAGCTCGATAAAAGTCATCCTACGGTCGCCGTCGGTGGAGGGGAAGATGACCGGCGCATCGGGCAGGATGAACTCGGCCAGCACCTGGCGGCAAGCGCCGCAGGGCGGACTGGCAACGCTGTTCAGATTCGCAATGGCGACGGCTTCGACGCGGATTTCAGGTCCAAACTGCGAAACAGCATGAACCAAGGCGGAACGCTCGGCGCAGATG
>PMGP01000358.1 GCA_003156235.1 Acidobacteriaceae bacterium
AGCCACTCGGCCATCTCTCCACAAGGAGCGTCTCGTCTGGTATCTATCATACCTCAGCGTGTGTCGGATGGTTTTGGGCCTGAATAGATCTCGAGCAGCGTGCGCGCAGCTCGAAACGATGTAGTGCGTCCTTCCAGCACGTCTTGCTCGAGCGCCTCCATGCGCCTGCGAATAGCTGGATGAGACTCGAATCGCTGTCTCAACCCCTGTTCGATGATCTCGCGCATCCATCTCCGTGTCTGATTTTGCCGGTTCACACTAAACCAGCCGTTGGCTTTGGTCAGATCGATGTGTTCCAGCACGCAGTTCCAAAGCTCTGCGATGCCCTTGCCGGTTTGCGCCGAGCAGGTGAGCGCACGCGGCGTCCATCCATTCGCCGGCCTGGGAAAGTAGTGCAATGCGTTCTCAGCCTCGTGGCGGGCTCTTTCCGCGGCGGCCAGATTCGCGCCGTCCGCTTTATTCACCGCGATAAGATCCGCCAACTCCATCACGCCGCGCTTCATGCCTTGCAGTTCGTCGCCCGCGCCCGTCAGCGTGATGAGCAGGAAAAAGTCAACCATCTCGTGAACCGCGGTCTCCGACTGCCCAACTCCGACCGTCTCGACGAGGATGTTGCGGTATCCCGCGGCCTCGCACAGCAGCATCGCCTCGCGGGTACGTTGCGCCACGCCGCCCAGAGAGCCGCGGGATGGAGAGGGCCGGATGAACGCCATCTCGCTCGATGCCAGAGACTGCATGCGCGTCTTGTCGCCCAGGATGCTTCCGCCGGAGAGCTGGCTACTCGGGTCGATGGCCAGCACGGCGACCTTCTGCTCGCCTTCGCCTGTAAGAAATGCTCCCAGCTTTTCGATCACGCTGCTCTTGCCCGCGCCCGGAACGCCCGTGATGCCCACGCGAATGGAATTGCCGCTATGGGAAAGGCACTCTTCGATGATTTGCTCGGCCAGTTCCCGGTCCGCTGCGCGCGAGCTTTCGATCAGGGTAATGGCTTGCGCCAGAACAGCACGGTCGCCGCGCAGAATACCATCGACGATTTGCTGATGCGAAAGAGTGCGGCGGCGGGAGTGGCGCGCAATCAAGTCCTTCGGCGCCTCCGGAGTTACGCATCCGGGGCGAACAAACAACGCGCTCTCATCGGGGTCCGCCAATCAGGAACTTCCTCCCGACACACTGCCGTTCAGGATCTTTAGAATTCGCTGCGCCGCCACCGGAATCACCGTGCCCGGCCCGAAAATCCCGACTGCGCCGGCCTGGTACAAAAATTCGTAATCCTGCGGCGGAATCACTCCGCCCACAACCACCAGAATGTCATCCCGGTCGAGTTTGCGCAACTCATCAATCAGTTGCGGGACCAAAGTCTTGTGGCCGGCAGCCAGCGAGGAGACGCCGACGACATGCACATCGTTCTCCACCGCATGGCGCGCCACCTCACGCGGAGTCTGGAACAAGGGGCCGATATCGACATCAAAGCCGATATCCGCAAAGGCCGTGGCAATCACTTTTGAGCCGCGATCATGGCCATCCTGCCCCATCTTTGCCACCAGAATACGGGGGCGGCGGCCTTCGGCGTGCTCAAACTCCGCGACCATCCGCCGCGCCTGCTTGAATTCTTCGTCATTCATGCTCTCGGCAGAGTATACGCCGGAAATGATGTGCGTGGTGGCCTCGTAACGTCCCCAAACTTTTTCCAGAGCCGAGGAAATTTCTCCCAGGGTGGCGCGCCGGCGCGCTGCATCCACTGCGCACTCCAGCAGATTTCCCTCGCCCCCGGAGGCGCATTGCTCCAGCCGCTCAAGCGATTGGCGCACGGCATCCGGGTCGCGCACGCTCCTCAATTGAGCAAGCCGCTTAAGCTGCGATTCACGTACCGCCGCATTGTCGATATCGAGGACGGGAATCAGCGGTTCTTCGGGCGCGGGATATGCGTTGACGCCCACGATCACATCGCTTCCTGAGTCAATGCGGGCCTGTTTGCGCGCTGCTGCTTCTTCAATCCGCATCTTGGGAACGCCGGTTTCAATGGCCTTGGCCATGCCGCCCAGGCTCTCCACCTCTTCGATCAGCGCCCACGCCCCGTGCATCAACTCGTGCGTCAGCCGCTCGACATAGTAGGAACCGGCCCAGGGGTCAACGATGCGCGTGATGTCGGCCTCTTCCTGCAAGTAGAGTTGTGTATTGCGCGCGATGCGCGCTGAAAAATCCGTAGGCAGCGCCAGGGCTTCATCCAGCGCATTGGTGTGCAGAGACTGCGTGTGCCCGAATGCCGCGGCCATCGCCTCAACACACGTGCGCACCACGTTGTTGTACGGGTCCTGCGCCGTGAGGCTCCAGCCTGAAGTCTGGCAATGCGTCCTCAAGGCCAGCGATTTCGTATTTTTCGGATTGAAGGTTTTGACCAGCTTGGCCCATAACACGCGCGCGGCGCGCATCTTGGCAATCTCCATGAAGTGGTTCATGCCAATGCCCCAGAAAAAAGAGATGCGGGGCGCAAACTCGTCCACGTCGAGCCCCGCCTTCACCCCTGTGCGCAAGTACTCCAGGCCGTC
>PMGP01000293.1:0-1808 GCA_003156235.1 Acidobacteriaceae bacterium
GGATGTTCGACCGCCTGCTCAATGAAGACCGGGAGAACCACACGGCGCGGGTGGAGCGGGTGCTGGCTCCGCTGTGCTCGGAATTCAAGGCCAACCCGTGCCGCAACGAGCAGGAGGTCATCAACCTGGCCTGCCTTGTGAAGCGCGACTCCCAGGAGGCGTTTTCGACCGGCGTCTTTGCCGCGGCCCAGCTCTTTGACAACCACTTTTCGTTCGACTNNTAGCGGGCCCTGGGCGCCGCATAACTTCGTCGAGATCGACCTGGAGCAGTAATGCTGCTGGTGGACGACATTCTGTTCGCCCCGGTCCGCAGCATCTTGTGGATCTTCCGGGAGATCAGGGATCTTGCCCAGGAAGAGCTGGACGGCGAGGCCAAGTCGATTACCGAGCAGTTGCGGACGCTCTATATGCAACTGGAGACCGGGCGGATCACCGAGGCGGAGTTCGAAACCGGGGAGAAGCTGCTATTGGACCGGCTGGATGAGATCGAGAGCCGCAGGTCGGCGGAGAACGGGGAGCCGGAGGAAGGCGACTCGGACGAAGAATCGGACGAAGACGAAACAGAGGAATCCGGCGGATTAGAGGAATCGGACGAGGACGAAACGGAAAACACCGACGATGCCGGGCGAGAGCCTGACGAGATGTAAGGAAGCGGCGAAATGAACCGGCATATTCCATCGTTTTTCGACAAGCAAGGCCTCCAGCTTCTGCTGTTTGGCGGCAAGGGGGGAGTGGGCAAGACCACCTGCGCCACGGCNNGCCCCCCGGCAATCTGCAAGTGCTCGAACTGGACGCTCAGCAATGCCTGAACAAGTTCCGTGAGCAGAATGGCGGCATGTTGCGCGAGATCGCCGCCGCCGGCACCTTTCTGGACGATGAGGACATCAATCAATTCCTGAATCTCTCTTTGCCCGGTCTGGACGAGTTGATGGCGCTGTTCGAGATCGCCTCCTGGGTGGAGACTCGGCAGTACGACTGCATCGTGGTGGATACGGCGCCCAGCGGCCATACCTTGCGGCTGCTGGCCATGCCCGAACTGATCGGGCGCTGGCTGGGCATGCTGGAGGTGCTGCTGGCCAAGCGCCGGTACATGCGGCGGGTCTTCAGCCGGGATGCAACTCCGGACCGCCTCGATCAGTTTGTGAGCCAGTGGAAGTCCACGCTGCATCTGACCGAAAAGCTGATGCACGATCCGGCGCGGACGCAGTTTGTTCCGGTGGCGATAGCCGAGCCGCTGAGCGTCTCCGAGACGGTGGCGCTGTTTCACGAACTGCGGAGCCGCAAGATGCCGGTATCGGAGCTGGTGGTCAATCAGCTCCACCTGGAGTGCGCTTGCTCCAACTGCCTGGCCGCCGGATCGGCCGAGCAGTTCCAGATCCAGCAACTGCTGTCCGGCATCGGGCATCCATGCACGGTGTGGGGCATCGGGCTGCTGGCCGAGGAAGTGCGCGGGCAGCGGTTGCTGATGGAGTTCTGGGTCCACGCGCAGCCGGTTGGCAAGCGGCCGGCGATCGCCATGGGCCGCGGCAGCTTCCGCGGGCCGGCGGTCTCGCATCCGCCTCCTCCGCCCTCGGAGCGGATGCAGTTCATTCTCTTTGCCGGCAAGGGTGGCGTGGGCAAGACCACNNGGCCCACGACTTTCCCGGCAAGCGGGTGCTGCTGTTTTCCGCCGACCCGGCCCACTCGCTCTCCGCCTGCCTGCAAACCAGGATCGGTCCCCGGCCCACGCAGTTGATGCCCGGCTTGACGGCGATGGAGATCGACGCCAAGGCGGAGTTTGAAAAGCTGAAAGCCAAGTATGCCAAGGA
>PMGP01000293.1:1829-2936 GCA_003156235.1 Acidobacteriaceae bacterium
GGGTAGTGCTGGAGCGCATGTTGGATCTGGCCCCGCCCGGACTGGACGAGGTGATGGCGCTGACCCGCATCATGGATTTCCTGGCCCAGGGCAGCTACGATCTCTTCGTGCTGGACTGCGCCTCGACCGGACACTTGATTCGCCTGCTGGAGCTGCCCGGCCTGATCGACGAATGGCTGAAGGCTTTCTTCAACCTCTTTCTCAAGTACGAACACATTCTGAAAATGCCGGGATTCACGCAGGAACTGGTAGGAATCTCGCGCAATCTGAAGAAGCTGCGCGAGCTGCTCCGCAATCCTGCCGCCTCGGCGCTCTATGCCGTCGGCATTCCCACCCGGATGGCGCTGGAGGAGACCAGGGATCTGGTGGTGGCCTGCGACCGGATGGGCATTGCCGTCCCGTTGATGTTTCTGAATCTGTTGACGCCGCCGTGCGATTGCCAGCTTTGCGAGGGCCTGCGCCTACGGGAATCGGAGGTGGCCGGGGAGTATCGCAAGGCGTTTCCCGGCAAACAGCAGGTTCAGGTCTACCGCCAGCCGGGGATCGGCGGGCTGGAACAGTTGGAAAGTCTGGGGCGGATCCTCTATCAGCCCGCCCAACAGGAGGTTGCTGTCTATGCAGAGTCCTGAGATCATTGCCGGCGGAAACACGTATACAACCGATCTAAGCGAGCTTGAGGAAAGTCTGCAAGGCGTTTCGATCTGCGAGGTTCTCGATCGTGTGCTGAACAAGGGGGTCGTGGTGGCCGGCGAAGTGACCATCTCGCTGGCCGGCGTGGACCTTGTGTACCTGGGCCTGAATCTGGTCTTGACTTCCATCGAGACCGCGCGAGGGAGCCTGTTGAACGGGTAAGCAGAGGGTCAGGTAGTCGATATCGGAAAGGGGAACACCAATGGATTCGCTCGGAACAACGCTGGTCGAGACTGAAACGATCTCGGACTTTGCCCTGGTGATGCGGCAGAATGACACAATCCAGCCGCGGGCGCAAAGCGGAACCCCGTGCCGCGCCCGCCTGGAACTGGACCCGGAGAAGGTGAGAAACGGACTCGGACAACTCGTCCTCACGGTCATCAAGCTCCTGCACGAATTGCTGGAGCGCCAGGCGCT
>PMGP01000293.1:3034-3331 GCA_003156235.1 Acidobacteriaceae bacterium
GCCGGCGACATCAAGATCAAGCTGGTGGACATTGAGTTGCTCTCCATTCAGATCCGCCTGGTGATCTGTTCGGTGGACAAGGCCAAGGAGATGGGCATGGATTGGTGGGTCAACAACCCGGTTTTTTGCAGCCAGGCCCCTCCCGGACAACTGGAAGCCTCTCTTGGCAAGCTCGACGAGAGGCTGGCGAAGCTGGAGGCTTCCTCCCGGCATGAGGCCGTCCCCACTTGAGCTTCTTTGGTAAAATCGGCCTGGAAGCCATTCTTGGCCGGTGCTGGGCGCGGGCTTCAAACCCGT
>PMGP01000339.1 GCA_003156235.1 Acidobacteriaceae bacterium
AAAACCTTGCAGATTAATTCGCCTTCGGAAAAGAAAACAATGCCCTCAAAGTGAAGAATCCCCGCGTCGTTGCTGAGTAGAACGCACTTTCAGGAAAAATCTTCGATGTGCGCGAAAACGCACACAAAGTACCGCAATGTAAGAAAGGGACTTCCGGGAAAGTGCGGATTTCGCCCGAAAAGGGCATATTTTCGACCGAAAAATGGCCGAAAATGCCGGTAAAAAGGCCGGAAATTCGCAGAATCCAGGCTCTGAAAATGGATCCAATCGCCCCTGCAAATCGCCGGAATGACGGGTGGGACAATGATTACCTGCTGTATATTGCTGGGAAAATAAGATGCGTTTTCCCCGTGGGGCAACCGAAATTCAGTGACGGTGAACAGGCATCAATACCGCTGCTGGAAGTCGGGATCGACGGGGTTCTCGAAGAGCGAGGCGTCGCGTGTGACAATGGTCAGCCCGGATGGGGTGACAAAGTAGCGGCGCTTGTCCTCTACGGGGTCGTAGCCGATGACCGTGCCCTCGGGTATGTGGACATGGCGGTCGATGATGGCTCTCCGAATGCGGCAATGCCGCCCGATGTTCACATGCGAGAAGACGATGCTGGCGTCCACGGCGGAGTAGGAATTGATGCGCACATCCTGCGAGACCACGCAGTTCGACACCGTGGCGCCGGAGATGATGACGCCGGCGGTGATCACCGAGTCGACGGCCATGCCGGAGCGGCCCGGCTCGGCAAAGACGAATTTGGCCGGCGGATACTGGCGCACACGGGTGCGGATGGGCCAGTTCTTGTCGTAGAGGTTGAAGACCGGAGAAACCGCGCAGAGGTCCATGTTGGCGTCGTAGTAAGCGTCGAGCGTGCCCACGTCGCGCCAATAGAGCGCTTGCTGCTTGTTTTCGTCGACGAAGCTGTAGGCCATCATCTTCTTCTTGCCCAGCATCTTGGGCAGAATGTCGTGGCCAAAGTCATGCCTGGAGTCCGGATCCTCGGCGTCGGCGATCAGCGCCTTCAGCAGCGTCTCGGTGTTAAAGATGTAAATGCCCATGGAGGCATCCACAGCTTCGGGATTGAAGGGCGAGCGGAAGCTGGTGGAAGCGGGCTTCTCCTGGAAGCCGAGTACCTCGCCTTTCTGTCCGACTTCGACCACCCCGAAACGCGAAACATCTTCGGGCGGAATGGGCAGCGCGGCCAGCGTAACATCCGCGCCGGTTTCCTTGTGGTAGGCCAGCATGCGGCTGTAGTTCATCTTGTAGATGTGGTCGCCGGAGAGGATGATCATGTGCTTGGGCTGTTCGCTGCCGATGGAGTAGATATTTTGGTAAACCGCGTCGGCGGTGCCCATGTACCAGTTTGCGCCGGTGCGCTGCATGGGCGGAAGCAGCTCGAAGAACTCACCCAGCTCCTGGGCCACAATGCCGGTCCAGCCTTCGCGGATGTGCCGGTTGAGCGAGAGCGCCTTGTACTGCGTGAGGATGAAGACCTTGCGCAGGCCGNNTCGATGATGCGGTAGTGCCCGCCAAAGGGGACGGCAGGCTTGGCGCGATCGCGCGTGAGGGGAAAGAGCCGCTCTCCCGCTCCGCCGGCAAGCAAAACTCCAAGTGTGTCTCTCATAGCTTTTCAACCTTGCCTACGCCCGAAATCCCGCCTGGCGATCCATCGCCCGGAACAGAAAGCGCAGACCTCCAGTCCAGCATACCCTCCGGGGAGACCGATTCTACAGGCCCTGCCGCGGGAGGAGAATACCACAGCCAGCGTAACCCCCGCTGCCCCAAAAGGAAAACAGGAGCCCCGCCGCCGGATCAGCGTCGCAGAGTCTCCTGTTTTGGGAAGATTGCCGTTTGGGCGAGGCGGTCATTTTACCGCTTTTTATTGAGCTTGTACTCGACGCCCACCGAGATGGCGAAGTTGACGTCGTACTGGGAGTACGCGGGAGTGGAAGGCATGGAGTAGTGCGTCATGACAGCGTCAGGCGTGATGCGGAAGACCCAGTGGGCCGAACGGTTCAGGTCCATGTGGCCGCCGATGATGGCCGCCGGAGCAACCTGGTTGTAATAGAAATTCTCGGTTGCCGGCGGAACGTTGCCCAGATGCGCATCAAAGTAGGAGCCGCCAAACAAGGCGTGGGCAATCAGCGCGCCGTGCTTGTTGTGCGGTCCCAGCCATTCGGGGCCGGCTACAAACAAGTACTGGCTGACGAACGGCCCGTGGACAACCGAGGGGCTAGCGGTGCCGGCGCCGCTGCTGCCCAGGTAGCCGCGCCCCGAGCCTTCCACGGCCCAATGCTTGCTGAACCAATAGGAGCCGGAGAGATCGAGTCCGCCGAGATTGGCTCCCTGAAGCACGTTGGCGCCGGCCTTCATGTGGTCGTAGGCCATGCCCAGGGATAGATCGTAACGGTTGTCGTAGCGCACGCCGGAGAGCGGGTCGCTGGCAATATAGGTGCCATTGCCGGCTGTCGGAGCGGCGGTGCTTTGCGCCTGGGCGCGGGTTCCGGTAGACAAAGCCAGCAGGGCTGCAAGGGCAAGAGTAAAGGACAATTTCACTGAAATACGCATCCTACACAGCTTACAGGACGATACCAGCGGGGGACAACGGCACCAGGAGACTATTTTCGGGTTACGGCTGGCAGCTCTCTCTCCAACGCGCCCAGATCAGGTAGCGCACGGTTTTTACGGTTTCCAGGGAGGCCGCGGCCCAGGGGTAAGCCATGGAGCCCGGAGCGGATTCCGGAGCGGATTCCGGTTCCAGCGGCGGAGCGGCGTGAGTGCGCCACTCCATGGGCAGTTCGCTGAAGATGATGCCGGCGCGGGGCAGATGATAGGCGCTGGAAACCACCTCAGCCGAACGCCAGCCGTGCGCTTTCATGATTCGCTCGGAGTAGCAGGCATTCTGAATCGTGTCCAAGGCCCGCGGCTCCTCAAAGATGGCCGAGTCGGGAATGCCCTGCGCGTGGGCGGTGGCGGCCATCACCCGAGCCTCTGTGAATCGATTGTGCGCGGCCGATCCGGAGAGAATTATCCGGGGCGCCACGCCGCGCTCGTACTCATGCACGCCCTCGGTGACGCGGGCCAGCATCTCCGGCGTGGGGTTGCCGTCGCGGTCGGCGGAGGTGCCCAGCACGATGATGGCGTCAAAGCGGGTGAGCGAGGTGTTGGAAGCGGGGGCCAGCATCCGCGCGATGATTCCCCAGCCCAACAGGCCAAAAATCAACAAGAGAACGGCCAGAATCAGACGGCTGCGCCAACCCAGCCGCCGCCGCCGTGGGGCGTGCTGGTGGCTGAGACGGCGGACGGGCTTGCTGCGGGTTGGGCGCGGTTTAGGCACAGGCGACTCCCCGCCTCTACTGTAGCGCGAACGGCAGGGGAGGCGGAGGGTACGCGCGCATCAGGCGAGGTTTGCCGGCTCTCCCCAGGCCGATAAGACAAACTCGTTCAATGGCTTGCGTGTGCGGGGAGTGGTTTCCATAGTAATCAGTTCCTGGTGGGCCAAGGCGGCAGGCTCGCCTTGATAGCCGAGAGCAATCACTGCGCCGAGGACGAAGCTGTCTGGAATTTCAAAGACCTGACGCGCTGCATCCTGATCGTAACCGGCCATGGAGTGGGTGGTCAGGCCAAGCGAAGCGGCTTGCAGGCAGAGTTCCGCGGATGCGGCGCCCAAATCATAGAGCGCGTAGGCGTTGGGGGAGCCGTTATGGCTGAATTTGCTGCTGGCCACGCCCAGAATCAGAACCGGCGCGGCTGCGGCCCAGCCCTGGTTGAAGCCGATCAGTGTAGAGAATATTTTCTTGTGCGTTGATGAGTTACGTGTGCCAACGAGGAAACGCCAGGGCTGCTCGTTGTAGGCCGAGGCAGCCCAGCGGGCGGCTTCAAAGACTTTCCTAAGGTCGGCGGGGCTAATGTCGCGGTCGGCAAAGGAGCGCGAACTCCAGCGAGCGAGCACGACCGGCAATACGCCTTCGACGGCGGGAGCTTGCTTCAATTGGTTGACTTCAACAGCGGATAGGGTCATGGGAAGTACTCCGTGAGAAAAGATGAGTGGCTCCTTCTTTGATTCGAGGAGCGGGGGGAAGATTCGAGTTTAGTCAGAGTAATGCGACCTTGCGGCGCAGTTAAAATCGTGCCCCTTCTAGTACTACAGTAGTAGATAGTTTTTCCGGAGGGAGCAGGGGACTTCAGCCCCCTGAAAAAAGGCCAAAATCTAACGGCCTTTAGGCCCGGAAAGCGGTGATCTGAAACAAATACAACTGTAGTACTAAGCGCCAAAAACAAATGCAGGTCCTTCGACTGCGTTTGGCGCATAGTACGCGCCAAACGCCGATCAGGATGACGAATCTCAAAAGAGCCAACGACTCCAGCTCCTCATGGGTAGATGCGATGAAGCGTGCGGGCGAAGGGGATGGTTTCGCGGACGTGGTCGAGGCCGCAGATCCAGGCTACGGCGCGCTCGATGCCCATGCCGAAGCCNNTCGAGGTACCACTGGAAGGCTTCCTTGGGCAGCTTGTGTTGATCGATGCGGGCGTTGAGCAGCTCGAAGCTGGAGACGCGCTGCGAGCCGCCGATGATTTCGCCGTAGCCTTCGGGGGCCAGGACATCGACGCAAAGGGCGTAGCGCGAGTCTTTTGGATCGGGCTCCATGTAGAAGGCTTTTACATCGGCGGGATAGCGGTTAACCATGACGGGCTTGTCGTATTGCGAGCTAAGCCAGGTTTCGTCGGGGGAGCCGAAGTCGTTCCCATATTCAAAAGCCGCTTCGAGGTGGCCGTCCTTATGGGCCTGGTTGAGCATCGCGCAGGCTTCGTCGTAGCGCAGGCGCGGGAAGGGCGGGCAGATGGCTTCGAGCTTGGCGGGGTCGCGGCCAATGACGGCTAACTCGGGGGCGCGGTTTTTGAGGACGGATTGGACGATGTGAGAGAGAAAGTTTTCGGCGAGTTCCAGGAGGCCGTCAAGGTCCATGAAGGCGACCTCGGGCTCGATCATCCAGAACTCGGTGAGGTGACGGCGGGTTTTGGATTTTTCCGCGCGGAAGGTGGGGCCGAAGCTGTAGACCTTGCCCAACGCCAGTGCTGTTGACTCGATGTAAAGCTGGCCGGATTGGGTGAGGTAGGCCGGGTCGCCGAAGTAGTCCACCGGAAAGAGTGTTGACGTACCTTCGCAGGCCGCGGGGGTGAGGATGGGCGGGTCGGTGCGAATGAAGCCGTTGGTATCAAAATATTCCGCAGCCGCGCGCATGATTTCGGCGCGAATGCGGAGGATGGAGGCTTGGCGCGGCGAGCGGACCCAGAGATGGCGATGCTCCATGAGGAAATCGACGCCGTGCTCCTTGGGGGTGATGGGGTAAGGGTCGGACTCGGGGACTCTCTGGATAACCTGGAGGCCTTCCACGTCGAGCTCATATCCTCCCGGCGCGCGCTTGTCGGCGCGGACTTTGCCGGTGACGATGACGCTGGATTCCTGGGTGAGGCCTTTGAGCGCTTCGAAGACTTCCGGGGAGACGCTTTTTACGTGCGCCACGCCCTGGATGGTTCCGGTGCCGTCGCGNNCACCTGCGGTGCGGCAGACGCGGCTTGCGCCGCAAGAATTAATGGGTTATCGGGCATAGGACTCCTCAACGGGCTTTGACAGCCAGACAGATTAGGATAGCGCGTGCGGGGGCGCAGGGTGGGAACGACCGTTTCAAGGCAGCGAAGACTTCCAGAGCCACTGCACCGAATGGAAGGGCAATCACCGCTCAACTTATGGCATAATCAACTCATGCCGGCCCGAACCACAATCGAGTTACCACAGACGCTGCACGAGCGGCTGAAGCAGCGCTCCCGGGCCTCCGGTGCTTCCATCCGCACTCTCGTCGTGCGTGCGCTGGAAGAGACCTACGCCGACACGGGAAACTCGGCCCCCAAAGCTGGCCGTCCAGTCACCGGCCCGCTGATTCGTAGAAAAGGTAAGCTGGGCCCCCGTTTCCCGGTGGACGAGAATCCACATGACCTTGTTTTTTCCTGACCTCAACGTCTGGCTCGCGCTTTCCGTCGCCGGTCACTCGCACAACCGCGATGCCTGGAATTGGTGGAACGCCCTCCCCGGCGATGCGCGCCTGCACTTCTCCCGTTACACGCAAATCGGCCTCTTGCGCCTGCTCACCAACACCTCGGTCATGGGCGAACAAGTCTACACACTAAAAGAGGCATGGGCTGTCTATGACCGCTGGCTCCAGGACCCGCGCGTGGAGTTTTGTCCCGACCCCCGGCAAATAGAATCCAGCTTTCGACAGGTCACCGAAGCTTTTGCTTCCAAGGCCGCCTCAAAGTGGGTCGGCGATTGCTGGCTTCTGGCCTTCGCGCAGGCCACACACTCCCGCCTTGTCACCTTCGACCAGGCGTTGTGTGACTTCGCCCTTCAGCAGGGCAATAACGCAGTCCGGCCTGGCTGAGACACCGCAGCAGGCTTGATGACCAGACTGATTAGGATAGAGCGTGCGGGGTGCACTAAGCCTATCGAATGTGGGGACAGGTAATGATGTAGTCCCCGTTTAGCCGATCATTCGCTCGGAACCAAGTCTAAGACGCGAAATACATTCCAAAACAACATTTCTCGTACTTTTTTATTGCTGCACTTTCGGACACATCGCCTCAATCATGTAGATTACGTCGTTCGGTTTTTCGGTGTTGTGCTTGTATCTCGTCGGGAAAACCCGCGCAGCTTCGGGAACGCCTTTCGTGTACAGCACGAAAGCGAGCTGATAATCACCGTTCCCGCGCCCATCAAAACAGAAGTTTGGCTTTTCGTAGGAAAGGGATTTAGTTTCCAGTACATTTCCTTGATTGTCACGTAATAAGACATAGAAAACGTCATCAAAATCGTAAGTGGAAGGACGACCACAAATGTCTCCCGAACAGACAATCGCTTTGCCGCATAACCACGCGCTTCTATGCCGCTTGTATTTCAATGTTGAACAGTCGGAAACTCTACTCGTCTGCTGTGCCATTGCGGACACGGATAATACGAGCAACGCGGAGGAAAGAATCGATTTCATCAAGCTGATCTTCCAAGACGCCATTGTGAACAGTCCCCTGTGAATAGTCTAACGGAATGCTACTTCATCAATTATTCACGGTTGCGGCCGGCTAGTCGCCGATTCGGAAACTGCACCACTGCGTAGGGAAAGGGAATCCTATTTGGCCGGAAGGCCAGGGATTGCGACCGCACTGCCGATTTAGTAGCATGAGAATAGTTTTTGATGCGCGCAACATTTTCAGGGGCCGAATGTGTGCGGGCTGGAGGGCTGATGGGCGAAACGAAACGTTGGTACTGACGCCGATCTATCGGTTTCTCACAGACCAACGCAGGCATTCGCAGCATCACTTCAGGCGGGCGTATTCGACACGGGCTTGCATCAGAACGGGCAGATCCATGTCCGCATCCTTCCATGCATCGAAGAACTTTTCATACTCGCCTCGGCTGGCGGAGTTGTTGTTCTGGAGCGCGAGCACGCGCGCCAGGCCGAGATGCGCCAGCGGATAGAAGGGCGAGATTGGATCGACGCCCTGGTTGGCGAGAATCAGCCGATAGTCCGCAGAGGCTGCATCCAACTTTCCGGCCGCGGCCTCGGCTCGTGCGCGCAGATAGGGAACGTCGAAGCTGTCCATTTGGTAGGGGCGCGCCGCCTCAAGCAACTGCATAGCCTCGGCTGGGTTGTGGCCGGCAAGCGCCAACCAGGCGCGCAGTTGGGGCAGATCCTTGTAGAGGATTTCCGTGCTCTTCTCGTCCTTCGAGTCCTCGCTGGCCGCAAAGCGCCGCGCGGAGGCCAGGTCGCCGGCCGCCGCCTGCAGCACGGCCAGTTCTCCCGGATCTCCCCCATCGCTCTTCCTGAGCTTCAACGTCTCCGCGGCTTTGCCTGGTTCGTCAAAGTCGATCAGGACGCTGACGTAATGGATCAGCATCCGGTCGGCAAAATCCGTGTCGCCACTGCGCAGAGCATCGGCCCGGGCGCGGGAGAAGTCGTCGGACGCTTCGCGCAGTTTGCCGCTGGTGGCCGCGGCAAAGCCAAGGTCATCGAGTGAAAGGTCTGTTTGCTGATGGCTCAGTCCCCACTCGCCTTCCGACTTGATCCGGGCTGCATCGTGCTCGGCATAGGCGATCTGAAAGAGAATGCTATGGATGCCCCAGCCATCCGTGCCTTCGGCGACACTGGCATTTGCCATTCTCTTGGCATCGGCAAAACGGCCCGCGCGCTTGTAGGCTCGCGCCAGCACCACGGCAACATAGCTGGAATGAGGATCGATGCGGAAACCTTGCTCGCCTCCCGCAATCGCCTGGTCATACTCCCCTAACTGTGTATAGAGATTGCAGAGACGGCCCCAACTTCGCGCATCGTTGGGGTAGATGCGATTGTAGATCTGTAAGCTGCGAATTGCTTCTTCGTAGTCGTAGTCGCCGGCGGTATGGTAGCCGATCTCGATCAACAGCCGTTCATGCTCGGAGGTGCGAGCGCGCAGATCGAAGGCCTTTTGGTGAAATTCCGCAGCCTGGTTCATTTTGTACTGGGCATAATAGGTAATCGCCAGCCCGTTGTATGCGCTGGCGAAATTTGGATCGAGCGCAATGGCCTCTTTGAGCAGTTCCTCGGTGGATTTCCAGTCGCCGTAATCGTAGCGGTCGCGGGCCAGCGAGTAATCCCGCAGCGCCTCCAGCGAGGAGGTGGTGGCCTGCTCGATGGGCGTCTGGAATTTATCCAGCGACGCGGCCGACTCGCCCAGTTGCCTGCGCACATGGCCAGCTACAGTATCCAGCGCGCGTAATAAATCCTCTTTCGAGTTAACCTCGGCTTTGTAACCGGCGATGCGTTTGTCGCTCACGCAACTTTCGGCGGCCAGGGTCAGCAGATACTTGCTGCCTAGGCTGGCGAGTGTGCCGTGCAGCACGGCCTGGGCGTTGTTGCGTTCGCAGACCTCGTGCGCCAGCTCCGGCGTCAGCGCCTCATCCCCTTTTCGCTGCATCTGGAGCAGTGTCTCCTTGACCTTCTGCCTGGGGAGCAGATTCAGAAAGGGTGATTGCTCCAGATCAATCTCCAGCGCCTGGTTGAGAGTATGGTCCAGAGCAGCATCGCCGGTTTCGTTGGTAAAGTCGGCGAGCACCACATCGCTGAGCGGCGCCGAATGGGGAAAATGCCTCCATCCATACGTCGCGGCCAGCGCCAGCAGAGCGCCGCCCAGTGCCGATACCCCAACCCACCGCCAGACTCTCCTCTGGCGTGATGTTGTTCCCGCGCTCAACAATGCGGTCTCATGCGACGCAAGTTGGCCTGACGGCACGTCCTCATAGACCACTTCGGTGCGCTCCCGCACACGCTGCACATAGATGTCTCCGGGAAGCTGCTCGGGAGTGTCATCGAGGGCAATTCCCGTCCCGGCCGCACTGCGGAATACCTGGGCCGTGAACTGATAGCCGCGGCCAGGAACGGTCACTATCAGATCGGATTTCTCCCCCAGCGCGCGGCGCAGGAGGGAGATGTGCTTGGGCAAGTTGCCTTCTTCCACAAATGAGCCGGACCAAACCGCATCAAGAAGTTCTTCCTTGGTCACCACCCGTCCAGGGTTCAAAACCAGGAAAGCGAGAACGTCGAAGGCCTTCGGCGTGAGCGTAATCGGCGCATCCTGGTGCGTCAAGACCCGCTTCAGGAGGTCCAGGCCGTATTCATCGAATCGAAGCAACTCGTTCGTATTCAATAACATTACGAGCCTTCATAAATCTTCAGAAAAAATCATGGCTAACTTCAAGACATTCGCCGTGCCTGGTGATTCAGTAGAGAGCGTGGCAGCTTCCGAATGCCGCGGATCAAGGGTGGATGCATGAACATCTTACG
>PMGP01000206.1 GCA_003156235.1 Acidobacteriaceae bacterium
GTGGTGAACAGCTCGACGACATCGGAGGCCACGTCCATGCGTCCGGCGGCGTTGATGCGCGGGGCCAGGCGGAAGGCCACGTCGTAGCCGGTGATCGCCCTGGCGGCCGGATCGAGAGCCGCAGCGGCAAAAAGGGCGCGCAGGCCTGCTCCGGCCGGGCGGCGCAGTTCGCGCAAACCCAAAGCCGCGATAACCCGATTCTCGCCCTTCAACGGCACGGCATCGGCGATGGTGGCGATGGCCGCCATCTTCAAAAAACTGGGCAAGGTTTTCTCGCGTGTGCGGGCCAGGTTACGGCGCTCCAGAATCGCCTGCGCCAGCTTCAGCGCGATGGCCGCGCCGCAGAGAAATTTTTCCGGATAAGTGCAGGCGGGCTGGTTGGGGTTGAGAATGGCCAGCGCGTACGGAACAGCGTCTCCGGCCTGCCACCCCACGGACGAAGACCTGTCCGTGGGGACCCCGGTAGCCAGCAGATGATGGTCGGTGATGATCAGGTCCAGCCCGAGCCGTCGCGCTGTTTCAGCCTCGGCGAAGGCTCTCATGCCGGTATCCACGGTGATCACCAGCCGCGCGCCCTCAGCATAAGCCTCTTCCAGCACGCTCGATTGCAGGCCGTAGCCCTCGCGCAGCCGGTGAGGCACATGGAAGCGCGCGATTCCGCCGAGCATCTCGATGGCCGTCTTGAGCAGCACGACGGCGGTGGTGCCGTCCANNGCTGGGCGATGGCCCGTTCTAGACGCTCGACGGCAGCGTTCATGCCCATCATCAGCAGCGGATCGTGAAGATGTGCGACTTCAGGGTTGAGAAAGGCGAAGGCTTCGGCTGGCTCGACAACGCCGCGAGCCACCAGCAACTCGGCCAGCACCTGCGGCAGGCGGGCGGCTTTGGCCAGCTCGGCGGCCTCGGCAGGATGCGGCTCCGCGAAGCTCCAGCGCTGGCGAAGGAGCTTCCGCTCTTCCCCCTGCCGCGAAACGGGCGACCGGGCTTGCGCGGCGCCAGACTGCTGAATTGCCCCGTTGCCTTCAGCGCCCACTGCGCTTACTCGTCCTCGTCGTCGTGCTCGTGATTGCCGATGACGATCTCCTGGAAGGTCTCAATGTCTTCCAGCAGCGCCTGAAAGCGCTCATACCACTCGGTAGTGGTCTCGTGCAGAAAGGCCACTCCCTGATAGACAAAGCCCAGCTGGATGTAGCCGAGGTTGCCGGAGTACTTGCGCAGCCATTGAGCTTCCACCAGTTCGGTGGACTCTTCGTCGGGGAAGTTCATCTCCCCGGCTTCCTCGATCAGCGCGTCCAGCTCCTCGCGCTCCAGCGTCATCTCGCTGAAGGTGACAAAGGGAGCGCCGGCGTGCTTGGCCATCTCCACAAAATCTTTCCATGCGTCGGGGTTGCCAGCACCCTCCCAAACAACGGAGGGGATGTCCTCGGTGACGTAACCGGGNNCTTTCAGCGGGAGGAGGTTGTCGATATTCATAGTCTCGCTCTATTTTCGCAGACGCGGACGGGTTGGCGGGGTGCGCTTGTGGAAACTTCATAGAAGCAGGGAACAGGGAACAGGGAATAGGGAATAGTAGAGCGCCGTTTAGAATGGAATGGTATCGATCAAGGAGGAACTCAGCTTGCCCGCATTCGAGCGCCACGTCTTTGTCTGCTGCAACTCACGGCCCGAGGGTGCGCCGCGTCCCTCTTGCACCCGCGATGGAACCAGCGCCCTGCACGCCGAACTGAAGAAACGGGCCAATGCGGCAGGCCTCGGCTCGCGCGTGCGCATCAACAAATCCGGCTGCCTGGACCAATGTGAGCACGGGCCAATGGTGGTGGTTTACCCTGACGCGGTATGGTACGGTAACGTTCAGCCCGGGGACGCTGCGGAGATTGTGGCAGAGCATCTAGTCGCAGGCCGTCCTGTCGAGCGGCTGCGTTTAGCCAGCGAGTGCCTGAACACGAAAAATTGCGCGCACCGGCCTGCGGTGTACAGCAAGCCGTCTGATGCGGTATCCTGAATCTTAGCCCATGATCTTTTCGCGCGATTATATCGGGTATCTTGCCCGCCGGACCGTCAAACACCTCATCGACGCCAAGATGATTGCCACCAGTGACTTGAAGGCCACCGAGGCGCGCGTCAACGCGGCCATGGTGGAGGAATTGTCTCTGGAAGACCGCATCAACGAAGAGGTGCGCGTGATTCTGGAGGCCTACTCCGAGGAAATGCGCAAATCCGGCGCGCAATACGCCGAGATGTTCAAGAAGGTGAAGACCGAGCTGACCAAAAAGTACAAGGCGGTGCTATGAGGATCAGCCCCGACAAGCTCAACAAGCTGGCCCACACCGTGGCCGACACCTTGGCCGAGATCGACGAGGTCGGCTTCATGGAGGACCGCAACACCATCCGCCAGGAGGCCCGCAAGGCGCTCACCGCCCTGCTCACCCAGGAGGCCGGAATCGATACCGCCGCCCGGACCAAGATCGCCTCGCAGCGCAAGGTCATTCTGGAAGGCTCGCAGGAGTGGGAGATCCTCTACCGCAAGTACTATAACGACGAAGTCCGCAAGCTGGGAATTTGAGCCCGGCGACTTGGGCCTGCGATGCTTTTGGCAGCCGCCCGGATTCTTGTTAGACTAATCAAGTGGCCGGTGACGGCCGCTCCCGCAACTCAAGTGGCGCTATCGTCCAGGGGTTAGGACGTGAGATTCTCAATCTTAAAACCCGGGTTCGATTCCCGGTAGCGCTACCAAGACCACTTCCAGATGCATCCAAGGAATTCTATAAATATGGCGGATTCAACAACGAAGCGCAACGGGTGGTTAGAGCGGAACCAAGAAAGATATATCCCTCAGGGGCTAAAGCCCATATTCTGGCCTACTTCCAGCGGCAGGGCTGAAGCCGTGCCCTTTCAAAGCGGGACATAGCAACTCTAACCCCGCTCTAGATTGAATTGTTTACAGCATACGGCTCGAACCCTGTTGATCCTTGTGGCTCTTGGGTGCTTTGACAGTTACAAAATCGACTCCAGCGTTCTGAGGTGAATAACATCCCGCCACTCTCAGTTTTACCAGGTCACAGCCGCAGTACCCGACTAGCAGCGCCGCAAGCGCCCACATTAGCGGCACAACTTTGCTGCGAATCAACCTCTGACCTGCGCGCATCCTCGAAAATCCCCTCTGGTGCACACAGCGTTTTGGGTGAGCCCCAGTTTTTTGAACAAGTGCAGCAAGTTAGCCTCCGCTACGCGGAGCGAGCGAGTTAGCAGGTTGGCGGATTGCCGCTACTCGTTTCATCTCCATCAGGTCGGCAAAGCCGGTGGACGACTGATATGAAAAATCTCCTCGGAGACTTCGCCCCATTGCTGAAACGGGCGGCGGTTCAATGCACGTCGAAGACCGTCATCGACGCCGCCGGCTCTTCGATATGCAGCTTTCCTCCTCTTACTACCGGGGCAATTCCCGTAGCAGGCGCCGCGGCCTGAAACTCCGCGCACCCGGCCAGCGCCGTCTCTTCCACCGGCAGGTCCACAACTTTGCTCCGATCAGCCTTGTTCACCACGATCAGCAACCGGCCGCTGGAGTGATCCGGCGCGCAGCCGGCCTGGTCCGGCGAGCGGACAAACGCGAAGACATCCTCATCGGCGAAGAGGTTCTGCTCAATTCCTGTTTGCAGTGCCGGATGCGTTGAACGCAACTTGAGCAGGCCGGAGGTCCAGGCAAAGACTTCCTCTTCCGCGGCAGTGCGGCCTGCCTTGGTGAAGGCGTTGCGCGCGTCCCCAGGAAAGCCGCCGGGGAAATCGTGGCGATTATCCGGATCCGCGCCGCCCTGCATCCCGATCTCATCTCCGGAATAAAGCTGCGGCATTCCGCGCAAGGTAACGAGCAGGCCCATCGCCAGCTTGAGCTTTGCGGCGGAACCGCCGGCTTCGGTCATGAAGCGCGTCGTATCGTGGTTGCCGATGAATGGAACCAACTGCTCGGGATGCGGATAGAGCGCGTCCTGGCGCAGGACTTCGGCTAACTTCGTCATGGGTTTGCCATGAGCCAGAACATCGCGCAGGGTGAAGAACACCGGAAAATCGAAGGGCGTGTCGAGCCCCGTGTCGATGCCGCGATGCGCGACTCCTCCGGCGAAGAATGAGGTAACTTCGGGATCGCCATTGTAGACTTCGCCCACGGTGGTCAGGCGCGGGTATACGCTGTGCAGCGTGGCATGAAAATCCCGCCAGAAGGCGCGGCCCACGTAGGGAAATGTATCCAGTCGGATGCCGTCGAGGTTGGCCGTCTCCACCCACCACAATGCGTTCTGGATCAGGTAGCGCGAGACCAGCGGATTCTCCTGGTTCAGGTCGGGCATCTCATTGGTGAACCAGCCGTCGGTGATGGTGCTCCATGCCTGGCGGGGCGCATGCGGGTCCACTAGATCATAAAAGTTGAACTGTACGATGCGATGCTTTGCGAGTGTGCCATGAAACCACTCTGGCGCGGGCGGATCCAGCACCCACGGATGCTGAACGCCGATATGATTGGGGACCAGGTCGATCACCAGCTTCATGCCTTTGGCGTGCAGCGCGTCGGAGAGATGGCGGTAATCCTCGATGGCGCCGAAGTGCGCGTCCACGGCATACAAGTCTGTTGCCGCGTAGCCATGATAGGCCTCGGGCATGGCTCCATTGGAGGCCACCGGCGTGGTCCACAGCGCGGTCACGCCAAGCTCGCGCAGATAATCCAAATGCTGCTCGATGCCGGCAAGGTCTCCGCCATGCCAGCCCTTCGCGGCAGCGCGATCGTTGCCGGGATGGTCCTTGGCAGGATTACCCTCGGCGAAACGGTCGGTCATGACAAGGTAAAGCACGTCGGCGGAAGAGAAGCCCTGATGCGCGTTTGGATCGCGTGAGCGCTCGGCCAGCGGAAAGGCGTGGCGCACCGTTCCCATATCGTTGGTGGCCGTCACCCATAGGGTTTGCGGCGCGGCGCCGGCGGTCTTCAGCCACAAGAAAGCCCAATGGCCGTTCTCCGAGGTTTGGGTGCGGTCGAGGGTTACACCGTCGCCGCTCAGCGTGAAGCGCGCGCCGTTCAGGCCCTCGCCATGCGCCAACAGCATGGGGTCGGGAAGACCGGCCCACCACCCCGGCGGGTCGATCTTGTCAATGCGCGGAGCCTGCGCCCAGGATGCGGCAGGCGCGAAAAAAATCCAAAAAGCCAGTAAGAAATAGGGCCTAAATCGCACAGCAATCTCCGAAGATCGCTTCTTTGCAAAGCAAGCGAACCATCATTGCCTCGCCTGCGCTGTCGCGCACGAGGGTGTTTCTCTTGTACGTCACGAAGTCCTCCAAAAACAATGTTGAGTTGCGTTGGCTATTCAGGTCTGGGGACACAGCAGCCTTAGCGCGTCTCCACGTAACCGTATATGACAACACTCCCAGAGGCCGGGGCGGTCAATTCACGCCTCGCCAATTTGCCATCATTTGAGGTTCATCCGCTAAATGGTTTATTCTCTAATCAGTTGAAGGAGAAGTTCGCCTGGAAATATGACGTTATTTCTCTCCGTCAACTGAAGACAGAACCGTTATACTTTCTTCGGTGTACTACGATGTGGGGATTCGCCGGACCTTCAATGTCTACTCAAGAGCACAATCACGGCGCCAGGCGGGTACAGTTCGGAATCTTCGAGGCCGACCTGAAGAACGGAGAACTGCGCCGTTCCGGCGCGCGCATCCGGCTGCAAAGCCAGCCCTTCAAGCTGCTGGCGGCGCTTCTCGAAGAGCCCGGCGAGGTTGTCTCTCACGAAACCTTGCAGCAACTGCTTTGGGGCTCCGACACCACCGTTGACTTCGACCATAGCCTGGGCATCGCCGTCAATAAGCTGCGCGAAGCTCTGGGCGACCGCGCCGAGAACCCGCGTTTTGTGGAGACGCTGGCCAAGCGCGGCTACCGGTTCATCGCCCCGGTCAAGACGGTTGATGCGCTAACCTCGGCGCAACTCGCCAAATCCCTCTTGCCCGGCGCAGCCTTCGGATTGCGAAAGGGCGGCATCCATCGCTGGCGATGGATTGCGGGATTGCTGGCTTGCGTATGCCTGGCGCTGGGGCTTGCTTTGTTTCTTCGCCCTCCCACCCGCAGACCCTACCAGGTGGAACAGGTCACCTATTCCGGGCATGTGCTGACCAACGATCTGGATGATCTGGAAGTGGAGAGTTTCTCCAGTTCGGCGAGCGACGGCATGCGGCTCTATTTCTCGCAAATGGACAACGGCAACCCGGAACTGGCTGTTGCCCTGGCCGCCAATGGCGAAATCGCCCTCGTCCATTTACCTTCGGAGATTGGCGCTCCGCTGATCGGTTCGCTTGCGCCGGACGGCTCCAAGCTGCTTATTCACAGTCATCTGGAGGCCGAGCCCGAACAACCCCTGTGGATTGTGCCCACCCTCGGCGGCGATGCCCGTCGCGTACCCAACGTTCTGGCCCACGATGCAACCTGGATGCCCGATGGCCGCCGTCTGCTGATCGCCAACGGCAATGAATTGACGATAGTGGACGCCAATGGCAGCGATCCCCATAAGCTCATTACCACGCCCGGCCTGGCCTTTTGGCTGCGCTGGTCGCCGGATGGCAAAAATTTGCGCTTCACCCTACTCGACCCCAAGCGCCAAACCACGGAACTGTGGGAGGTGACGGCCGAGGGCGACAATCTTCATCCGCTGTTGCCCGGCTGGAGCCAGCCGGCCTCGGAGTGCTGCGGAAGCTGGACCCCCGACGGCGAGGATTTTGTTTTCCAGTCCCGGCACAATGGCCAATCCGCGCACTTCGAAATTTGGGCGCTGCGCGAACGGCCCTGGTTGCTGAGGAGCCGTCAGCCCCGGCAAATCACCAATGGACCGCTCAACTATGAGGCGCCCAGCACGTCACCGGGAAGTCATCGCATCTATTTTATTGGAGCCAATGCTCGGATCGAGCTATTGCGCGCGCTGCCTAAATCCTCCGCATTTATCGCTCTGGAGCAGAATCTGAGCGTGGCATCCCTGGCCGAATACTCCACCGATGGCCAATGGGTGGCATGGCTCAATGCATCCGACGGTTCGCTGTGGCGCAGCCGGATCGATGGCAGCCAACGCATCGAATTGACCACCCCGCCCCTGCGCATCTTCACCATGAAGTGGTCCCCGGACAATAAGCGTCTGGCCCTGATGGCGGAGGAGCCGGGGATGCCCTGGAAGCTCTATCTGATCGACTCCGAAGGCGGAAAGCCCACACCCCTGCTCAACGAGGATCGCAACGAAGCCGATCCGGATTGGTCGGGCGATGGACAGTCGATCGTCTTTGGCCGGCTGCCCAACCGCATGGATAGCCGCCAGCCCAAGGCCATCTACCTGCTGAACTTACAAACCCACAAGGTGACCGAGATTCCCGGCTCAACCGGGCTTTTCAGTCCACGGCTTTCGCCCGATGGCCGTTACATCGCGGCAATTCGCATGGACCAGAGGGCGCTGCTGCTCTTTGACCGGGGGCAAGAGCGCTGGACCACTCTCACCACCCACGGTGTAGGCGATCCAGCCTGGTCTCACGACGGCCGTTTTCTCTATTTTCAAGATTTTCTTGAAAAAGGAAAGCCGATTTACCGCATTGCTGTTCCCGCCGGACAGGCGGAACCGGTGGCCACCATCGCCAATCTGAGGCCCATTTCGGCGACCGACTACCGGCTGATCGGCTTGGCGCCCGGCGACCTGCCCATCGTGAGCGCCCATACCTCCACCGTCAACCTTTATGGGCTGGACCTGGACGAACGGTAATGAGCCCCGTTTGAGCCGAGAACGCTGACCTCATCGAGCGCTACCTGGAGAAGCTCTGATTCAGTCTTTATTGCGAGTCAGCATTCCCTCAGGGGCTAAAGCCCACGTTCATTTTGCTGCCTTTGCGGCACGACTAAAGTCGTGCCCTTTCAAAACATCGACTTAATCAGAGGTTCCCTGGAGCGGCATTGCCGTAACGCCGCCGGCCCGTGTTATGGTTACTGCGTGAACGTTCCGCGATGTAGTGGTCTGCTGCTGCACGTTACTTCTCTGCCCGGTCGCTTCGGCATCGGCGATCTCGGCCCGTGCGCTTACGAATTCGCCGATTTTCTCTCCGATGCCGGACAGAAGTTGTGGCAAGTGCTGCCGCTGAATCCCACCGGATACGGCGATTCTCCTTACCAGTGTTTCTCCGCTTTTGCCGGCAACCCTATGTTGCTCAGTCTTGAGCGCCTGCGCGATCAAGGCCTGCTCCAGCCGTCAGACCTGGCTCAGGCGCCGGTGTTTCCCGAAGACGTTGTCGACTATGGGCCTGTGATCGAGTTCAAGTGGCCGGCTTTGCGCCGGGCGGCGCAGGTTTTCTTTGCCGACGGGTCAACCGCGGATCGCGCGGCCTTCGACCTTTTTTGCGAAAGCGCCAGTTCTTGGCTCGATGACTATGCGCTCTTCATGGTCTGCAAGGACGCGCACCACGGAACGATCTGGACCTCGTGGGACGCGGGGATTCGCAACCGGGACGAGCGTGCGGTGAGCGAGTGGTCGTGGAAACTGGCGCCGGAACTGCAGGCCTTCAAGTTTTGGCAATTTGAATTTTTCCGGCAGTGGGAAGATCTCAGAACCTATTGCCGGCAGCGTGGCATCCGTTTTATGGGCGACATCCCCATCTATGTTGCGCACGACAGCGCGGAGGTCTGGGCGCATCCCGAGTTGTTCTATCTCGACGATCAGGGCAGCCCGACCGTAGTATCCGGCGTGCCGCCGGATTATTTCAGCGCCACCGGACAGCTTTGGGGGAATCCTATCTATCGCTGGGATGTGCTGGCCGCCGGCGGATACAAGTGGTGGATCGAGCGCTTCCGCGCCTCGCTCGCGCTTTTCGATTTGGCGCGGCTCGACCATTTCCGCGGCTTTGAATCTTACTGGGAGGTTCCTGCCGGCGAAACGACCGCCATTCACGGTCGCTGGACCAAAGGGCCGGGAGAGAAATTTCTGTCGGCGCTGCAGAGCGCATTCGGCGAGCTGCCAATTGTGGCGGAGAACCTGGGCGTGATCACTCCGCCAGTGGAGGAACTGCGGCATAAGTTTGGCCTGCCCGGTATGAGCCTTTTACAATTCGCCTTCGGTACTGATCCGCAGGGTCCATCGTTTCGCCCGCATAATTACAGCCGCGACCTGGTCGCTTACACCGGCGGCCATGACAATGACACGACGGTAGGCTGGTGGTCGAGTTCAGGCGCAGGCGACAGCACGCGCACTCCAGACGATGTTCGCAAAGAGCACGACTTCGCCCGACTCTATCTCAACTTCCATGATGATTCGGAAATCAACTGGGTCATGATCCGAGCGGTGCTGGCTTCAGTTGCCGATCTTGCGATTGTCCCGTTGCAGGATGTGCTGGGACTGGGCAACGTGGCGCGCATGAATCTTCCCGGCTCGGTCAGTGGAAACTGGAAATGGCGCTATCGTCCGGGCGCATTGGACCCCGATTTGAGCGCGAGACTTCGATCAATGGTCGACCTTTTCGACCGGTAGGAGAATCGCGACAGGAAAGCAGGAGAATCGCCTTCATGGATCGACCACAGCGTTCGTTTTGGCAGATTTGGAACATGAACTTCGGCTTCTTCGGCATCCAGTTTGGCTGGGGATTGCAGATGGCCAACATGAGCGCCATCTACGAATNNGGCCAGCGACCGCACCTGGGGTCCCCTGGGCCGGCGGCGGCCATATTTTTTGGCGGGCGCGATTCTCAGTTCCATGGCGCTCATTCTCATGCCGCGCAGCTCAGCGTTGTGGATGGCGGCGGGCCTGCTGTGGGTTCTCGATGCCAGCATCAACATCAGCATGCAGCCCTTTCGCGCCTTTGTGACCGATCTGCTGCCGGAATCTCAAAACACGCGCGGCTATGCTATGCAGAGCCTCTTCATCGGGCTGGCCACGGTAATTGCCTCGGCGCTTCCTTTCCTGCTGACTAATGTTTTTCACCTGACGGAGGCCAGGGCCGCGGGCACGATTCCCTTTACCGTGCGCGCTTCTTTTTACATGGGCGCCGCGGTGTTCCTGTGCGCCGTGCTTTGGACCGTTTTCACGACTAAGGAATATCCGCCGGACAACTTGGCGGAATTTCGTAAACAAAAGGCAGCGGGCGCTGGTTTGTCGTCTGGTGCGCGTGAAATTCTTGCGTCCGTTCTCGCCATGCCAACTGTCATGCGCCAACTTGCCTGGGTCCAGATCTGCACCTGGCTGGGGTTGTTCTGCATGTGGCTCTATTTTCCCGTCGCGGTGGCGCGCAATGTCTTCGGCGCAGCAGACACGAATTCTCCCCTGTACTCCGCAGGCGTGGAGTGGGCGGGCATTTGCTTCGGAATGTACTCGCTGGTATGCTTCGGATTTTCATTCCTGCTGCCCGCGCTGGCCCGCCGCTTTGGGCGCAAGGCAACCCACGCCGTGTGCCTGGTCTGCGGCGGCCTGGGACTGCTCTCCGTGGCTGTGATTCACAGTAAGCTGCTGCTGCTGCTCTCCATGACTGGAGTGGGGATTGGCTGGGCCAGCACACTCTCCATGCCCTACGCCATTCTCTCCGGCTCGCTGCCGGAAGGAAAGGCCGGCGTTTATATGGGTATATTCAACTCCTTCGTCGTGATTCCGGAGATCACGGCAGCATTAGGATTCGGCTGGGTCATGGGCCATCTGCTGAACAACAATCGGATTTCCGCGGTGGTGGCGGGCGGCGTATTCTTCCTGCTGGCGGCGGTGCTGATGCATCGCGTCGAGGACGTGCATGATCTGCGGCATCCGGGGGCGCTGCCAGGCAATGCCGTCGCGACAAAGTCTTGACCTCAATTATGCAAGAGCGGAGACATAGTCTCGGCGGCCATATGTGTGACTCGCTAAAATACCGATCTGCCTTCGAATCAAGCATATAAATTGTTTCTCCGGGATCAGCATCTATACAATGACGATGCTCTGTCCTGAGTCATTAATTATGGTGCCGGGAGGAGGAGGGCGGATTGCCGTTATGGATTGACTCTAAACAAGTTATTGAAAATGCTGGACGCTCAAAACGTTCAAAACACAGGAAACGCGGTTCTTGGGTACGCTACAAGTACAAGGGATTCGCGACGAATCAGCAATCTGTTGAATCGCTGCGCTTCAGAAGATGAACCTACCAGAGTGGGACATCTTCATTTTGAATGATGTTGACGGAAAAGGCCGATTCTCTTGTGCGACGAACAGTCGCTCAGGGAGAATCGGCCTTTACGCTTCACTTTTTGCGTGTTACTCGACGATCAACATAACCGTGGTGAAGCACGACGCTGCGCCCGAAGTTGCGGAGGTTTGCCTGATCCACCA
>PMGP01000188.1 GCA_003156235.1 Acidobacteriaceae bacterium
GTCCCTAGTCCCTATTCCCTGTCTTTTCACTTCACCAGCTTCTTAGCCCGCGCAACAATATTCTCCGCGCTAAAGCCCAGCTCCGCCATAATCTTCTTCCCAGGCGCCGAGGCTCCAAACCGGTCGATCCCGATCACGTCGCCGTCCAAGCCAACATACTTCCACCAGCCGAGCGTCGAACCAGCCTCCACCGCCAACTTCGGCACGCCCGCCGGCAGAACGCTGGCCTTGTACTCCGCCGATTGCTCCTCAAAGATTTTCCAGCTCGGAAAGCTCACCACCCTCGCCCGAATTCCCTCGCCGGCGAGCAGCTTCGCCGCATCCAGGCAGGGCCAAACCTCCGAGCCCGCGCCTATCAGCACCACTTGCGGCTTCTCCGCCTCCTGCAACACATAAGCGCCCTTGCTCACTCCGGCATACACATCGTGCTTCGTTGCGTCGATCACCGGCAAATCCTGCCGGCTCAGCGCAAAGAAGCATGGCCCCGTGCGCTCCAAAGCCAGCCGCCACGCCGCCGCTGTCTCATTGGCGTCCGCCGGCCTGAGGTCCGTCAGCCCCGGAACCGCGCGGAAGCTCATCAGTTGTTCTACGGGTTGGTGCGTCGGCCCATCCTCGCCCAGCGCAACCGTGTCGTGAGTAAAGATGAACAGCGCATGAACCTTCATCAGCGCCGCCAGCCGTATCGCCGGCTTCGCATAATCGGAAAAAATAAAAAAGGTCGACCCAAAGGGAATCAGCCCGCCGTGCGCCGCAATCCCATTCACCGCCGCGCACATTCCAAACTCGCGCACCCCAAAGTAAACGTTGCGGGAGGTCGCATCCACGTGAAAGCTCTCCCCCGGCTTGAAGATCGTTTTTGTCGACGAGGTCAGGTCCGCCGCCCCGCCAAACAGCTCCGGCACTTGCCCGGCAATCGCATTCAAAATCACGCCGCCCGCGTTACGTGTGGCCACCGCCTTGTCCACCGGAAAGCTGGGAATCGCCTTCTCCCATCCCGCTTTGAGTACGCCTTTTTGTGTGCGCTCAAACTCCGCTGCCAGCTCTGGATTGGCCGCGCGATAGCCCTCAAACAGCTTCTTCCACCCAGCCTCAAAACCCGCGCCGCGCTCCACAGCCTTGCGCCAATTCTTGAGCGCCGCATCGGGAACCACAAAGCTCTGGTCTTCTGGAAAATTGAAAAACTTCTTCGTCGCCGCCACAGCCTCCGCGCCCAGCGGCTCGCCATGCACCTTGTTGGTCCCGGCCTTGGGGCTGCCGTAGCCGATTACCGTCCGCACCGCAATGATCGACGGCCTGCCCGTCTCCGCATTGGCCGCTGCTATCGCCGCTTCAATTGCCGCCAGATCATTCCCGTCCGTCACCCGTTGCACGTGCCAGTGGTAGGCCTTGAAGCGCTCCAGAGCGTCCTCGGTATAGCTCAAGCTCGTTGGTCCGTCCAGCGAGATGAGGTTGTCGTCATAAAGAAAAATCAGCTTGCCCAGCCCCAGCGTTCCCGCCAGCGATGCAGCCTCGTGCGAAACGCCCTCCATCAGGTCGCCGTCGCCCAGCATGGCATACGTATGGTGGTCCACTACCTCGAAGCCGGGGCGATTGTACACCGCGGCAAGGTGCTTTTCCGCCATGGCCATGCCCACCGCCATCGCGATCCCCTGACCCAGAGGCCCGGTCGTCACTTCCACCCCGTCCGTGTGCCCGCGTTCCGGATGGCCTGGCGTCCGCGAGTCCCATTGCCGAAAGCTCTTCAGGTCCTCCAGCGTCACATCGTATCCGGCCAGAAAAAGCGTCCCGTAAAGCAGCGCCGAGGCGTGCCCGTTCGACAGCACGAAGCGATCCCGGTCCGCCCATTTGGAGTTAGCTGGATTGTGCTTCATCAGCTTGTGAAACAGCAGGTAGGCCATGGGCGCGCAGCCCAGCGGCGCGCCGGGGTGGCCGCTATTCGCCTTTTGTACGGCATCAACGGCCAGAAGCCGCAGTGTGTTGATGGAAAGTTGATCGAGAGCGGTATCCGTGAGTGTCGAAGTCATGCATATATTGTATCCAACACGGCTGCGCATCGCTCCTGCCTGAAATGAAGAGAATCCACCAACTTTTCCGCACCCTCCCGCCATCCCGCGCATCCACTAAGTACGAACTGTAAGAAGGAGATTTCCCAACATGGCATACGAACTTGCCCCGCTTCCATACGACTACGCGGCTCTTGAGCCGTTCATCGACGCCGAGACCATGCACCTCCACCACGACAAGCACCATCAGACCTACGTCAACAATCTGAATGCCGCGCTCGCCAACCACCCCGAGCTGGCCGCAAAGCCCGTTGACGACCTCATCCGCGGCCTGGCCCAGCTCCCCGAGGAGATTCGCCCCGTGGTTCGCAACAGTGGTGGAGGCCACGCCAACCATTCCATCTTCTGGCCCCTGATGGGTAAAGTCGGCTCCGACGGCATCGGCGGCGCGCCCACCGGCCCCATCGCCGCCCAGATCACCGCCGACTTCGGCGANNGCCCAACCAGGACTCGCCTCTTACCCAGGGCCTCTATCCCATCCTGCTCAATGACATCTGGGAACACGCCTACTACCTCAAGTACCAGAACCGCCGCCCCGACTACCTCGCCGCCTGGTGGAACGTCATCAACTGGCACGAAGTCAACAAGCGCTTCGCCGTCGCCAAAGGCTGAAAGGCAGGGAACAGGGATTAGGGAACAGGGAACAGAAGATCGACCCCACAATATTCAATGCGTAATTTGGGTGTCCCAGGTCCAGACTTTTGGACCTGGGGGATAATGCCTATAACTCGATACAAAGATTGGGTACTTCACCCAAGCCGATTCATCACTACGCGGCTGTTCCCTGTTCCCTGTTCCCTGTTCCCCGTTCCCTGTCTTTCCCCCGCAACCATTTCTCCCTTTTCGTGTCTAAACCCCTAGACTAGACAGATGGAGAGATTCATGCGTTCTTTTGCCCTTC
>PMGP01000404.1 GCA_003156235.1 Acidobacteriaceae bacterium
TGTATCAGGGCGGGGTGGTCTCCGGCTGGCAACCGAGCAAAGGCCCCCCCCCGTTCCCGCATTTTCATAGACTCCACCGGCCCCGAATGGGGAGCAGCCCTGGGTCTGGGCCAGAACCTAGGGCGCGGGCGGCAATGGAGAATCGGCGCAGACACTGCCCGGTTGGCGCATTCCGCTTCGACAGTATAAGCAAAATTGCGTATACTGGGCAGGTGAAGAGCAGCGAGTTCAAGCGATGGCTGACAAAGCAAGGAGCGACATTCACCCCGGCCAAAGGCTCTCATTTTCACGTGTACCTGAACGGAAAGCAATCGATAATCCCCATGCATCAGAAAGACATTCCGACCGGGACGGTCGAGGCCATCAAAAAGCAGCTTGGATTGAAGTAGCGAAGGAGACGAGATGAAATTCCCTGTCAAACTCAGCAAAGAGCCTGAAGGCGGTTACACGGTAACGTTCCCTGATATTCCGGAGGCGATCACCTGCGGCGAAAGTATCGAGGACGCTCTTTACCACGCCAAGGACGCACTGGAGTCCGCTATGGACTTCTATCTCGATGACAAACGCCCGGTTCCGGCTCCGTCCAAGCCCAAGCGTGGTCAGCATACCGTAGAGCTACCGGCCAGCGTTGCCGCAAAGGTCCTGCTGCTGAATGAAATGTCCGACCAGAAGGTTCGCCCAGCGGAGCTGGCGCGGCGGTTGAAAGTTACGCCGCAAGAGGTGACCCGGCTGATTGACTGGCGGCACACTTCCAAGATCGATGGGATAGCCGGCGCGCTCAAGGCGCTGGGAAAGACGCTGGAGATGAGGGCGGTGTAAATCTATTCGGGTTTACGCGCCGCGACGATGCGGTCGAAAATCTCGCATAGTCGTACAGATTTGATGTCCGAGACATCCACGCCATAGATTTCCTTGATCCTGGCGCAAAGTGCATCATTGGTCTCTTCCGCATCGAAATCCCACAAGCTTGACTCATCCGAAATCCAAGCCGATTCCAATTCTAGAACTCGGTGAATGAAATCCTCAGAAAGTTCCGCGTGCGCATTGACACGCTCTTGGGTAGCAAATTCGATAGGAACCCGCGTACCGGGACGAGGAAGAGACTCGCCCGTTTCTTTCTTGTTCGACTGAACGGCGGCGAATGTGCTGCGCAGTTTTTGTAGTGCCTCCTTGCGCGTATCACCACCCCCTGTAAGGTGCCAATTTACAATGCTAGCCACTTGGCGCTGTAGTTTGAATCGAGGACTATCGTAATCGGAAGCGGGATCGGGTTCCTGAGTGCGGAATACAACCGGATAGTCGGACAGTCCCCAGTCACGCTTGCAGAAGGATAGACAGAATTTCCAGAGTGCACGAAGCTGATTGCTGAACCGAGCCAGCGTCTTACTTATGTTCATAAATCTTTCCTATTCAAACTAACTCGCCACCGTGTGAATCGCCAGCAGCTTTTCCAGCAGAGGTTTGAGCAGCTTCAAGTCGAGTGCATTGGCGCCGTCGGATTTCGCGTTGAGCGGGTCGTCGTGGACTTCCAGAAACAATCCATCGATGCCTGCGGCTACCGCAGCGCGCGACAGCAGCGGAATAAACTCGGGCTGGCCGCCGCTCACGCCATTCGCCGCTGAGGGCTGCTGCACGGAGTGTGTCGCGTCAAAGACCACCGGCGCGAGATTGCGCATCACCGCCAGGGAACGATAATCCACCACCAGCGTGTTGTAGCCGAAGCTGGAGCCGCGCTCGGTGAGGAAGACGCGCTCGTTGCCCGTGGAGCGGACTTTTTCGACCGGGTGGGCCATGTCCCATGGGGCGACGAACTGGCCCTTCTTGATGTTGACGGCGCGACCGGTCTTGCCGGCGGCCACCAGCAGATCAGTCTGGCGGCAGAGGAACGCGGGAATCTGCAGCACATCCACGGCCTCGGCGGCCACCGCGCAGTCGGACGGTTCGTGCACGTCGGTGAGCACCGGCAGGCCGGTGTCCTTGGCAATGCGGGCGAGGATGCGCGTGCCCTCCACCAGGCCGGGACCGCGAAAGCTCTTCACGCTGGTGCGGTTGGCCTTGTCGTAGCTGGCCTTGAAGATGTAGGGAATCGCGAGGTCGGCACAGATGCGCTGAATGGCCTCTGCCAGAGAGCGCGCGTGGGCCTCGGACTCGATGACGCAGGGGCCGGCGATCAGGAAAAGCTGGCCCTCGCCCACATGGACCGGGCCGATTTCAAAGGAGTTGCTCACGCGTATGATTGTAATGCGTGCGTGAGCCTGCTGCCGCAAGGCCGTGGCTGGAATTGATGTAAAATTCGATGGGCGTTGAAAAGGAATGACGATGGAAGTGAATGTAAAGTTGTTGGGAGATGTGAAGTTTGAGGTTGGGGCGCGAAAGCACTCTCTGGTTTGCGACCAGCCCGCCGAAAACGGCGGCAGCGACGAAGGCATGACGCCGCCGGAACTTCTTCTGGCGTCGCTGGGCACCTGCGCGGCCTTTTATGCCTCGGCCTATCTGCGCAAGAAAGGGTTGCCTCGCGAGGGAGTCGAGGTGCGGGTTACGGCGGAGAAAGCCGGACCGCCGGCGCGGCTGGACAACTTCAGGATCGAGGTCAGGATTCCGCTGGCGCTGAGCGAGGCGGACCGGGCGGGCGTGGATGTGGCCATCCACCACTGCCTGATTCACAACACGCTGCTGCATACGCCGTCGATACGGATTGAGTTGCAAGCGCCGCCCGCTGCGTAAGCCTATGCGGACAGGCCGAATCAAGAGGCCGGTAAATGAGGATTTCCGCGCGGAACTTTACCGAAGAGGAGCGCAACGGTACAATCTGAGAGGAGGGCCGAAGTAGCTCAGTTGGTAGAGCAGCTGATTCGTAATCAGCAGGTCGTCGGTTCGAGTCCGACTTTCGGCTCCATTCTAAGTATAAGAAAAACAACACATTACAAGCAAAACGGCGACAATGAAAATTCTCCAGGGAACATCTGATCAAGTGTTTCTATTGAGCTTGCATTCCATCAGGGGCTAAAGCCCACATTGATTTTGCTGGATTTATGTACGGGCTAAAGCCAGTACCCTTCAAAATTTCAACTTAATCAGAATTTCTCTAGCCGCACAGGCGGGTAATCAGGCCTGTCTGCGAGGCTTTTCTTTGCATGTTCTGCCAATCGGAGCGCACTCGTGAGCTGGCGTAATCGACCATGCCAGAAACGGTCTGGAGCGCCAGTCGCGCAGCTACGCGGGTGCGCGCTCGGAGCAGAAGTTTGGCGTTGCGGATAGCCTCGGCGATCACCCGGTCGGCGGCGGATCGCGCCCTGGCGCTAAAGGCGTCTGCCATGGGCGCGAAGAGCGAGGCGTGGCCCGCAGCCGTCACGGCGCGCTGCATCATCGCTTCGCCGACGGATAGATTGCACTCCAGAGCGGCATACGCTCTGCCCAGCGTCCGGAACAGGGCTTGCCGGCGCTCATCCTCGAGCGTGTCAAGTGCTGTTTGCACGCGCTCGGCACACAGCACGGCGGACGGTTCGTTTTTCAGAAACTCCAGAGCCTGCTTCTGCTTTCCCGCCAAAACCAGTTTCACGGCCGAGGCCAATTCGGCGTCGATATGGCGGCGAAGGGCGTCGCGGCCAGCCGAGGCCTGGTCGAGGAGCATGCGCATCGCATTGTCGTCGGTCTGCTGAAGCTCATCTTCCAAAAACGAGATCGCTTCCTCGTAAGCCGAGTCGCCGATCAGCGCCTGCGCATGGTCAAGATTGTTGCGCAACTGTTGCTGGCGCCGGCTCTCCAAATCCTCGCTGCGGGAAAAATCCAGCAAAGAGAAAATTTCGCCGTTGGCGATGCCTTCGGCGTGGCAAAACTCAAGAATGCGAACCGCCTCGGCATACAAGCCTTTTTCGAGATTCTCGCGCGCCCTGGCCAGGTAATCGGCGCGGCGCTCTTCAACGGTTTGCTGCCTGACCCGATCGGCAAACAGCGCCTCCATGGAGAGCAGCCGCTCCTCGCCCGGCAATCGCAGCCGCGCCTTGCGCACCAGCTCCAACGCCTCACGCGGATGAAGGTTACGGCAGGCCTGAACCGTTTCGTCCACCAACGAACGATTCTCATATTCCTTGATCTGTCGTTCGACCATGGAGTTCAGCCGAAACAGCGCCGACTCGGAAGGCAGGCTGGTCATGGCCTCCTGAATTGACTGGGCGGCCTGCTGAAGCTTCTCATATCCAGCTGCCTGAGCAACTTCTTCCTCCAGCCGGGTGACCACTTCCCTGCGCCGGCCCTGTTCCAATCCGGAGTTGGCATCCCCAAGAAGCAGCGGCAGCTCGGGGTTGGTGGAATCGACTTCCTCAACCTGCTTGAGCAACTCGATGGCTTCGTTATAGCGCCGGGAGCCGATCTCCGCGCGGGCGGAATCCAGCAGCGATTTGGCCTGCGCGCGCCGCTGCGCCTGTTCCACCTCCATGGTAAGAACATTCCGCAGGGCGATGATTCTGGGATTCGACTTATCGGCCTTGAGCGCCTTCTGCGCGACCGCCATGGCAGACTTGAAGTCGCCCTTGCGCCGCGCGGAATCAATCTGATGGAGAAACTCGTCGATGAGGTTCTGCTTTTCCTTTTCCCTGCGCGCCCGCTCCCGCAAATTGACCAGCTCGGGATTGGTGGCATCGAGATCCAGACCGCTTTCCAGCACGGTAAGGCTTTGGTCAAAGCGGTTATTGCTGAGGGCGTCTTCGGCCTGCTGGCGAATCTGCTGGATCTTATTCTCGCGCTGGCGCAAGGACAACTGCCGCTGAATCTCGCCCAGCATCGCCCGGGCCTCCACGTGCTTGCTGTCGATCTTCAGCAGTTGGTGAAGCACGGCACGCGCGCGCGGGAACTCCCCGGCTTCCATCAGGCGCTGGGCCTCGGGAAGCAGTTCCAGAACCTGGTCCTGCTGGAGTTCGGCGATGACCGCGGTGAGATCCGCGGCCATCTCCTCGGCCGCCGGGTAACGGTCGTCGAGAGACTTGGCCAGGGCGCGGTCGAGGATCGGTTCCAGGGAAGCGGGCAGGTCCTGGCGGATGCTGCTGAGCCGGGGATGCGGCTCGTTCATAATCTTCTGCATCAGCACATTGTCCGTGCCGCTGAAGGGAAGCTGCCCGGCCATGAGTTGAAAAAGGACCACGCCCGCGGCAAATATATCCGATCTGCCGTCCACATCCTCATTCCGCAACCGCTCCGGAGCCATGTAGGGCACTGTGCCGATGAGGTTGCCGGTCTGGGTCAGGTTGTTATCCTGATCCCGCTTTTCAAGCCGCGCGATGCCAAAATCCAGCAGCTTGGCCGTTCCGTCGGGCTGCACAAAGATGTTGGCCGGCTTCACGTCGCGATGAATGACATTGTTGCGATGAGCATATCCGAGCGCCGAACACACCTCCACCAGGATGCGCAGCCGTTCGGGGAGGGAAGGCTGCATTCCGGAGCGAATCATCCTGTCCAGCGGCTCGCCCTCGACGCACTCCATCACAATGTAGGGGGTGCCGTTGTCGTCGCCAAGGTCGTAAACGGTGACTATATTAGGGTGATTCAGACGGCCCGTTCTTCGCCCTTCTTCGTAGAAGCGGGCCAGCATGTTGGCGTCGCGCAAGAATCCCTGGGTGAGCGTCTTGATCGCCACCTCGCGGCCAATCTGCTTATCGATGCCGCGATAAACGACGCCCATGCCTCCGCGCCCCAGCACATCGAGTATCTCGTACTTGCCGATCCGGGTTACTTCGCCATCCGGCGTCTTCCCAAGGGAATCCACGATCTCGTCCCGCCTCTCGCCAGCCTCAAAGCATCCTTGCGCCGCACATTATGGCGTGCTGTTCGATTCCGGCCGCATATTAAAACTGTCCTGCAGATACTTCCGGGCATGAACGCGTTCCGCCGAATTGTTCTCCCGCGTCAGGTTCAGATAGCGCAGGTACAACTCGCCGGCGCCGTCCAGGTCTTCTTCTTTCTCGCGCTCACTGGCGTTGTGGTACATTTTGCCCGGCAATTCTTCCACCCTTTTACGCACCGCCGCGATCAACTCATTGCGCGCCGCGTTCTCCAGCTTGGTCATGAACTCCGCCGGATCGGTGGTTGTTCCGGAGCTCTTGATCCCCAGCGTGTCCTCCGGCTTCACGTCCTCCAGCAGCACGTCCTGCCAGTGCTCCTCTCGTGTAATGGGCACCAGATCCGATCGTTGCTCGCTGAGCGAGTCGCCGATGCGGAATTGCAACTGAATCACGCCGCTGATGTTGATGACTCTGCGGTGATATGCGTAAGGCCGGATGATGTCCCTGGTCACGGTCCTGGGTGTTGAATCAAGCTGAATATGCGCATTCACGACACGCTGTTGGGCCTCCGCCACGGTCTCATTCAGCTCCTTGATCTCCCCCTTCTTGCCATGCACTTCGGCGCCCTGCAGCGAGGCCTGCGCGGTTTGCAATTCCAACTGCGCCCTCTCATAAGTGCGATTGACCGTGTTCCACGTCTCACTGGGAATCTGCTCTTCCCCGGCCCGGTACTCGGACTCCTTGGGCTCGATGGTGGGAGCCACCGACAAATGGTGGTCCAGCACATCGCCGTCCAGCTCAAAGTCCGGCTGCACCGCGGTCGCTTCTCCGACGCGAACCACCTTGACGGGAATTCCCGAACTCTCCAACCCGGTAATAATGGCGTTCTCCAACTGGCCCGCAACTCCCTGGCTGTCGCGCTGCGAAGTCTGGTCGCGAAACTGAACGCGGATCGACAGCTTGGAGCGCATGGCATGGGCCGGCGACGCCGCAACGATCGCATCGCGCACCGCATCCAGGTTGGAAGCCTTGTACTGCCGGGCCTTCTCCAGATACGCCCACCCCAGTTCCGTGCCGCTGCCGCTGGGCTTTTCCAGATAGTGTTTTGCCTGTTCCAGAAAATAGGCGCTCAGCTCATTGGCATCCAGATCCATCTTGTCCCGGAAGGAACTGTTTTCGCTGAGCAGATAGGCTTTCTGCAGGTACAAGTAGGCCTTTTCGATTCCGGTCTCGTCGGCCGAACCGCGAATCGGGTTATGCGCCTGGTGAAGGTTCTTGGCCTCCTGAACCGCGGCCAGAACATAGGCCGGCTCCAGCGTCTTCATCTCATCGGCAACCAGCGCCTGCAGAGCATCCGATAGGCTGGACAGCACCTCGTAGGCCCGGATCACGTTGTGCTGCTGTTCATAGTCCTTGCTGCTTGCCAGCGCCTTGTCGGCCGCCTCCTTGTCCAGGGCGATTACCAACAGCTTCTGAGCGTTCTTCGCCGCGTCTCGCGCCTCGGAGGTGTCTTTGATGCTGTCCGCCTTCTCGAACTCCGCGATGGCGTCTTTCCAGGCCTGGCCCTGTTCCAGCATGTTGCCGCGCTCCATGTGATAGCCGTAGGCCGCATCAACCACCGCCAACACGCGGGGCTCTTCCTGAGCAAATGCGCGATAGGGAAGAACGAATGCGTAAGCCTGGTCGAACTGCTTGGCGGCTTGGGCGGAACCTGCCGACTGCAACGCGGCCTCGAACGCGTTGCTCTCCTGCAATACCTCTCCGGTCAGCGCCTGTCCGGGAGGAAAACGCGGATCAATGTCAGCCACCGTGCCGCAGAATCTCCTGGCATTCTGCAAATGGACATAGCCGGGAGCGCGGGCAGCCACTGCCTCACGGTATGCATCCAGTTCGCTTCGCCCCTGCCCCGTGACGACCATTAGCCGGAGGCGAATCTCCCCCTCAAGTTTCTTGCAGGAGTCCAGGTCCGGCGCCAGAGCGTGTGCCTTGTCCGCCTTGGCCCGGGCGGTTTTCAGTTCGGAATACAAGGGCGATGCAGCCGCCGCCGATTTGTCGTAGGCCTGGAGAGAGGCCTGCCCGGCGTCGACAAACAGCAACGCCAGGGCGCGTTTCGCCTCCATGGTGCGCGGCGAAGCTGGGTACTTGGAAAGATAATTTTGCCAATCTTCTATCGTGGAAGCCCTTTGCGCGCGCAGGAACTCGGCAAACTCCAGATTGGGAGCGGCGACAAAGACCAGCTTGACTCCTTTGCGGATGGGCTGCGCAGCCGAAGAACTCGCGCTGCCGATAGGGTTGCCATGCAAGACAGCTTGATCGGCCAGATCGGAGAGCGAATAAGACCCGCCCCGCTCGAACCTGGCGTTGACCGGCGCCACGCAAACGCCCCGCCCCGCGCCCGCCGAGTAGCGCATCACGCCGTCGGCGCCGCGCTCCAGAACCCCGCCCGCGCCCAGCATCACCTTTCCCATCTTGCCGTAAGAGGATTTGTCGACTGCACCGGCCGGAAACGAGGAACAGTCTCGCATCTCCGCCTTGCCATTGATCAGCACATCGGCCAACTGCACGTAAGCTGCGCCGGAGGGCCCATCGTAAAGTTCGATGGCCGTCAAAGAAGTCTCTTTGGCCGTGGCCGGCGGCGCAAACCCTGCCAGGCAGACCACGGCCAGCACGAGAATCCCCGCCAGAGGACTCCTCGGGCCTGTAACACTTTTTACTCTTTGAACCAACGAGCGCGTTGTCATGATTTCCCCAGAGAACTAGCTAAACAAGCAAATCCCCCCGGCAAGAAAGGATTCGACCAGCGCTTCAGACAAACCGCAAGCCATACATTTCTTGAGCCTGATTCAGCGTCGCCGGGGTAGAACGCTCAAAAAGCCGCAATACAAATTTTTCGCCTATTGTTGTTTTCGGCTAATCTGGCGATTCTTTCAGTGAAAATTCATTTATTTTCGCCGGGACCGAGTCGGAAACTGTACAGTGGCCTTAACAGCCTGTGGTAAAAGTCCGGTTTTGAAAGGGCACGACTTTACAGGCTGCGGAATAACACATTGTTTTGAAAGGGCACGGCTTCAGCCGTGCCGCAAACGCAACAAAAAAATGTGGGCTTTAGCCCCTGAG
>PMGP01000355.1 GCA_003156235.1 Acidobacteriaceae bacterium
TGCTCCATGCCTCGACGCAGCGATGGCGATAGATGCGGTCTTCCAGGGGGCGCAGCTTGAGCAGCGTGTCGATGTCGAAGGTTTTGGGTTGCTTCACCTTGCCTTCCACGCGCACGGTCCAGGGACGGACGGGCAGCAAGCCGGCGTTTTTTGCGGGCTGATCCTTGTTCACGCCGAACTCGTAAAAGTTATTGTAGTGAGTCACGTCCTCGAAGCTGGTGAGTTGCTCGCCGGTGGTGGTGAGAGGGCTTTTCACAGTTTCGAGTTTTGTGCCGGCAAGCACGGAGGTCGAAGGGAAGAGAATTTCGGAGAGACGGTTGGCGCCCAGTGCAGCGGCACTCGCGGCCACAGAAGTAGAGAGTGCCTTGCGCATGAAGCGGCGGCGGTTGAGGTACTGATCTTGCGGGGTGATCTCCGAAGAGGGAATCTCGGGCGGCTTGCCGATGAGCATCGCGTGACCTCGCGCGGGAAGTGGTGATTGCAGTTATTGGATGGGATGGATGAAGCAGGAGTTGCAGGATTTTTGGCGAGTCATTGATCTGACTTGCTGAGTGCGAATGGCCATTGGCCAAAGCGGCGGGCGCGAATGAAATAAATCAATGTTCCGGAGAGGGCGATGGCGGCGGCAACGGCCAGGCTGCCGAGGGCGTGGCTGCGGTTGACCAGCATGAAGACGAAGCCGGCGATGGCGACCAGCGGAGGCAGCGGATAGAGCGGCATGCGGAAGGGACGCGCCAGTTCAGGCCGCTGGATGCGGAGCAGGATGACGCCCACGTGTTGCAGAAAAAATTGCAGCAGAATGCGGGTGATAACCAGCATGGTGATGACCTGTTGTAGAGAAAAAAAGCAGAAGAGTGCGGCGACCAGGCCGAGGGCAACCAGCGAGCGGTGAGGAATGTTGTGACGCGGATGGAGGGCGGCAAGATACTGGAAGTAGTTTCCGTCGCGCGCGGCTGCGTAAGGCACGCGCGAGTAGCCCAGCAGCAGCGAGAATACGGAGCCGAAGGCGGCCCAGATGATGAGTGCGGCCATCAGTCGGCCGGCCACGCTGCCAAAGGCGGATTTGGCGATGTCGGCCACCAGTTGCAGGCGCACGGCTTCGCCCGCGGAGACGTGCGCGGCGGCGTCACGCATGGAAGGCAGCGCGGCCAGATCCATGGCGACGTAAAAGGCCGCGACGAAAAGGACCGACAGTAGAATGGCGCGGGGAATCGTCCGCTCCGGACGGCGCACTTCGGCGCCGAGGAAGCAAATGTTGTAGTAGCCCCAATAACAATAAGTGGTAAGCAGCGTGGCCTGCGCTAAACCTCCAAGCGCTACGGGGAGGGTTAGTGTCGTCGAGGCAGGCATCTGCCATCCGTGCGCGAAGCCGGAGACGATAACTCCGGCAATGGCTGCGAGCACTCCAGCAAAGAGCACCCAGGCCAGCCGCGTGATGGAACTCAGATTGCGATAAAGCAGAGCAGTGACCAGCAGGCAAGCAGAGACGGCTGCGAAATTGGTGAAGTGCAGTGCGGGCAGAGTGGCGAGCGGTGCGTGATCCAGCCCCGGCCAGAACCAGGCCAGAAAGCTGGAAAGGCCAATGCAGCCCGAGGCAATGGCGAGCGGCGCGGTGAAGCTCAACTGCCAGACGTAGAGAAAGCTGAGCCAGTTGCCGGCGCGCTGGGGGCCGTAGATCTCGCGCAAAAAAGCATAAGATCCGCCGGCCCTGGGGAAGGCCGCGCCCAACTCGGCCCACACCAGGCCGTCGGCCACGGCGATCACCGCGCCCAGCACCCAGGCCCACACCGAAAGCCGGAAGCCCGCCGCGGCGATGACCAACGGCAGCGCGATGAAGGGGCCGACGCCGATCATCTCCAGCATGTTGAAGGCCACCGCCGAGCGCAGACCAATGCGGCGCTGGAGGGTGGCGGCGGGGATGAAAGAGGCGAGGGGCATGAGGTTCTTACGCTCCCCGGATTGTACACTGACGGAAGGATGTTCTTTGCCGATAAGTCTAATCAAGCAGCAGCGGGCGCGGCCTTTGCCGGCCTGATTCTGGCGGGCGTTCTCTCCGTTCGCCTGGCCTGTCAGCAGCCTGTCCAACAGCCTGCCCGGCAGCCCGTGCCCGCTGCGCTCACACTTGCATCGCTTCCCTTGCTCGAGCCGAGCGACGTTGGCCTTCCCTTGCCGGAGGACCGCGGCGCTGCGGCGCTGGAGCAATCGCTGAAGCGCCTCGGAACCACCGCTAGCGTGATGATGATCGTGGCGCATCCGGACGACGAGGATGGCGCGCTGCTGACTTACCTCTCGCGTGGACTGGGCGCGCGCGTGTCGCTGCTGACGCTGACCCGCGGCGAGGGCGGTCAGAATGCCATGTCAGCCGACGCCGACGACACGCTGGGACTGATCCGCACCGGCGAACTGCTCAAGGCCAGCGAATATTACGGCGCAAAACAGCTCTGGGGCACGGAGGCGGACTTCGGCTTTTCCAAAACGCAAGAGGAGTCCTTCGCCAAGTGGGGCCACGAGCGCGTACTCTACGACGCCGTGCTGGCCGTCCGTCGCGAGCGGCCGCAGGTGATCGTCTCCACCTTTGTCGGTGGAGTGAGCGATGGGCACGGCCACCACCAGGTCTCCGGCGAGATTGCGCAAGAGGTATTCAAGGCGGCTGGCGACCCAAAGGTTTTTCCCGAGCAGTTGAAGGACGGCTTGCAACCGTGGCAGCCGCTGGCGGTTTACTCGATGACGCCCTTTGCGCGCATCGAAGACGGAAAGATGTTCGACTACGCCACTGGCAAGTGGGCTCCTGCGCGCTTCAAAAATTATGTGACCGGCGAATGGAGCGAGGGCGCTCTCTCGACCGACGTGACGATTCAGGTGGGAACGCTGGACCCGGTGCTGGGGCGCAGCTACGCGCAGATTGCGCGCGAAGGCTGGGGTCAGCAAAAATCCCAGAATGGCGGCGCGAACCCCACGCTGAGCGGCCCGGCGTCGACGAGCTATCACCTATGGGCCGTGGCTCCGGAGGCGGCGGCAAAGCCGGGAACTATTTCAACCAACGACGATCTCTTCCACAACAGCAAGGTGAATATCGACACCAGTATCTCCGGGCTGTCTGCGTTGGCAAAGAAAAATCCTCCCGAGTGGATCACTACCGGTTTGCGCAAGATAGATGCCGACACAAGGCAATCTAGTAATGCCTTGTATCAGGGCACGACTTCAGTCGTGCCGAGAACGCAACAAAAGGAAGGTGGGGCTTTAGCCCCTGAGGCAATTTCATCCACCACGTCCGAACTTGCACTCGCCCAAAAACTCGCGCCCATCTATCGCCAGACCTTGGAGCTGCGCAAGCAGATCGACGACAGCAGCCTGGATGCACAAGCGATAAGCTCTCTGCTTTTTGAACTCGACACGAAGATCAACGAGCATCAAGCCGCGTTAAAGGAATTGCTAGGCCTGGACCTCGCAGCTTTCCGAACGAATTCCGCCAATCCGCAAAGCGGCGGTCCGTTTCGTGGCGCCTCAGCCGAAGAGGCGTCGCAGAGTGTGACTCCTGGCGAGAAGTTTCTGGTGCGGGTCCACACCGCGCAGGCCACGGGGGAGATACGGCTCAACAGCGTTTGGCTTACAAGCCAGAGCGGCGATGCGTGGAAGGCCGAGAGCGCGCCCGCCGAAATTAACTCCACGGCTCCATTCGACGACAGCATTTTCCGCATGCAGGCGGCCGAAAACTCGGAACCCACTCAGCCCTACTTCACGCGCCCCTCCATCGAGCAGCCCTACTACGATTTGACCCGTCCGGAGTGGCGCTTGCGTTCCTTTGCGCCGTATCCGCTGACAGCGTGGGCGGAGTTCACCTTTGACGGCCTGCCGATTCGTGTAGGCCAGGTAGTGCAGACGCTGCAACGCGTTCCCGGCGTGGGCGGCGTCTACGAACCGCTGGTGGTGACGCCGGCTATCGGTGTGCGCATGGAGCCGGAGGCGCGCATTCTGCCCCCGGACGGCTCAGCATTGCCGGTGCGGGTCACGGTTCATACGCAAGCCGCGGCCGAGGGAACAGTCTCGTTGCAGTTGCCCGCCGGATGGACTTCTCAACCGGCAGAGGCGCACTTTCATCGCGACAATGCAGGCGACACCGAGCCTCTGCTCTTTTCCGTCACGCCAGATGGAGCTACTACTGGTGCGTATAACATCGAGGCCATCGCGCACTCCGGCGGGCGCGAGTACAAGACCGGCTGGCAGAGCATCGGCTACCCTGGCCTGCGGCCCTACAACCAATACAAACTCGCTCAGTTGAAAACACGCAAGGTGGACGTGAAGCTCGCCGCCGGCCTGCGCATTGGCTACGTGATGGGCACCGGCGATCTGGTTCCCGAGGCCATCGAAGGGCTAGGTTCGTCGGTGCACTTGCTCACGGCCTCGGAGCTGGGTTCGGGCGACCTCTCCGCATGGAACGTCATCGTCATCGGCATTCGCGCCTACTCCGCACGCCCCGAGTTGGCTGCGGCCCAGCCGCGACTCGATGAGTTTGTCCGCGGCGGCGGGACACTGATAGTCCAGTACCAGACCGGCAACTTCCCCGCGCCGTTTCCGCTGTCGATGGGACGCATGGCCGAGCGCGTGGTAGACGAGACTGCTCCGGTGAAACTGCTCGACCCGGCGCATCCGCTGCTTCACTGGCCCAACGTGATTTCTGCCGCCGATTTTGACGGATGGGTTGAGGAGCGCGGCCACTNNACTCTTTTCTGGATAGCTGGGACGCGCATTACACGGCGCTCACCGAGACCGCCGATCCCGGCCAGGATGCGCAACGCGGCGGCATGCTGGTGGCGCATCCCGGCAAAGGGACTTATATCTATGTCGCCTATGCGTTGCATCGCCAGCATCCGGAGTTAGTGCCGGGAGCTTATCGGCTGCTGGCCAACCTGCTCAGCGCGGGTCAGGACAACGCGGCGCGCGGAGATCAAACTCCAGCGTCGCGTCCATAGTCGAAAAAGGAGATTTCAGTTGAAACGTTTCGCCATCCTTCCGCGTCTTACGCATAGCTTCCACGAAACGCGGAGTTTGCCGTGAGATTTTCTGTCCTTCTTCTCTGTCTTGCTCTGGTAGTGCCCGCGACGGCCCAGAACGCCCAGAACTGCGAGCCTGCGGACTCGACCCGCACGATTCTGGAACAACTGCAACACCCGGAGAATCTGCATCTGTCCGCGGCAGAGCGCCAGAATCTGAAATTGGAGTTGCTGCGCAAGGCGATCTCCGCCGCTCCCTCGGATATCTTTCTCCATGAGGCATACCAGAATGCGCTCCTTGCTGGAAGGGACTATAACCGAAATGCGCTGATCGTCGAGTATGAGCAGCTTCTGGCCATGCACCCTCACGATCCGGTCTTTCTTTATCTGGCAGCCAGGGCACAGTCCGGTGGAAGATCGAAGGAGGCCATCGCCAATCTGGAGCAGGCGATTGCTCTGGCTCCCGACTTTGCACAACCGCAGCTTCAGTTGGCGCTGATCGGTTCCTCCAACGCATTCAAAGACTCCGCGGGCGTGAAGCTGCATCTGACGCGCTTCGTCGCATTGTGTCCAGCCAGCTTACAGACTGTGCCAAATCTGCGCTGGAGCGACGACAAAGAGCTGCTCAAGTGTGAGGCCGCGCGATTGCGCACGAACATTGAAGCGCGCGCGGACTCTGAAGCCGTCAGCGCCTATCCGATCTTGTGGCAATTTGAAGCAGCGCTAGAACGCTCGGATCATCAGGCTGAAAATCTGGCACGGATGCGCGCCGACGTAGACCGTCTCTTCGGCCCGAAGTACACGCGCAACGCGGCATGGCTGGACGCTATTCAGTCAACGATCCGCATCGACGGCGCGCCCAAGGACGCGGCGCACAAGGCTTCGCTTGAGATAGCGGCATTGTATCCCGACTCAGACGCGGCATTGAATGTGGAGTACGGGAGCGCATTGGCCGGCCACGAACTGCCTGCCAATGCAACGCCCGCGCAGATTGCGGAGAACCGGCGCTGGAAGTGGAATGCTCTGTTGCCGCTGCTTCGCAAATGGCCCAACGTCGAATGGCTGGCCTTTCAGGAAGCATACGCTGTGATCGATGACCACTCCGCCAGCCCCGAAGAGGTCAAGGGCGTGATGAACCTCTTTCTGAATGCCGCACGGCAGGATCCCAATGGGGAGCCGACAATGCCGCCCGCGCCCATCATCATCGCCCAGAGAATCATTGAGCGCGGCGGTCCCTATGAGAGTGTTCCTGATCTGACGACTGCCGGATTCGTTGAAACGGATCGATTACTTGCGGCCAACGACCTCTACGGCAGAGGTGACGCGGCGCTGGCTAAACAACGGAGTACGGTCTACTTGTATGGCTATCTTCCACTGATTGAGGCTGACCTGCAACTTGGACGAATCTCCAACGCAGGCGAGGCTTTGGCGCAGGCTGAGACGAGGCTGCAAATCATTCGCCCACCCGAGGGCGCCAGTTCCCAAGAAAAGAACGGCTTTGGCAGTCTGGCCGCGCCGTACTGGTTTCTGCACGGAGAGTATGCGGAAAAGGAGGGGCGCAAGATCGATGCGCTAGTGGATTATCGCAACGCGCTCTCACTCTACCCGCCGCGCCGGCCGAACCCCGACCGTCGCGCTGAGGTGATGGCCTCTGCGGAACGACTTTGGAAGGAGCTTGGCGGCACCACGCAGGGATGGACCGACTGGTCCGCACAGAGTTCGCTCGCGGGATTTTATGCGGGCAGCGGGGGAGCGGAGGCCTGGTCAAAGCTGGCGGATTCCTCTCCCGATCTCATCCTTACGGACGCTATGGGCAATCACTGGAATCCCCGCGATCTGGCGAAGAAGACGACCTTTATCACGATGTGGGCCAGTTGGTGCGCTCCCTGCCTCGCAGAATTGCCCTATCTGGAGAAGCTCTATCAACAATTCAAGAGCCGCGACGATATTGCGATTCTGGCCTTTGATGTGGACGATGACCCTGCGGCGATGAACAAGGCCTTGCAGAAGGTACAAGTCTCGATTCCCTCCATCGCGGCCAGAGATTTTGCCTATTCGATTGTCCCGGAGATGGCCACGCCGGCTAACTGGATCATCACACCCGGCAAAACCGAAATGTTTCTGGAGGACGGCAACTCGCTCGATGATTGGCTGAAAAATGCCGCTGCCGCTATCGAGAAGGCCGCCAAAAGGTGAGGCGAGTGGAATGATTCAATCCCAGCGATTGTGAAACCAACGCCGAGTTATCAGCGCTGGTTTCACAACTTAATCCAGTGCGTAGATCGTCAGCCCGCTGGGCAGTTTGGGGTTTATGAGCATTTTCTTGCAGCCGCGGGCTACGCTTTCCAAATGCCGATTCAATCATTCTTGGTTGGAAGCCGATAGATTCGTCCTTGCTCTCCACTTTGGATCGAAACGCACATAGAAGCTTAATCCGATGGCAACCAGTTGCGGCAAAGAAATACGCACAAGTTCCTCCCTCTATTGCTCCACTCGGAAGGGTAGCACCGCACGGCAAGGTTTCTCATTTCGGCGAAAGAGGAATCGCCCATCTCAGAAATGGCAATTTTATTATTGATCCGGCCCAGAAGTTTTGAAACGCTGTGCCCCATCCATTCCGCGCTTTTTNNCTTTGGGACCGGATCAGTAATAGTGTGCAAAATTGCTCAGATACGCACTGGGAAAGTGCCCGCACTTCCCAATGTGCGGATTTCTGTACTTTTAAGCATTAGAACGTGCAGGTAATGTAAGGCCGGATGATCCACCGTGCCGTGCAACGGTACATCCCAACTCTCCTCGCCGGGGTCCACGCGATCTATGCGACGGATTTTCTTGGTGAGCTAGCTGAGTCATATCAAGCAAGTCATCAGTCATGTATTGTTTGTTTTTCTCCGCAATCCTGCGGCTCTCATGGAGAGTCGCAGGAATTGCTTTTTTAGGCCATGTGAAAATCATCTGCCGGCAGGTGGAGGCAGGGAAGGCTGTTCAGTCGTGGAGTATCACATTCAATAGTGATTTGTGTACTTTTATGCCGCCGTTGTANNAAGCCTAGCTTGCGAAAGCGATTCATAAAGAAGCTGACGCGCGAACGCGTGGTCCCGATCATCTCCGCCAGCGTCTCCTGGCTAATCTTGGGAATCTGGGACTCCGGTTCGCCCGGCTTGCCGAAATCCGCCATCAAAAGCAGAATCCGCGCCAACCGCTTTTCGCTGGAGTTGAAAAGCTGATCGACCAGGTCCGCCTGAGTTCTCAAACTGCGCTCCAGCAAAAACTTCAAAAACAAGTCGCTGAAGGTGTGCTCCTCGTGCATGACGCGAATCATCTCCGCCCGCTCAATTTTAAGCGCGGAACATGGACTTATGGCCGAGGCCGTGGCCAACCGCAACGCCGGCGTGCCGGCCATCGAATCCTCGCCCACAAAGTCGCCCGCCGTGAGCAGCGCGATGGTCGCCTCTTTGCCCTCTTTGGAGATCACTGTAAGTTTCGCGCGACCGCTCTGCAGGTAGAAGACGCAGTCGGCCCTATCGCCCTGGGAGAAGAAAGCTTCCTTGGGATTCAAACGCACAATTCTCCGCCCCAGCCCGGCTTGCGCCAGAAAAGTTTCAGGATCAAACCGTACTTGATTCTGTCCTGCCATTCGATCTGTATGTCCCCTTCCGTGATTTGCCCTGGGGGCTTTCCGTAGAGTAACCGAAACACACCCCCTTTTTGAGCTATGGATCGAGTATATTGGCACTCGAGTTTCCTATAAATTCACTTGCTTTGGCAGGCAGGTCTGTTCACTTTTGCTCAGTTTTTAACTAATAGTGTTCAATAAATCGAAAATTCTGTCGATTTTATGAAAAACCTGTGCAAATTTGAGGAATGACACAACTCCGCGTCCGTCCCCTTCAGCTTCCGGCAGCCTCCCTGATTCTTCTTCATCAATACCCAGTTTTCCATAAGTTATTGCAAAAATGCAACAATAATAGGAGCCGGACTGGCTGATTCCATGCTTCCGGCGCGGGAGAGTCTGTGGCCAAGCTGCGCGTTCTGTCGACACACCTGTTCCTGAACCAGCGTCTGCACTCCGGGCTGCTGGAGCAGGCCGGCCAGTGGGGCGCCGAAGCGGTCGAGATTTTCGCGGCGCGCCAGCACTTCGACTACACCAGCCGCGAGCAGGTGGTCGAGCTGGCATCCTGGTTCCGGTCGAACGCGCTCACGCCCTGGTCGATGCACGCGCCGATCTACGCCGGCCGGGATATGGGCCGCTCCGGCTTGCCTGCACTCAACCTGCTGCACACGGAGAAAAGCCGCCGCATCGAGGCCATGGACGAGATCAAGAGGGCCCTGGAAACCGCCGAGCAGA
>PMGP01000306.1 GCA_003156235.1 Acidobacteriaceae bacterium
GGATCAAACTCTCGTTTGAAACTGTTGCTTCCACCATATCGACGGAGGTCGATTGGCTTCGGCTGCATCGCGCCCTCGAAAAAGCGCGATGCCTATTTAGTGAGAATGATCAAGCCAAACCTGATCTTTTCTCATAACTGGCATGTTCAACCTAATTGTCAAAGATCCTTGAGGCACTCCGCCTGAGCGGCGCCTTTTGGGATCGAGGGCCAGCCTTGCGGCCAGCTTGTCCTCGAACTTGTTGCGCTTGCCTTCCGACGCGTTCGATTGCGTCTGTCGGCGTTTTTGCGCGAACCTTTCAAACATATCAAAAATCAGCCCGCCAGTCAAATCCAGCCAAGGCGACTCCCGTTCAAAAGCCCGCACTGCGCAAAATATCAAACAACATCCGGCGCAAACCGCGCCTGAGCCGCTAAGGCTCACAGGAGTTTCCTCCTGGGTCTTGCAAAGCTTGTTCTCTGAGGGTTTCCCTACAGGGGTTTCAGGGGCTTCTGCCTCACCTGACCCAACGAACCAGCATCACAACTTGCTTCCCACTTCCCTCTATGGGGCAGGCTAATCAGCCACCGGGAGGCTCTACTGCTCTTTCTGCAACTTTTCAAGAGTAGCACACGCCACCCTCGATTGCAAGCGACACACCACAACTCACGTTGCCGCTCTGTTGCAACTGTTTCAGAATAGCAACATGACCGCTCAATTGCAAACCTGCCGCCTGTGGGAAACCGCCGTTTCTGTGGGAAACCCTCCCCTCACGGCCTCGCAATCAGCCCCAAGTCCGTCAATCCATTGACAAAATACTGCATCGCCACGGCCACCAGCAGCAATCCCATCACCCGCACCAGCACTCGGATTCCCGTTTCGCCCATCACCCGCTGCACCCGGCCCGCCCCGGCCAGCACCCCGTAAGAAATCAGGCTGGTCAGCCCAATCGACCCCAGAATCGCTCCCATCTCCCAGCACCACAGGCTCGGCGTCTGCCCCACCAGCACCATCACAGTCGAAATCGCCCCCGGCCCGGAGAGCATCGGAATCCCCAGCGGCACTATTCCCGCGTCCTCCTTGTGCGCCGCCTCCTCGGTGTCGCCCGACGCTTCCTGGGTCGCCGACCGCTTGGCCTGCAACATGTCCAGCCCGATCAGCAGCAGAATCAGCCCTCCGGCAATCTCAAACGCCGGCAACGTGATCCCCAGCAGCCGGAAGACCATCTGCCCGCCCACGGCAAAGCTGGTCAGCACGATAAAACACGTCAGCGCCCCTTTGCGCGCCATCCGTTTGCGCCGCGCCGCGTCCGCACCCGCGGTAATCGCCAGAAAGGACCCAATCGCCGCAAACGGGTCCACCAGAAAGAAAATCGAACTGAGCGCCAGCACACTGAAGCGCACCAGCGGCGCGGTGCTCAATTCGTTCAGCGCCATCTCGGCAGGATTCGTCCACATCATTCCTAGAGGCTAGAACATTTCCCCGCCAGCCGCCAGCCGCTCTCAAAAATGGTTGTCATCCTGAGCGACCGAAGCGCAGCGAAGGAAGTCGAAAGACCTGCTTTTGTTTGTTGCGTCACTTCCAAGCCCACAAAGGCACCGTGCCCCATCCATTGCGCGTTCTTTGCGAAATGGGTGGGATACCACAACACTCAACAGCGCTGTCATCCTGAGCGAGCGTAGCGAGTCGAAGGACCTGCGGTTGCTTTTTGTGCTTTGAAAGGGCGCGGTTTTAACCGCGCCACTACCATTTCCACCTGTTTTTAGAAATCAATCCGCGCGACGAAGTCGCGCTCAAATCCTCACTTTTCCATTGCACTCCCACAAATACTGCCATCTTGACCGCAATGCCCCGTGCATCAACGAATGATAAGGCGATTTCTCGTAAATCCTGAATCCATTCTGGTGGCATGGGCGTTTAGCAGGACTTGGCCGGGTCATATTTTGCGCTTGCATTGCACATATGATCGGACCTGTCAAAAATGACGACTAATTGGCCGCATGGAAGCGTTCTAGAATGAGACTTCGATGGCTTTTCCGCCGCGGCTCAGGTATAGCGTGATGTGCTCATCGGACTTCGCCAGGGCCTTGTAAACCTGCGTCAGGGAAGTCGCCCCCAGAAACTTCCCAGCACCCAAACGAATGCGTATGATCCTGTCCCCGGGCTGTACGCCCGCATGCGCGGCCGGAGACCCGGCGATCACGTCGCGGACCAGCACCACATCGTAATGTGGCGGCTTGACATTGAGGCGGATGCCACTCCCCACACCGGCAACAAAGGGTTTGTCGAAATTCGCGTTGGGCTTCAGCCATAGTTTGGCGTGCGGAAAGTCGAAAATGACGTCGAATCTGCGCAGAATCCCAGTGCAGAGGATTCCGGCAACGGCGGGGAAGCCGGGGTTCTCAGTGCGCAGGACACCCGCCTGCAGATTGTGCAAGGAATAATCGCCGAATTCAAGCAGCCCGAGCGATCCGGAGGCGAAATCCACTCCTCCTCCGACTTCGGTTACCGATGGAATACCGACGAGTTTCTTCGGTCGGAGCGATGGATTTGCATCGACGAAAGTTTTCTTTAGGACTATGTTGCCCATGCCGGCGCTGTCAATCAGAAACAATCCCTTCACTGGCTTTCCATCAGCGCCGCCCACTGCAAGTTGGACCAGCGCCATATTCCCGGAGACGATCACGGGCAGAGACGAGTAGCCCTTCGGGGCGATGAACTCCGCAGGAGGGATCAATGTGACCTTGTTCTCTCCATAATCCTCCAGAATCTCATACTTCAGGAAAAAATTGAAACCCAGTGCTCCATCTGTTTCATGGCCCCCCTCGCTCTCCAAGAAGTCGAGAGGCAACACTGAAATCGTCTGCTGCGTCAGAGTCTCGCCCGCGAAACGGACTGTGGCGCCCCGCACCATCTGTAGCGTCGCGTTCCCGCCGGGCCCCGTTGCCTGCGCGCTGCCGCTCGCTTTGAGGTTAAGCTCGGCACCAATCTTCGGCTTCAGAACTGTGACGCCGGAGCCAGAATCCAGTACCATCGTCAGCGGTCGCGAACCGTTCACGCTCGCATGGACGTAGGTCATCCCCAGCACATTCTCGAACGAGACTGAGTGTTGACTGGAGGGAGATGGACTTTGTCCCATAGCCAGAGAGGTCGCAAATGCAAACGGGAGGAGTACTCGGAAGTGATCGCGCAATTTGGTTTCCTTGAATGAGATGTACGTTGTCGCATCGGCACTTGTTCCATTGATCGATAATGATGTGTCGCCCAGTGTCCGCCGATCCGCCAGACCGCAATCCTCGGTTGACGCCAACAGTAGGATAACCGGCCAATCTTTCTGAGAAGCAAAATTGCGAAATAGATCGACGTGGCACGGGCGCGAGAGAAGATGTATTATCTTTCAGCCGGTCTTCTTATCTTCAGACAGAGCAACTCCAGTCGTGACTGAAGTGCAGATTGGCGAGTGCTGGAACACTGAGACCTGTGAGTAGCCAGGTCGGGTTCTCAACGGCCTCGGGATAGCTGGAATCCATTGTGTGCTGATGTTGCGAACGACAATGTGTAACTCCAATTACACAGCGTAACGTCGTCCTGGCGAAGATAGGGCAAGATCGGCACCTGAAACGCACAATTTTCTAGACACATGAAAATGGGCAGAGATTGGCCGGTTAACA
>PMGP01000387.1:0-934 GCA_003156235.1 Acidobacteriaceae bacterium
TGATCGACTACCAGATGTTCTCCATCCTGCTGCTGGATGAGAAAGGCGAGACGCTGATTACGCGCTACGCGTGGCGGTTTGGTTCCGCGCACGCGCCGATGCGCAGCGTGCCCATCACCAGCGGGTTGGTGGGCGTGGCAGTGCGCGAGTGGCGGATGGTGAACGTGCCCGACGTGCTTCAGGACGCGCGTTACGTGGCCATGAATCCGGAGACTCGCTCGGAGCTGATTGTGCCTTTGTTCCATAAGGGGCGCATCATCGGCGTGCTGGACCTGGAACACACGCGTGTGGGCTTTTTCAACGAAGAGCATGAGCGGGTATTGACCACGCTGGCAGCACAGGTGGCCATCGCAATCGAAAATGCGCGGCTTTACCAGGCGGTGCGCACGCAGGAAGCGCAACTGGAGCGGGACATCTCCATGGCGCGCGAGGTGCAACTGCGGCTGCTGCCGGCGGCAGCGCCGGAGATGGCGAATGCGGAGATGGCGGTGCGCTTTTTGCCGGCGCGAACCATCGGCGGCGACCTTTACGACTTTGTGGATTACGGCCCGGGGCGCATGGCCATCGTGCTGGGCGATGTGAGCGGCAAGGCTGCGCCGGCAGCATTATTTGCGGCGCTGATGAGCGGCATCATGCACTCGGCGGCGCAGCAGCGGCCGGAGCCGGCGCAGATGCTGGCCCAGTTGAATGCCGCATTGCAGGAACGCATGCTGGATTCGCAGTACGTGACCATGCTGTTTGCCCTGTGGAACGATGAGAACCGCACACTGCAGGTGGCCAACTCGGGCGCGGTGCAGCCTATCTTCTGCCGCTCCTGCGATCCGGTATCGGTGCGCGCCGAGGGCTTTCCGCTGGGGATGTTTCCCAACGTGATCTATGACGAACTGACCGTGGCCACTCAGCCGGAGGACGTGATTGTTTTCATCTCGGACGG
>PMGP01000387.1:947-6332 GCA_003156235.1 Acidobacteriaceae bacterium
ATTGTGCTGAAAGTGCGGTGAAAACAGTGGTCAGTGGCCAGCTATCAGCCGTCAGTTATCGTTGATAAACTTGAATAAATCCACACAATGGAGCTGCCTTGACAGACGAACGCATCATTCGCCCGGCTAAGAACATCCTCGGCAGCTTGCGGCTGCCTGGAGATAAATCCATCAGCCACCGCTACGGAATGCTGGCGGCGTTTGCGGAAGGCACTTCGCGGTTTACGAATTTCTCTACCGGAGCCGATTGCGCTTCGACGCTGAGTTGCATGGAGGCGCTGGGGGCGCAGGTGCGGCGGCTGGAAGACGGCTCGTTGGAAGTGACGGGCGTGGGCGGGCACGTGACGCCTTGCGATACGCCGCTGGATTGTGGCAACTCCGGCTCGACGATGCGCATGATCAGCGGCTTGCTGGCGCCGCAGGAGGGCCGCTTTACGCTGGTAGGCGATGAGTCGCTCTCGCGGCGGCCGATGGAGCGGATAAGGAAACCTTTAGCAGAGATGGGCGCGCGGCTGACGCTGACTGAGGGCCATGCGCCGCTGACGATTGAAGGCGGCACGCTGAAGGCTATCGACTACACCACGCCGGTTCCGAGCGCGCAGGTGAAGACCTGCATTCTGCTGGCCGGATTGCAGACGGCGGGCGTGACCACGGTGCGCGAGGCGGTGCGAACACGCGATCACAGCGAACTGGCGCTGCGAGCCTTTGGCGCGAAGCTGACGCGAACGCTGGATTCGATTTCGATCAGCGGGCCGCAAAAGCTGCACGCGATTGAGGCTGCCGTTCCGGGCGACATTTCTTCGGCGGCGTTTTTTCTTTGCGCGGCGGCGTTGTTTCCCGGATCGAACCTGGTGCTGGGCGAGTTGGGCCTGAATCCAACGCGGGCCGCGCTGCTGGACGTGCTGACGGCGCTGGGGGTACGCGTTTCTGTTTTGAATTTGGAGGAGAAGAATGCGGAGCTGGTGGGCACCGTGCAAGTGACAGCGCCGGTCGAAGGGTTGGGGACGGCGGAGATTTCCGGGGCGCTGGCCGCGCAACTGATCGACGAACTGCCGGTGCTGGCGGCGATTGGTCCTTTCACCAGCGGCGGCATTCGCATTCGCGACGCAAAGGAGCTGCGCGTGAAGGAGTCCGACCGCATCGCGCTGGTGGTGAAGAATCTGCGCGCGGTGGGCGCCGAGGTTGCGGAGTTTGAAGACGGACTGGATGTTCCCGGCGGGCAAGTGCTGCACGGGGCGACAATTGACTCTGGCGGCGACCACCGCATCGCCANNTGGCCTTCAGCGTGGCCGCGCTCAGAGCCGAGGGGGAGACGGTGATTCAGGGGGCTGAATCGGTGGCCATCAGCTTCCCGGAGTTTTTTGATTGGCTGGATCTGGTGGCGGAACGCTAGGGAGCGAGGCAGCCCACTTCGCGGGTTAGCAAGTCAGCAATCCCTTACGACAAGAATTGCAGGAACAGACCTTTGGGAGGGTGAGATAGTCCAGCCGGAAGGATGCCACCCGTTCTGTTCCGCCGATAAGAGAGTGCATGAACCCGTGTGAATCCGTGGAACTGCAATATTTCTATAAATAGAGTTGACAACCTCACATCATCATTTTAGACTGTTCTCGTCGGAATTGAACGAGATTCCTTCCCCCGTAATTGAACGAGATCTCTGTTCCCGGAATTGAACGAGATTCCTTTCCCCGAATTGTAGGAGATTCTGCCTCCGGAATTGTACGAAATTCCTGCCCCAGGAGTTGTAGGAGATTCCTGTCCACGGAATTGAACGAGATTCCCCGCCCCGAATCCAACAAATCATACGAAGTGTCCTGCGAACCAAGGAACTTCATTCACACTCAACAGATCGGAGAACATGGTTATGCTGAAAACGCCTAAGTATGCGGCTACGCTCTTTGCGTTTGCCGTTGTATTTCTGCTTGCAGCTCCCGCCGCCTCATTTGCCGAAAGCGGCCAGGGAAAGCAGATAGAACCCACCAAGATGGGAGACAAAAGTACTCCCAAGAAGCCGGAAACCCACGGCGCCGGCACCTTGAAAACCCACAACCCAAATGTTGGTCATCTGAAGGGGCCAGAAATCCGTGAGAGCGGTAAGGGCAGACTCGAGGGTGGCGAAAAGCAAGGCGACAAGTCCACCCCCAAGAGGACTCCTACGCACGAATCGAAGCCCAGCTAACTCTGCTGCGGTCGGATGATTCTGCTCTGAAATTGAAAGAGTTTCACTCACACGATTTTTGAATTCCGAAAGGAGATTCCCCTGATGAAACGCATTTCGATATGGATCGCCCTAGTCTTGATGATGACGGCGACATCTGCATTTGCAACCTCCAAGACCTACAACTTCAATGGCTGGTTTGCTGACGAGCCCAGCGTGGCGCAAGGCGAATGGGACCTGGCTTCCCCCCAGGCCGCCAGGGTCTGCCCGTCCTATGGAAGCTGGACCGATAGCTTTCAGCCATTCACTTACACACATACGAATTTCGTCTTCTGGCAGGACTATTCAGCCAGTAACGTGAATTTCTCGGTCACCTGCACCTGGGAGTCGGTAAACTACACCTTCTCGGGCGCCTGGTTCGCTGACGAAGGCAGCGTTCAGGACGGCGAAAACGCCATTCAGAACCACTACTGGCAGAATACGTGTGGCGGAGGCAACCATCAGCTGACGAATATGCACTTCAATTCCTTCACTTACACGCATACGAACTTCGTCTTCTGGCAGGACTATTCAGCGTCCAGCATAAGCGGTTCGTTCACATGTGACGAATGATTCGGGCAGCCCGGTAACTAACGCCATGCTGCCTGAATTTTTTGAACAATGATTCTATTCGTACCACGATTTCTGGGGGACGGATGTTAAGCACTTCCGCCCCCGGACGTTTTACTTCCGCGGTTGCATCGTGCCATCATTTTGAGGACTGAAATATAACTGTGAACCTTCTACGCTCATAGTGAGTGAAAAGAAAAAGCCCGGCAGTTGGCCGGGCCTTTTCGTTACTGTACTTTCAAAGCGACTACTAATTGGCCGGCGGGTTGGCTGCGGGGACGGTTGCGGGTTCCTTGGTGTCTTTTGCGGGCGTAACGCCGGGAATGACTGGCGCTGCCTTGATTTCGCCGGAGGCCGCGTCTTCGAGATTGATGCCGTAGTGCTGCAATGTCGAAGCCAGCATCTGGTAGAGGCCGGCGCGGTCCTTGGCGTAAGCGGCATTGGCGGCGATGAGGTTGTCCTCCGCCGTAGCCAGGCCGCGTTCCTGGAGCATGACAGTGGCCGTGGTGGAAGAGCCGTAGCGCAGCTTGGTGTGCTCGGCATCGACGTTCTGTTTGTTGTAATCCAGGGCGGCGATGGCAGCCTGCACCTGCGCGCGGTCGTTGATGAGCGCGTACTGCGCGTTGACCACCTGCATGCGAATCTGGGTGTAGAGCTGCTCCAGCCTCAACTCGGCCTGGCGGTACTCCATCAAGGAGCGCGCCTGCTGCGACTGCGCAAACTTGTTGCCGAGGGGAATGGTCAGGTTGAAGCCCACGCCCTTATCGGGAGCCGAGTTGTTGAAAGTATTGTTGAGCGCTGTTCCATAGCCGGTGGCAGCGGGGGGGGTAGCGCAAGCGGTGGGGTAGTACAAGCAGTCCAGATTCTTGTTGACCGAGCCGGCAATTCCCTGCCCTGCCATGTATCCGTAGACATCGAATACGGGTTGCAGCGCCTTGCGCGCGCCTTTCAGGGTAATCTCATCGTTGCGGAGGGCAAGCACGGCCTCTTCCAGCTCCGGCCTCAACTGAAAAGCCTCCTGCACCAGCTCCTCGACCGGCTGTTTCTCCTCGGGAATCTCTTCGATGGTCACGCGGTCGGTGGGAATGACCGGAGCGATGGACAGCGCCGCATCGTTCAGGTTGCGGGCCACGGCCTGCTTGATGACCTGTTGCTGATAATTCAGGGAGCTCTGCGCGCTGATGAGTGCCTGTTTGTCGCTGTTGACATTCGAATCGTCCTGCACCACCTGCAACGGAGCCACCGAGCCGACCTCCAACTGCTTGCGGTCGTCGCTGGCCAGTTTGGTGGTTTGCGCCAGTGCGCGCTGCTTGGCCTGCACATCCTCATAGGCCTGCACCAGTCCCCAGTAGATGGTCTCGACCTGGTTGACGGTGTAAAGAATCTGCTGGCGGAAGGAGGCGTCGGTGATGCGACGATTGTTTTGCGCCTGATAGATGAAGCGCTTGTTGACCCAGATTCCGGCGCCCTGCAACAGGTGCTGCGTGACCGTGGCCTTGAAGTTTGAGCTCAACTGAGGGCTGTAGAGCGTGACGCCATTGGAAGTGGAGGCGTAGGAATTGTTGAAGCCAAACTGAAACGCCGTGCCGGTGACAAATCCCTGGTTGTAGGTGACGTTATAGGTGTTGGTGGAACTGGTGCCGCCGGAGATGAAGTTGGTGGATGGACTGTGGGCGCGATCGAACTGAATGGCGCCCGTGACGGCCGGTTCCAGCGACTCCGGCGTGGGACCGGCGCCAGCAGTGGTCAGCGTCAAACCGGCGCTGCCGGAACCCGCGCCACCCGAGCCGACAGTGGTTCCACCCGGACCGCCGCCCGTGGTCAAAATCGTGGGAGAGCCGCCCAGCGTGCCGGTAATCAGCCCGGAGGGAGCGCCCAGCGGCGCCAGGCCGGTGCGCGTACGCAGAAGATCGGTATCGGCGATGTCCAGGTCGTAGCGGGCAATGGCGATGTCGAAGTTGTTTTCCAGAGCCAGCGCCAGGGCGTCGGAAAGGCTGAGGTAGATCTTGCCGTCCTTCACCAGGTCAGTAAGCCGCACGGAGTTCGAAAAGCTGGCTTTGCCGATGCTGGTGGGCCGGTACATATTGATTGGATTGCCTAAAAACCTGCCAGCGGGTTTGGAAAAATCTCGCAAGGAGGGCCGCAGATTGACCGGTTCCGTCAGCACTACCGTGGGCGCCGAGGGCAGCTCGGAGGCCGCCTTGTCCGGAGCTGAAGTCCCCGCTCCGGGCACTTGCTGGGCGTATCCGGATGAGATTCCCGCCACCCACGCCAGAAGGACCGCCACTACCGCGCACAACAGTCTGCGCCCTGCCTGATTACGACGGCTGACCGCGATCTTCTCCTGCTGCTCAAATTCACAGATACTGAACAAATGCATGGTTCCTCTCAACGACATGGCTCCTCTTTGGAAATTGCCAAGGCATGTAGGGCGTTCATCTTAATGACGCCCGAAGCGCCTCTCTGGACGCAGGTTTGTGGTTCCCATACCAATTCTAACGTGCAGCCCGGCATACGGCCTTCCACCTACCGAGACAATACGCGGGCGGCGGCCAATTCGTTCCCAAACCACCACCTGCGGCCACCAGCGGTGGGGCCAACTGCTCGCTATTCGCTCG
>PMGP01000424.1 GCA_003156235.1 Acidobacteriaceae bacterium
CAGAGATTGGCCGGTTAACAGCCCAATGCACTCACCGAAAGTGCTAGCGGCTGGAAATCCCAGTTCTCGTTTTTCGAGAACTGGGATATCCAACGGTCAGGCTCTTTCTATTCCCTACTCCCTCTTCCCTATCCCTTCCTCCTCCATCTTCTCCCGAAGCGCCTCGACCAACCTGCGAATCCGCCGCTTGTCTACGTCGGTGCCTTGTTTTCCCTGCTCCATTGTCTTGCTGACCTGCGCCATCGCCACCGCCAGCTTCCGTTTCTGTTTCCGCTCTGCCTGCTGCCGCCACACAAGATGTTTCACGTCCTTTGCCGCATGTTCCTCAAAGCTCCCCTTATAAGGCACAATGGCATACACCACTTTGCACGACATCGCCCGAGCCGCCTTGTCCAGCCCCTGCAGCGAAATCTTGTCCTTCCACTCCGCCCGCTCCATTCGAAAGACCGCCGACGGGCTAACCCGCAAGTCCTGGGCCATCGCCGTCGCCGATAGCCCCAGAGCCTTGCGCACCGCGCGCAGCCATCCACCCGATGGCCGGTGCACCCGCCGCGCCATCAAAAACGGCCGCAGTTGCCGGTCCAGCTCCCGCTGCGCAATCATCTGCATCTTCCACTCCATATTCCCTCCCAGTAGTCTCTGGTCCAGGGCTGACTCGCTGACTTGCCGACTCGCTGACCCCTGATCTCTGATCTCTGACCCCTGTTTTTCCCATTCTCCCCCTTATCTCCTGAATGATCTGCAATCATTTCCCGAAAAATGGTGCGCTGGACCTTCACGGTGTCCGAAATCCGGTAACCTGCAGCGCACCATTTTGCAACTCCGAATGAAGGCGCCGCNNCTCAATATAGGAGCGGCAGCGCGGGCCATGGCCAACTTCGGCCTGCGACGCCTCTCGGTTGTAGCCCCATTTGACCCTACCTGGCGCGAAGCCCGCTCCGCCATCGGCGCGCCTGAGCTTCTGACAAACGCCGTGGAATCAGCAACTTTTGCCGAGGCCGTCGCCGACTGCACCCTGGTCGTCGGCACCGGAACCATCGCCCGGCGCAAGCCCGAGCAGCCCGTAGTCCCGCTCCCCGATCTGGCCTCTCTAGTCAGCCAGGAACTCACCCGTGGCGGCCGCGTGGCCCTGGTCTTCGGCTCTGAAAAACATGGACTTACCCGCGAAGACCTCTCCTATTGCCACCTCCTGGTGGAGATCCCCACCGATCCCCTCCAGCCCTCGATGAACCTGGGCCAGGCCGTCGCCGTCTGCCTCTACGAGCTCACCCGCCGCGCCGAATCCCCACCGGCAACCCCTGCCCCATCAGTCACTTCCGCTGCTTCCTCCGGCCGCCTCGATCTGCTCGCCGGGGTCATTGAAGGGGCCATGCAGGCCGTCGGCTACTCCCCGCGCGCTATGCAGCCGGCCAACCGCCATGACCTCCGCCTGCTGCTCCGCCGTCTCTCGCTCACTGCGCAAGACACGCGCCGCATCCTCGGCCTCTTTCGCCGCATCCTATGGCGACTCAATCACTTAGGGAGTTAGCGCATTTCTGTTTCGACGACGGTAACAGAATCCTGTTAGAGTGTCGCTCAGAGGCCCACATATGCTCACGCCTCTCATTCGGCCAAATACGACTATTTTGGCGGCTTTAGCTCGTCTTGTCGCCGCCGCCTGCTGCGCCTTATTGGCGTTGGCTTTTACTTCACCCGCGCAGCAGCCCACGCAACCCGATACAGCTCAACAGCCTACGGCCCCTGCGACCCAGGCTCCAGCAGCACCAGCCGCGCCGCAAGTGGCCGCTCCGGAAATCGCCGCCAGCATTACGGAAGCAGAACTCAAACAGATGCTGGTAGGCAAGTCGCTCTATCTGCGCGATGGCTACTTGGATAACTTGCTTAATTTCAATGAGTACGGCCACCTGATCGGGCACTCCCCGCAAGGCTCTTACACGCTCAACGCCATCCAGATCGACAAGGTGCGCATCACCAAACACAAGGTCACGCTGGAAGGCACGCGTTATGGCCTGCACTTTTTGGGCCAACTGGCTTTCGAGGACTCCTCGAGCGCTTTTGACCGAGTCCGCATCACTCCCAACAAGAAAGAGGTCAAAATCACCATCGACCGGGAAATGGTGGTGAAGCCCAAGAAGGACAAGGAAGCCAAGGGCGGCAAGGAAGCAACGACGGGGAACGAAAAGTCCGAAAAGGAGAGAAAATTCTGGCACATAAAGCGAGCCGACACTCCATCCGCCGAGCAGACACAGGCGGCCGCGCCAAAAGCGGCGCCCGAGCCTGAAGAGATGAGTGAGGCCGATCAGCTCAAGGCATCCATCGCCGCCACGCCCGTGGAAGAGCGCCCCGCCGACCCCAAAAGCGTGACCACCACTACCTCATCGGCGCACGCGACGCGGGTGCTCAGGGACGCACTCGATCAAGTTTTCGCTCAGGGACTCGACGAACGCATGATGGCCAGCCTGCCCGATTTCTGGAAGCTCTACTACCAGGCCGTGGCCGCCAAGGCCGACTACCGGCCCAAAGATCCGGCCGTCCTCCGCCAGAACAAGGTGGATCAGAAGGCACGCCTGCTGACCACTTTCGAGCCGGACTCAAATGAATCCGCCCAAGCCAACGGCGTTGCTGGCATGGCCCAATATCACACTGTGGTCGGACCCGACGGCACGGTGGTCGAGGTCGCCGTCAGCCGGCCCATCGGCTTCGGGTTGGACGAGAACGCAGTGGCGGCCATCAAGAAAGCAAATTTTTCGCCGGCTATCAAAGACGGCAAGCCTGTCGCGGTGCTGCTCGACCTGAACGTGCCCTTCCGCATTTTTTCCAAGATGACCAATGCAAATGCTAAGCCGGAGCCGGCCGACAAGCCAGCCGAGCCGGTGCTCCCCGGCCCCTACAGCTTGCCCCGGCCATAAGCATCACCAACGCTGAGGTGGCGGCTGTCTTACGTGTGTCTTACAGCCGTAAGACAAAGTCGCCCTCCGCCAGCTTACCGTCAATTCCGCGTCCACAGCACGGGTCAGGATTCGGCCTGCTGAATGATCTCTTCGAGCTTGGGCTTGTGCTTGGTGGCGCGGCCGGTGCGCGGCTCGGTGTCGATTACCCGCGCGGGTTTGGGTTGGCCCACACGCTCACGGGCGTTGGCCTTCACCGCTTTGGTGGCTGAAAATTTCCCTGGCTTGCGTTTCGTCATGGCAAGTATGAGTATGGAGGAAGTGCGACCGAAGTGGAAGGCCCGGAGGCTGTTTTTGCCGGAATGGAGAGCTGAATACCATGGAAGAGCGCGATTTTTTCAACGAAACGACCGAACAGCGCAGCCACACGCTGACTTGTCCCAAGTGTGGCCAGTCAGGCGAGTACAAAGTTACCTGGATAGTGCGGCGCAAGCGGGCGCAATTGCCGCGCGGGGCCGACGAGCGCGACCGCGCCAAGTTCGCCAAAGCTCAGTCTTACATGGTAAGACGCGATGAAAAACTGGCTTGCGC
>PMGP01000074.1 GCA_003156235.1 Acidobacteriaceae bacterium
AAGCCATGACCTACCAGTCGTGTCCTGACACATTTTGCCTGCGCAAGGTAATTTTGCAAGAGGCACCAGGGGCCGGAGATTTCAGGCCGGGTAAACCTGCCGGGAGAATTCTTTCCGGTCAGGCGGGTTGACGTTTTCCGCCGTCCGGGAGTCCAAATCTCAGCCCTGAGGGATGAATCTGGGCCGTCCAAACCTGCAGGCGAGGGATTTTCGACGCTTTCGAGGCAAGGCGGCCATAGAAAATGCGCTGTTTTGCCCAGNNCCAGGATGAAGGAATCGCATGAAGTTCACGAAATTCGGCAAGGCCCTTCTGATAAGCGCCCTTTCCGCTGGCGTTCTATTCAGCGTTACGTCTTGCATCCAGGATTATTCAGTTGGCTACTTGTATGTGACAGGGACGGTGACAGCCGGGACCTCCAGCAACGGCATCATCTCCGGCTTCAAGATCGATCACAACACCGGTAAGCTGACGACTATCAACGGGCTGCCGGTTTCCTCCGGCGGCGCCAACCCGGTTCGGGCCGTCCTGCTCTCCGGCAGCCGCTTTCTTTATGTTCTCAACCGGGGCGTCAGCACCAACCCGGCCGGCAGCTCTATCTGCACTACGCAGTACCCCTGCCAGAACGCCAACATTACGCAGTTTGCTATCGGCGCCAACGGCATCCTCACGCCGCAGGAGACCTTCTACACGCAAGGCCTGAATCCGTTCCGCATGGTCTCCGACAGCTCGGGATCCTACATCTACGTGCTGGAACACGATTCCATGATCAACGGCGCACCGTCTAACAGCACGACGAACCCGAACCCGAACTGCGCTGCCGCCTTGACTGGCGCCACCACCTGCGGAGACATTACCGCTTTTACGGTCAACGCGTCCACGGGCCGCCTGAGTCTGATCCAGAATGCCCAGGTGACCGCGTTCGGCGGCGGTGCTGCGCTGGCTTACTTTCCGGTTCCAGCCAATCCTGTCGACTTCTTGATGGTCAGCGGATCCATCCTTACAATGAGCGGGGCGCCAACACACACCGCGGCTGCTCCTTGCACAACAGCCGCCGAACTCGCCGCAAACTATCCGTATATCTGCGGCACCTCGGTCTACCCGTACTCCCAAAATTCCTCCAACGGACAATTGACGGTGAGCCAGAACACCATCCAAACGCTGAACATCGCCCAGGGCACCACCCTTGTGGTCGGCGGCGGTTACGTCTTTGTGCTGGACAACGAAGCCCCCAGCCCTAATCCCACCAGCGCGTCCAGCCAGATGCTGCCTTACTCGGTGGGCAGCGGTGGCGCGCTGATCCCGGCTACCAGCGGCCCTATTCCAGATGACCCCAACCAATCCAACCCCATTTATCTGGTGCAGGAGAACAAGGGAAAGTGGTTCTATGTGGCCAATGAGGGGAACAACACCACCAACACGGGAACGGCTGCGAGCGGCCTTGCCGGTTACGTGATCAACTCTCCATTTCAACCCACCGAAATGGCAGGCACGCCCATTGGCTTCGGCAGCGGCTCCTATCCGCAGTGCCTGGTCGAAGACCCCTCGAATCAGTTCTTCTATACGGCCAACGCTGGCGATTCCACGGTCACCGGACAGGCGATTGATGAGAACGCCGGCACCCTCATCCCGCTCAACAACTCGACCAAGGCGCCGTCTGAATATACGCTTACCGGTCCGCCTACATGGTGCCTGATGGATGGGCGCACAAACTGAACTGCCGCTTGATGCGGATATGCCTGGGGCGGAGGATGGCCCCCGTTCCAGGCAACGCCAGGCAATGATTGACTTGCAGTCTTCAAGAACGCAGCCGAATTTCCCGACGCAATGTTTTTCAGAGCGTCCTGAGGTTCGATTCCAAACCTGATTTTTAGGGGCCGGAGCTTTTGGCCCACTGACGAAAGATGCGCATGAAGTTCAACAAATCGAGCCAGCTTCTGCTGGTCTCCGCGGCCAGCCTCCTGGCGGCAGTACTGATTACCGCTTGCGGCACGGCCACCACGGATTTCGTTTACGTGTCCAGCGCCAAGGCCGCGGGGGCCAATAGCTACGGCGAGATCAATGTCTACGAGATCAACGGCGTCTCCGGCTCTATGCGCCAGATTCTCAGTTCGCCCTACCCCTCGGGAGGGCGCAATCCGGTGGCCGAAGCCGTCTCCTCCGACTACGCGAATCTGTACGTGGTCAATCAGGACGACAACACTATTGTGCAGTTCATGATTGGCAGCGATGGCAAGCTCTATCCGCAGAACACCGTCAATACGCCCGGCATCTTCCCGCTGGCCGTGGCCGTGAGCGGCACGAACCTTTTTGTAGTGGACACCTACCAGCCTTTGCCCGCCTGCTCTACCGCGGACCCCTGTCCCGGATCGGTGGGCGTCTTTCCGCTCCAGCCCGCTACCACTGGCGCCAACCCAACCCCCAGCGGCGCACCGGGTCCAACGCCGCTCACCAACACGGCCACCGGCGCGGACTATTGGCCGTTGATCCTGCCCAGCAATCCCAAGCACATCATTACGCCCACCGCGGTCAACGTCCTGAAATCGGGCGCGGATCTCTTCGTTACGGCCTATGACGCCTCAGTTACGCCCAACGCTGGCTATGTCTTTGGTTTCTCTATCGGTTCTAGCGGCGCGCTCACAGCCCTCAATGGCGGTGTGCCTTTTGCCGCCGGTGTCCATCCCTCCGCTGTCGCCAGCGCCACGCAAACCTCCGGGACTTATGTTTACGTAACGGATTCCGTCAATGGCAATGTTCTCGGCTACTCATTTGCGTCCGGACTTTTGACTTCGTTATCCGGCAGCCCCTATCCGGCCGGCAATCTACCCGCCGCCATCGTCGCCGATCCCGCCTACCCGTATGTCTACGTGGCCAACTCGACGGACGGCAACATCGTGGCCTACTCCATCTCCAGCAGCGGTGTGCTCACCCGCATCGGCGCCTATACCGCGGGCATTCAGCCGGTGGCCATAGGCATCGACCCATCGACCAACCATTTTCTTTTCACCGCCAACTTTACTCCCGACGGGGTCAACGGCACGGTTACCGGCTTTGAGTTGAGCGCCACCGCCGGCACGCTCGTCGACACGCAAAACTCACCTTACCCGTCCAACGCCCAGCCGACGGCCGTGGCTGCGGTTCCGCACGGCAGTACGACGCACTAAGCGCCTCAACGGTCCTCTGCCGGGCACTCTAGCAACACCCCGTACCGGGCTTTTACAATACATACGGGGCAACTTAACCAGTTCTCTTTGGGCTCACTCCTGACAAGCCCACTACGAAGGAAGCGCATGAAGTTCAGCAAATTGAGCCAGCTTTTTCTGGTCTCTTCCATCGGCCTTCTAGTGGCCACCGTTTTCTCTGCCTGTGCGATCACAACCATCGACTATGTTTTCGTGGCCTGTTCCGCCGGCTCCGGAACTGCCAGCGCAGGCCAGATCATGACCTACGCGGTGGACTCCCAGTCCGGCGCATTGCGCAACGGAGCGCCCACCGTGGCCTCGGGCGGAACGAACCCGGTTTCCATGGCAGTCACATCCGACTATGAGAATCTTTACGTCGCCAATGCGGGCAGCAACAACGTCGTCCACTTCGCCACAGGCATCAACGGAGTTCTGACCTCCAAGGACACGGTCACGATGACCACCACGCCCATCGCCTTGGCCGTGAACTCGGCCGGAACCTATCTGTATGTGGTGTCTTGCACCGCCGCCGCCAATACGGCCTATCCCACGCTGAGCTGCACAGGTGGCGCGACACTGACGGAGTATTCGCTCTCTTCCGGCGCCATCGGCTCCGCGGCTGCTACCAAAACTCTCAATCTCTACGGCACCTATGCCGCCTATAGCGGCGATGTCCTGGTTCCCACCGGGCTCACCGTGCTGACCAATAACGGTGTGGTGAGCGACAATGCCGTCTATGTCACGGCCTATGACCTGTCGGCCTACAATCCCGGCTGCACCTCCTGCGTCAACAGCACCGCCAACCCTGGCTGGGTCTTTGGCTACACCATCGGGTCGAGCGGTGCTTTGACCCCTCTCGCCACCCCCTACGAAGCCGGCATCAAGCCCTCCGCCATCGTCGCTTCGCCCATCGACACCTATCTTTACGTCACGGACTACGCGCAAGGCCAGTTGATCGGCTACACGATTCTGGACGGCGGAAAATCCCTGGCCTTCTTGCCCAGCGGTCCCTTCAGGACAGGGAACGAACCCACCGCGGTAACCATCGATCCGCGCGGCTTGTTCATCTATGCCACCAACTCCCTGGATTCCACGGTTACGCCCTACGCAATCACCCTGGCCTCCGGGATTCCCACGGGCACGGCGAGCTCCGCCAACTCGACGGACACCCAGCCGGTCGCCATCGTGATAGACCCGGCGCTGGGCCGGTTTGTCTATACCGCCAACTACCTGGGAAACTCCGTCTCCGGCTTCCGCCTGGACGCGACCTCAGGCGCGCTGAGCGAAAACCAGGCTACGCCATACCCCACCGGCGCAAAACCCACAGCAGTGGCTTCCATTCCCCACGGAAACTATTCAACGCAGTCGATTACCCCGTAAAGGAATCAGCTTTTACCTGCCAAAAAGCCCAGCCGTCCGGCTGGGCTTTTTGCTGCACAGGGCTTCAAATCGACGAGCAAATCCCGGCTTAATCAATGGCTCGACTGGCGCAAAGTGTGGCAAAAATACCACAGGACAGGGATAACCCTCAGCGTCTAATCTAACCCTTGCGCACGGTTTTCTTGGCCGTGGAAGAAGGAATTTTGACCAATCCCGCGAACTTGAGTCCCGCGCATCTGGAACAGACGATCATTGCGCCTTTGGATTTTGACGGGGTGGGGTTGCACTCCGGCGCTCCGGTGCGCATGCGGCTGCTGCCTGCCCCAGCCGGCTCGGGCATCGTCTTTCGCCGCACTGATCTGGACAATTTTGAGATTCCCGCCACCGGCCGCTACGTGGCCAAGGTGAGCTATGCAACCAGCTTGATGCGACAGGGCGTGCTGATTCAGACCACCGAGCATCTGCTCTCGGCGCTCATCGGCATGGGCGTGGACAACGTGATTGCCGAGCTGGACAACCTGGAGCTGCCCATCCTGGACGGAAGCGCCCTGCCTTACGTCGAGGCCATCCTGAGGGTGGGCATCCGCCATCAGCGCCGCCGCCGAGAGACCATCCGTGTGCTGCATCCGGTTGAGGTTCGTGAAGGCAACAAGTTCATCGGAGTTTATCCCGGCTCCGGCTACAGCATCGAGTACGCCATCGACTTTCCCGCGCCCGTCGGCCACCAGTCTGCCTGCATCGATCTGGCCGCCGAGATGTATGGCACATTCATTGCCCCGGCCCGGACCTTTGGCTATAAAGCCGACGAGCAGAAGCTGCGCGACATGGGCCTGGTCCGCGGCGCCAGCCCGGAAAACATTATCGTCTTGGCTCCAACCGGCCCGGTGAACGGCTCGCTGCGCTTTCCCGACGAGTATGTGCGCCACAAGGTGCTGGACCTGAT
>PMGP01000179.1 GCA_003156235.1 Acidobacteriaceae bacterium
TGCCGGGGCTGGACGGCTTTGCGGTGATTCAGAAGTTGATGGACCGGCGTACCAGGGCGAACGGGGATGCCGCGCCGCAGACACAGTTGGCCCCACCGCAGGTGGCGCTGCCGCAGATTGTCTTTGCCACCGCCTACGACCAATACGCGGTGCGCGCCTTCGACGTGAATGCGGTGGATTACCTGCTCAAACCCTTTGATCGCACGCGCGTCGAGCAAGCCGTCGAGCGGGTGAAGGGCAGATTATCCGGCGGAACTCCAGGCTCACTGCCGGAGTCGCAAATCGAATCGCTGCTGCGGCTGCTCAACCGTCCGCAGGGAGCCAGCCGCACTCCGCAGCCCGCCAAGCTCATCGTCCAGGCGCAGAATCGCCTGCTGCTGATCGATCAGGCGGAGATCTGCTTCGCGGCCATCGACGACGGTGTGATTCGCGTGGTGACGCAGAGCTTCGAGGGCAGCTCCAAATGCCGTACGCTGGAAGAACTACTTGACCTGCTCGACCCGGCCGTCTTCTGGCGCGCCCATCGCGGCTTTGTGGTGAACANNCCGTGGTTCAAGTCCAGCTACCAGTTGCGCATGGACGACAAACAGAAGACTGAGATTCCCGTCAGCCGCGCGCAGACTCGCCGGCTCCGCGAACTCTTCAATCTGTAGCAGTTTTTCTGCTTACCGGCCTAATCGTACCTCTCAAACACAATCTGCTTTTTATGCCAGCCGAAGCCGATCAGCCGCTCGCGCACGCTGGAGACCATCTCGTTGAGTCCGCAGATGTAGGCGTAGATGTCGAAGTTCAATTCCGAGGCCGGCAGCGCGGGATCGGGCGCAGGCATAGGCAGCGTCTGGCCGAGCCGCGTGGCGCGTTCCTCGATAATCCGGGCCACATGCTCCTGGACGTAGCCGCGCAGGCCGGTCCAACTCTCATCGGCGCGGCTCAGCGTGGGTAGGTAGTGGAAATTCGGAACGCGGCGGGCCAACGCCTCGAATTCGGCGCGGTAATAGATGTCGCTCTCGTAGCGCGTGCCGTAGACCAGCCAAATCTGCTTGCCGTTGCTGCGATCCGGTCCGCCTGCCGGGAAGAGCCATTGCAGATAGCCGCGCATGGGCGCGATGCCCGTGCCGGTAGCCACCAGGATGGAGTCGGTGATGGGCTCGTGGAGGATGAAGTGCCCGTGCGGCCCGTGAATCTGGATGGTCGCGCCGATGGGCAGATCGGGCAGGTCAGCCAGGTGGTTGCTGAAGAAGCCCTCCTCGACGCGATTCACGCACAGCTCAAATCTGTTTCCGTTGGCCGCCGAGGCTAGCGAGTAGGCGCGGGTCTGCATCTTGCCGTTGGCGTCCAGCGCCACACCGCTGACAAACTGGCCCGCAGCGAAAGGAAAGCTCTCCACCTCGTCGAGGACAAAGCCGAAGTGATGGCACTGGGCAACTTCAGAGATGCAGTCTTTGCGTTCAAGACGTGCGGTAAGCAGTTCACGCGCCATGTCGTTCTCGCTTGGGAAAAAAATGCCCGCATAGGCGGACTCATCTCTTGGATGCAGCCGTCGGAAAAAAGGCGCAAGCCCGGGCGGCGCAAAGTTCAATGCCGTCAAGGTGAAACGGATATCCCTCAGGCACAGCTACGCACGTTTCGCTACCGCCAATTTGACGCCAAAGCCGACAAAGACGCATCCGGTGAGCCGATCCAGGTTCCGCACCACGCGCGGTTTGGACAGGAAGCGGCCAAGAGGGATGGTAAGAGCGATCAGAAGCGCAAACCATGCCATGGTTATCAGCACATGGATACCCGCAAGCAGCATAGAAAAACTTGCAACATTCATGCCATGCGGAATGAATTGCGGAAGAAAAGTCACATAAAACACGCCAACCTTGGGGTTGAGTATGTTGCTTAGAAAACCACGATAAAACGCGCTATTCTTCTCCTTGCGTTTCACCGGGCTGTCGAACGATGGCTTGTCCACCGATAACGAGATGCGCGGCCTCATCAGAAGCTTGATGCCGAGATAGAAGAGGTAAGCGGCGCCTGCCCATTTCACAATGTTGAAAGCAATCTCGGAGGCAGCCAGGAGTGCCGTCAAACCGAAGGCTGCGCTCATTCCCCAGACCAGTAAACCCAGGCAAATGCCGGCAGAAGACGCGGCCCCATCGCGCGGTCCGCAGGAGGTAGAGGTTCTCAATACCATCGCTGTATCCACGCCGGGCGTGATCGTCAGCAGAGTTGCGGCAACGATAAACAAAAGCATGAGCTGAAACATGGAGAATGCCCTCCTGTATCGAGAATAACCCGGCGATGGGGTCTAACTGATTCATCGCCGCAAACCGGCCATGGAGGCCCGACCCTATAATGGACAAGGAGCCGAAGGATATTTTTCCGGCTTACAAGCTCTTTTATTGAGGATTTTATGGCCGCACTGCTGGAAGCAATTACTGTCAAGCGCAAGATGTACTTTGAGTTTGAGAACACCCCGTACTACTGCATGGACGCCGAGGTCTCCACGCCCACGGCGCGCGGCGGCCAGACGCTCGTCCGCCTGAAGATGCGCAACCTGCTCACGCAGGCCGTCTTCGACAAGACCTTCAAGGCCGGCGACAAGTTCAAGGAGCCGGACCTGGAACTGGTCGAGGCCTCTTATCTCTACAGCGACAACGAGGGCTCGCACTTCATGGACCAGGAGAGCTTCGAGACGCATACGCTCAACAGCGACATGATGGGCAACAACCTGGAACTGCTCGTCGAGGGCGTCATCATCCAACTGCACAAGTTCAACGGCAATCCCATCGGCCTGCTGTTGCCGGAGAAGGTCGAGTTGGAGGTGGAATACACCGAGGGCGGCGCGCGCGGCGACACCAGCGGCAACGTCACCAAACTCGCCCGCCTCCAAACCGGCCTGGAGATCAAGGCCCCGCTCTACATTCAGGTGGGCGAAAAGGTAAAGGTCTACACCGAGACGCGGGAGTTCGCGGGAAGAGCGTAAAAGCAGGGAATAGGGGTCATGAAACAACAATGGCTTGTATCCCTTCCTTTGCGGGCCTTTCGTGGAAAGGGATGGGATCTTGCATTCCAAGAAGACTGAATCTGTTATTAGCGTGCGGTGGAGTTATACATAAGCCAGCAACTTGTGGCCGTACAGTAGAATCTGGCTGGTCCATCGATGAGATTGGTGGACTCGCCGGTGGAATTGATTTGGGCCGGGGAAGCCGTAAGTTGTTTGGATTTAGCGTTGATAATGCCTGGCGATAGGATCATGCAAGGCAGCGGCGGATTCGCGGAGGCCGAACCTTTATAGCAGGAGTAGGCGCGGATAATGTTCTGCATCTTGGTTTTTTTGAAATATGCCTTGCTGCCCATGCCTACGCCGAAAATACCGCCGCTTACATTGTTCCATTTGCCTGCCAGGCCCACGGTGTCGGGCGTAGAGACTGCCCACCATCCTTGATCCGGTCCCGCCGACCAGGGCACGTGGGCAATGATCCAGAGAGTGCATCCGGCTTTTGAACCGGCATTTGGGCACTGAATATAGCCAACGATTTCTGCTGCTCCAGTCGGCGCTCCCGGTCCATCCAGCGGTGCAACAATCATGCTATCTGATGGAAAGGTGCAGGTTGGCGTATAGCCGGAAGCGTAGCTGGTGGCGCTTGCCACCTTGACATCAAAAATCATTACGCAAACTGCCGAAGATCCCGGGGTGTGTTGCTGATAGATAAACTGCACCCATCCTTTATCTCCCGCTGCGCTGGTCGGATATGGCGAGCCGGAGGTACAGGTCGAGCATATAAATTGGTTGGTATTGTTCTGGATGCTGAATGCGTTGGGGCTACCTTTTGAATCTTTTTCAGATGCCCGGGCTGGGTCGGAGAGCTGGTTGACAGTGACTGACCCCCAGTTAAGCGGCGTGGCGATCTTATCGGGAGGCACGCCAACCTTATGCAAATAGTTATGCGGTGTGGATTGGATGCTGTTTGTCATTATCGCTGGCACTACCTGATGCGCCTTGATCTCCTCGGGTGTACCGCAGTGAACTGCATTCCAGGCGTTACCGACGAGATGGTAGCAGCCGGGCTTCCCTGGAGTGAAGGGCGCAAGGAGACTGTCGGAAGGCGTACGCGGCCTGTGTGATTTGGGTACCCTTGCGACTTCGGCGTGTTGCAACTTCGCGGTCATTTGCTGCTTGACAGCGGGAGTGCTCGTGGCCTGGGCCGAGGCTTCCATGGCAGTAACGAGAAGAACGAGCAGCACCGCGCCTCTCAGGACATACGGCAGAATGAGTTCATTGGAAGCGACCCGTATCATCGAATATATCTTCCAATTCCTTTGCTCCATGCTTATGTTTTATCGCTTCTTGCTCGCGTAGGCTGAGCTTTTCAGCTCCTTCCAATCCTTTTCCGTCTGATCCGCATAGGCTGTGCCGAACTTTGCCAGAGCCTCGGCGAAGCCGTCGCCAGAGCCGATGTAGCCGGACAGAATCAGCGGGTCGCCGCTGCGGGCATGGCCGCGGGCAAGCAGTTCGCCGCAGACCTCGGCGTAAGCCTCCAGGCCGCCGCCCTCCAAATCCTCTAAATCAATGGAACCCTTGTGATCGTTCAGTTGGCGAACCAGGTAGTCGCGCCCGGCGATGTGCGTCCAGCCGAGGAACGGGTCGGACTGCACCTGCATCGCTTTCTGACCTTCTGCGACGCGCTGGCCGTTTTGATGGGGCGGCGCGGCATCGGGCAGATAGGGCGCGTAGCCGGAGGCCGGCTCCTCCTTGATCTGCAAAAACAGCGGATCGTTGGGCCCGTTGCCTTCAAAGTAGACGCAGTAATCGCGCAAGCCCACCGAACCGGTGCCGACCACCTTGAAGGCTACATCCACCGGGCGATAAAGCGATAAAAGGTGCTGGCGCTGCGGTTCCAACATCTGGCAATAAGGGCCGAGAGCGGCCAGAACGGCTGTGGCCTGCCTGCCGGTGACGCGGGTCAGCGTGGGCTTGATCTCTTTGAAATGGCGGGGTGCATTGGGCTTGCTGGAGGAGGGCTCGGTGAGTTGGTTGAGGGTGTGCAGCGGAGTGGCTCGCTCGGCCTTGAGCAGGGCATCGAGGACAGGCTCGACCTGGCCCAGGCGATGAACCTGAAAGCGGCCCACTTCGAGGATGGGCATCCGGGCAAAGGCGCGCATCTGGGCAGCGTAACGGGCGACGAACCTTACCACGGTTTCGCGAATCGCGGATTCTTTGTGGCTTGACGCGCGGCCGGCCAGCACTAGCGATGCGGCCATGCGTTTCAGGTCCCACTCAAACGGCCCGCGAATGGTCTCGTCAAAGTCGTTGATGTCGAAGGTGAGCCGTCCGTCGGGCGCGGCATAGGCGCCCAGGTTGCGTACGTGAGCGTCGCCGCAGAGCTGGCAGACGATGCCCGTCGAAGGCAGCACGGACAGGTCGGCGGCCATCACCGGCACCGCGCCGCGGAAGTAACCGAAGGGCGACGCGGCCATCAGCAGGTACTTGAGCTGGATGAACGCGGGGATGCGGCCGCGCATCGAGCGAGCAACAAGCTCGAGGGCGGAGGCCTGCCGCGCCTTGGGTTTCAGTTCGCTGTGTTGCTGGCGGCCCACCTGCTTGCGCCGCGCCTGACCTAGAGAGCGCCGTTCCTGTGGAGTTGCCCAATGCATGACCCGCAAGATACACCGCTCAGGCCGTGCTGCGCAAGTCATTGTGCTGCCAGACGATGAGTCTGCTTCCGTCCCCCATCGTCTGATACCCCCTCCGAAGGCAAGTGGAGGCCACAAAGCGGTTCTTTGCCGGATCTCCTGAACTCGGAAAAATATTAGCAAAAGTACTTGACACCACACACTGTATGTTATACGGTGTGTACAATACAGTGTACGAGGTACACCATGACCATCAAAGAGAACATCTTTGAGAACCTTCGCCTGGAGTTGCGGCGCGGCTGCCTGACATTGGCAGTGTTGGCGCAACTTCGCCAGGAGCATTACGGCTACACGCTGCGCAAGGCATTGGCTGAACGCGGACTGGAAATCGACGAAAGCACGCTCTACCCGCTGTTGCGGCGCCTGGAGGCCCAGGGGCTGCTGAGCAGCGAATGGCGCGAAGAAGACAAACGCAACAAGCGGTTCTACCGCCTCTCCGGCGACGGCGAAGGGATCTTCGTCCAGTTGCTCAAGGAGTGGCGAGCCATCAACGCATCCATTGACAATATTCTGTAAGGCGCAAAGGAGAACGCCATGGACCTACTTGATCGTTATTTGCAAGCCGTAAAAAAGCATCTGCCCTGGCAGCGGCAGGACGACATCATTGCCGAACTCAAGGCCAACCTCGAAGCACAGCTTGAGGATAAAGAGGCCGCGCTGGGCCACCCGCTTACCGCCGCCGAAGCCGAGGACTGGCTCAAGCAACTCGGACACCCAATCCAAGTAGCCGCGCGCTATCAGCCGCAGCGATCCATGATCGGGCCGGCCCTTTTCCCCTTCTATTTGTACGTGCTGAAGGTGGCGTTCCTATGGGCCACGGTCATTTGGACGATCGTCGCCGTGGTACAGATTGCCGCGCAAACCCCGAGCGAGTTAACCGTGCTGGCTGCCGTGCTTCGCGTTCCCGGCATGTTGATGACGACGGCCGCTTGGGTCACCCTCATCTTTGCGATCATCGAGTTTGTCGCCGCACGCTGCCCAGGGAAATTCCCGATGCTCGCGCCGCCCGCCGCGCACTGGACACCAGGCGACCTGCCCCCGCTCGGGCAGCAGCTTTCCGGCGGAAGGAAGCCGCGCAGCTTCGCACATGCTCTCACCGAAGTGATCTTCGGCTTCCTATTCCTGGTTTGGTGGTTGTTGGTTCCTCGGCATCCGTATCTGCTGATTGGGCCGGGTGTCCTCTATTGGCACGCTTCCCCCTTCCAGTTGGCGCCGTTTTCGGTCCTGTTCTACTGGTGGGTGGTAGGGGTGAACGTGGTGCAGTTGGCCTGGCGCTCGGCGGATCTGATTCGCGGAAGCTGGCCGCGCCCGCGCACCGCGCAGACCATCGTCGTCAGCGCCATCGGTCTGATTCCGCTGGGACTCTTGCTCTCCGTGCCGGATCACGCCTATGTCTTGCTCAGAAATCCAGCGCTCGACCAAGCGCGCTATAGCGCCGCACTGACCTCGATCAATCTTTCGATTCAGTGGAGTGCGGTGATACTCTGCGCCATTAGCGTGCTGGAATTGCTCTGGGGCATTGGGCGGCTAAGCCTGGATCGCTATCGCAAGCACGCGGCGGCAATGCGGTAAGTGCATTCCTTGCGCGCCATTGAGGAGTGGGGCACGGAGCTATAGTAATTAATTGGCAGATCGCTTTTGCGCTATGCCGTGCTCCGCTCCCGGAGGATTTTCTCTTGATTCGCACAACCGCTCCCCTGCTTGCAGCCATTACCGCTCTATCGCTTTCAACCTTTTCGCTGGCCGCTCAGACGCCGGCCAAGCCCCTCACTGTGGAAGCGATCTACGCGCATGGCCCGCTGATTGGGACGCAGCCCGAGGGACTGGCCTGGTCGCCGGACGGCAAGCATCTCACCTATATGATGGCCGGCGAGTTGTCGGAGATGGAGCCCGGCTCGGACGATGCGTATGTGATTGTGAATCGCGCCAAGATGGCTTCGTTTAGCGGGGCAGGCGCATCGGAGCAGGACCGCGACCATCGCGAGCGTTACAAGATGGCCAGCTACTTGTGGGCGCCGGATTCGGCCCACCTGCTCTTCGACATGAGCGGCAGCCTGTGGCTCTATGACCTTCGCACCCGCGCGGGCGTGGAAGTGGGCTCGACGGGCGCGGCCTCGGGCGACGATCCCAAGTTTTCGCCGGACGGCGAATCGGTCTCGTTCATCCGCGAGCATGGGCTGGCGGTGGCGCGGCTGAAGGAGCCAGGAACGCCGATGACCGTGGTGGCTCCCGCGCCCAACAAAACCACCCTCAACGGCGAGGTGGATTGGGTTTACGAAGAAGAGTTGGACGTGCGCAGCAATTATTTTTGGTCGCCGGATTCAAAGCGGCTTGCCTATTTGGAGATGAACGAGGCCGAGGTGCCGGAGTATCCCATCACTGATTGGATTCCAACGCACGCAACAGTCGATGTGCAGCGCTATCCGCAGCCGGGCGATCCCAATCCGGCGGTGCGCGTGGGCGTGGTCAGCGCTGGCGGCGGCAAGACGGTCTGGGTGAACTTGCCGATTCGCGCCGGGCAGGATTACATTCCGCGTTTCGGCTGGGTGGATGCGAAAACTGTGTGGGTGGAAACGCTGACCCGCGACCAGCGGCATCGCGATATTTACTTTGCCGACGCCGAGACAGGACTGGTAAACGTCGTGTTGCAACTTACCGACGATAAATTTATCAACGGCGAGTACGACATTTGGGTGGGCTCGGGCAGCATCGTGCTGACGAACTGGGGCGATGGGCACAATCATCTGTATCTCTACAGCTATGATGCGACTGACACGGCTCACGCAATAGCCAAACAGGAGCGGCAACTGACGCAGGGCGATTTTGAGGTGGGTGATGTTTTTCGCGTTGATCTGGCGGGCAAGCTGATTGACTACGCTTCGAATGAGAGCAGCTCTCTAGACCAGCAGTTGTGGCAAGTCAGCTTTGCGGGCGAGCGGAAGCGGTTGACCGCGGGCGCGGGCACGCATACCGGCAACTTTGCGCCTGCGGGCAGCGCATTTGTGGAGCGGCAATCATCGCGCATGGAGCCGCCGATGATTCGACTCTGCGCGGAAGCGGGTAAATGCAATCTTCTCTGGGCAACCAAAGCGCTGGAGCCTTACCACCTGCGCGCGCCGGAGCAAATCGAGGTCAAGGCTCACGACGGAACGACACTCTACGCGACTCTGCTGCTGCCCGAAGGAGCGGCGCCAGCCTCTGTCCCGCTGATTGTGAATCCCTATGGAGGGCCCGGCGCGCCGACGGTGGTCAACCGCTGGAGCGACGGCCTGCTCTTCGACGAGTTGCTAGCCGCACACGGCTATGCGGTGTTGCACGCCGACAATCGCGGCATGGGCGGACGTGGGCGCGCCTTTGCCCAGGCCGCCTGGCATAACTCCGGCGCGGTGCAGTTAGAGGATCAACTGACCGTGGTGGATGCGGCGCTGGCCCGGTATCCGCAACTGGACCCCAAGCGGCTGGGCTGGTGGGGATGGAGCTGGGGCGGTACGTTTACGCTGTACGCCATGACGCACTCCGACCGCTTCCGCGCCGGGGTTGCCGTGGCGCCGGTNNACCGACTGGCGCAACTACGACTCGGTTTATACCGAGCGCACCATGGGCCAGCCGGCGGAGTTTCCCGGCGTTTATAAGGAGTTTTCGGTGGTCAACTCGGCGGCCAACCTCAAGGGGCGGCTGCTCTTGGCGCATGGAACCGGCGACGACAACGTGCATATCGCGAACTCGGTGCAGTTTGTGCAGAAGCTGATTGAGGCGGGCATTCCCTACGACTTGCAGATCTATCCACGCAAAACGCACTCCATCGCCGGCCCGGATGTGCGGCAACATTTATTCAACCGCATTCTGGCGCACTTTGAGGAGTATCTGAAGGCAGGGACCCAATAAACACGTCTGGGAGGCGAGAGCTGTCGCGCTGCGGCTCTACGCCGTGTGGCGATTGAAGATGTCGTCTTTGTCGCGAGTGGGAGAAGTCACACACTCCAGGCAGCAGACGAGGAGCAGGGCCACACCCAGCGTCACCAGAACGGCGACGGCGTTTCCGTAGTCAGTAAACCACTGTGCCAAGCTATCCATCATCATTCACCAAATACAACATGCATCAGAAGCTATGCCTCTGTATGGACACAACTGCTCACCTATTTTGACATATTTTAGGGGTTGGAGTTCATGTGCGTCCAATGCCTTATCGGCAAATATTTTCGATTTCCACTTGCTTTTAGGGGAATAGAAGGCGAAGATAGTTTCACTATGGCATCCGATCCCAATCCGGTGCTAACCGCCGTTCCCTCCAATCTCAAGGAGTGGCCGGAGGAGCTCCTGAAGCCGGAGCCTGTGTGCGCTCCCCAACCGCCGAAAGCCCACTCGGACGACGGCCAGCGGCTCAATTGGCTCTTCGTCGATATGAACTCCTATTTTGCCTCGGTGGAGCAGGACACGCGGCCCGAGCTGCGTGGTCGCCCGGTGGCCATTGTGCCCATGATGGCCGACACAACCTGTTGCCTTGCCGCTAGTTACGAGGCCAAGGCCTTTGGCGTCAAGACCGGAACGATGGTGGCCGACGCCAAACAGCTCTGCCCTGGCCTGGTGCTGGTGGAGGCGCGCCATGAGCTTTATGTCGAGTACCATCACCGCATTGTCGAGGCTGTGGAGAGCTGCATTCCGGTGACGGCGGTGATGTCGGTCGACGAAATGGCCTGCCGCCTGATGGGCCGGGAGCGGCCCTTGCTGGCGGCCATGGAGCTGGGCCGGCAGGTGAAGCGGCGAATCCTGGAGCGCGTCGGCCCCATGATGCGCAGCTCAGTCGGTCTGGCCACCAACCGCTACCTGGCCAAGGTGGCCAGCGATATGGAGAAGCCCGACGGCCTGGTCGCGCTGCCGCTCGACATTCTCCCGGAAGCATTGCGGCAGCTTAAGTTGCGCGATCTGACGGGCATCGGCGCGCGCATGGAGAAGCGGCTCAACGAGCAGGGCATTCAAACCATGGATCAACTGTTGGCGCTCGACTGCGACCAGGCCGGCGAGGTTTGGGGATCGGTGCTGGGCTCGCGGCTGGGCCACTGGCTCCGCGGCGAGGACTTCGACATGGAGGAGGCCGAGCACCCAAAGTCGATGAGCCACCAGCATGTGCTCGGCCCGGAGATGCGCACGCCGGAGAAGGCCTGGGCCGTCGCTCACAAGCTGCTGCACAAGGCGGCCATGCGCCTGCGCGCGGGCAACTTGTGGGTCAGCAGCATCGGCCTGGTCATCGGCTTTGCCGTGCCGCGCAGTCAGAAGAAACCTGTGAGCAGTTACGGCATGCCCACGCGAGGATGGAAGGGCGAGATTAAACTCACCGAGTGCCAGGACAACCTGACGCTGATTGCCGCGCTCAGCCGCTTGTGGGCCTCGCGCCCATCGGGAGCCGCCTATGATCGGCCGTATTTCATCGGCGTGCATCTGAACGGCCTGGTTCCCGACCATCTGCACACGCTCAACCTCTTCGACGGCTCGGAGAAAGAGCAGAATCGGACGCGCCTCGTCGCCGCCATGGACGCGCTGAATCACAAGTACGGCCTGAGCACGCTGGCCCCCGCCACCATGCTCATCGCCCTCAAAGCCGCGCCCACGCGCATCTCCTTCCACACCATTCCGGATCTCTTTTAGCCCCTGCATTCCAGTGCGCGGGACCAACCCCAGGCCTTCAAGAGATAGAATGCTTGCAAACCATGCCGGGGGTACTCGCTCGCCGCCCGCGACGCTGCTTTTTTCTTCAGCACCGCAAATCGGCGCTCCGGGCCGCCTATGGCCATACGATCGAGATTGCACAATGGAGGAGAAAATCATGTTTCGTCGCAGTTTTTTCTGTGTAACCCTGTTGATATTCCTTGGCGCAGTCTCTCTTGCCGCAGGGGAGACGGTGATTTGGCGGGTACCGCACTATCTGCCCAGCGCCGGTGAAGCTGCCGAAAAGCTGCGCTTCATGGCTCCGCGGCTGGCCCCTTATGGAAAGAACGGACACTCCTTGTCGAACCTTGACATAGGTAGACTCGGCATCAACTTCAGCTTTTCCGACGGCAGCGTGGTTACTTTGCCTTACGGGAAGACCGCGGGTGCGCGGGTCGTGCTGGCCTCTGAAGCGGGCCTCGTGGATTCGGCCACCTCCCGGCCCGGCACGCGCGATAGCTGTCTTCTTTGCTCTGACGGCGTCGCCAGCTACGCCGGCGATCCTCTGAATGCGACTTGGTGCCTCACCGTGGCATCCGGCCAGGACAAGGAATTCCAAGCGAACGGGCGCATTTGCCTCGGCAGCGAACCGGACGCCGATGCAATGATGGATGTTTTGGAAACTTTGGCCGTGGCCCATGGAGCGGATCCCTTCGTCCCGAACGGCGCCACGCTGTCCGCTCTCGGCAAAGGCGAGTTGAAGAGGATTCCCGATCATCTCGGCATGAATATATCGATCAACCTGCGCAGCCCCGAAGCGGTGGCAGGACTTCAGAACGGCGATATTCTTCACACCGTCAATGGCACGCCCTGCACGGATGCTGGTGTCTATCAATCGGCCACTTCCACTGCATACTGGCACGCGCCCGATGGCGGAGTCGTGCATCTGGAGGTTTTGCGCCGCAACAAGCCGCTGAATGTGGACGTGCATTATCCCTTTTTGGGCTCCGCCTACGACAAAGATACGATTGCGAAGCTTCAGAGAACCGCTGCCGAGCAGGCGCAAAACGAAGCTCCGCAAGCTCCCGCCGCCGGCCCGGCTCCCGCGCCTTCCGGCGTTCGCCTTGGCATTCAGGTGCGCCCCGTCATTGCTGACGACATGGCGCCTCTGGCTTTGACTAAAGCTCAGGGCCTCGTGGTGGTCAGCGTTGAAAACGGCGGCCTGGCCGACACCATGGGCATCCTCGCCGGCGACGTAATTCTCCAATTGAACAGAGTGGATGTCGGCGATATGCATCAGTTTGTCCAGACCATCCGCAGTGGCGCTGCCACAAGTTTCCGCGTCTGGCGCAAGGGGCAAACCGTCGATCTGACCGTGCCGCAAAGCCTATAGGCGCCTTCGGATTCTCCACTCCCAAAAGGCCGGAGCCAGCGCGCTCCGGCTTTTTTGTGAGGCTGCAACTTTTTTCGCCCCAGCGCGTAGTCTCTGCATCCCCGTCTCCGCATTTTTGCGGATTAGAGAGTAGAAGCATCATTTATGGCCCTCGACTTGCAACCGGATTTTGAACAACTCGTGGACGAGCACCAGTCGATGGTCTTTTCGCTGGCCTTGCGCATGACCGGCGACCGCGGACTGGCCGAGGAGATTGCCCAGGATGTCTTTTTGGAGTTGGACAGACATTTGGCCAAGATCGAGTCCGCCGCGCACGCCTGCTTCTGGTTGCGCCGCGTAGCCATGAGCCGCTCGGCGGATGCACTGCGGCGGCGCAGGGTGCGCGGCCTGCATCTATGCGTGGGGTTGGAAGAGCATCACGGCGCTCCGGCTGAGGAACGCACATCTCCGCTCGGCGCGCGATTGGAGCAACTGCTGGCGACCTTGCCCGAACCGCAGCGCGCGGCACTCGTTCTCCGCTACCAGGAGGACATGACGCCGGAGGAGATTGCTGCCACTTTGGATGCGCCTGTGGCCACAGTCAAGAGCCACCTGCAACGCGGCCTGAAGCTGCTCCGAGCCAAAGCCGCAACCCATTTGCAGGAGTTCGTCCGCGAAAGGGAGTGCGTCCGTGGAGTTTGAACCGATGGATGATTTTGAGGAGAAGCTGAAGCGGTCGTTCGAGCGATGGCCTGCGCCGCCCAGCCTGAAACACCGGCTAATTGAGAATCGGCGCCGGCGCAAAGAGCGCCCGCGGTGGTTCGCGCTTCCCTTCGCGGCGCGTGTGGCCGTGTCGCTGTGCGTTTTCGCCGGTGTCTTTTCCGCTCTGTACGGCGGAATGGCTTCGTACCATGCCGAGCAGCAACGCAAGGGAGAAGAAGCCCGCCGGCAAGTTCTTCTCGCTCTGCGCATCACCAATCACGCGCTCGACCACATGAACCAGCAACTCGCGGCTCACCACCGCCTCAGACAGAACTAAGGAGAATACATATGCGGAACCGGATTATCACATTCATCTTTGCGGCAGCCACGCTAATCGTGCCCGCGCGCGCGCAGACCGCGCAATTGCCCGTGCCCTCGCCCATCGAAAAGGAACTGGCCGCGCGCGCCTCCGACGTCAGCGAGGTCACGCTGGACAAGAAAATGTTGTCCTTCGCGGCCAATTTCATGGATGGCAAGGACAAGGACGACCCAACCCGCCGGCTTATCGAGGGACTTGACGGCATCTACATCCGCGATTACGAGTTCGACAAGGCAGGCCAGTTCACCGCCGAGCAGGTCGAGCAACTGCGAAAGTACTTCGAGACCAGCGAGTGGTCCCCTCTGGTGCGGGATCGGGATAACAAGACTGGCGAGTCCAGCGACGTAATGGTCAAACTTGTAAATGGAGAGTCACATGGTTTGTTTATCCTCGATGTCGAGCCCAAGGAGATCAGCATCGTGCTTATCCTGGGTCCCGTTCATATGCAGGATCTGCACAAAGTGATGGGCGTTGCCATTCATGGCGACCTGGGCGTGCAGGGCGATGTGGACAAGGCCATCGATGCCGAGGCCCGGGCAAAGGCGCAGCACAAGGAAAAGAAAGGCGGCAATCAATGAAGCATATTTGGGTTATTCCTGTTGCGTGCGTGACGCTGATGCTTCCGGCGACGATGCAGGCCGGCGGCGTAGAGAGCGGATTTGACGGCGTGGTGCGCGCCATCGAGAACCGCTATCACGTTCATGCCGAGCGCGTCCCCCTCACGGGTCTTGTCAGCGTCGTCTCACGTGTAACCACAAAGAACGGCGTCGGCGGCCTGAGCATTGCCGAGTTCGACGACTTTCCTGCTCCGGCGGACGGCGAAGAGTTGAACAGTCTGGTCACTGATAAGCTGGGTGCAGGCTGGGAGCGGATGATTCGCGATACCAGCAAGAACGAGCAGACCTTGATCTTCGTCCATCCCAAGGGAGTGCGGATGGCTATGCTGATCGTCGATCTCGAAGGAAACGAGTTGGACCTGGTCGCGCTTTCGGTCGATCCCAGGCATCTGAAGGATGAAATCAGTCACTACGAGCATCATCACGAAGGCGTGGACATCGCGAACGCCTCCGAGTAACTCGCATCTCCAAATCGAATCCTCCTTTGAAGCCTCGGCCATGCTGGCTACACTGATAGACAGCATGGCCAGCTTGTCTGCATCGCCATCGTCGAACTATCGCGGCCGTCTTGCGCCCTCGCCCACCGGCTATCTACACGTGGGCCACGCGCGCACCTTCTGGACGGCCTACCAGCGCGCAATCGACGCCGGTGGCACTCTGGTCATGCGCATGGAAGACCTGGACCCCGACCGCAGCCGCGCCGATTACGCCCAGGCCGCCCTGGAAGACCTGCGCTGGCTGGGCATTCGCTGGCAGGAAGGCCCCGAAGAAGGAGGGCCATGCGCTCCCTACGCGCAGAGCCAGCGCCGCGCAATCTATCTCGCAGCTTGGCGCAAGCTGCTCGAAAGCGGCTATCTCTTCCCCTGCCGCTGCTCGCGCAAAGATTTGGAGGCCGCGCTCAGCGCGCCGCATGAATGCAATTCGCAAAGCAACATTGAGCAGGAACCGCTCGACGACGAACCCATCTATCCCGGCACGTGCCGCCCTAGTGAAGTCGACGTACGCAACATCGACGAGCCCGGCAATTTCAACTGGCGCTTTCGCGTCCCCGACGGCGAAGTGATCGAGTTCGTGGATGAGAATCTAGGCTCCCAGCGCTTTATCGCGGGCGTGGACTTCGGCGACTTTGTCGTCTGGCGGCGCGACGGCGTCCCAAGTTACCAGCTTGCCTGCGTAGCCGACGACGCGGCCATGCGCATTACCGAAGTCGTGCGCGGCGAGGACCTGCTCAAATCCACCGCGCGGCAAATCCTGCTCTACCGCGCCTTGTCGCTCGAACCTCCCGCCTGGTTCCATTGCCGGCTGGTATTGGACGCGAACGGCCACCGCATGGCAAAGCGCCACGACGCGCTCAGCCTGCGCGCGCTACGCCTGCGCGGAATTACGCCGCAGCAAATTCTCTCAGGCGAGTTACCCGTGGAGGCTTGAAAGTTGTGCGCTTCAAGCCTCCAACTATTTGTCGATTCCTTGGACTTACTTGTGCCTAATGAAAGTGCCGTTTTGCAACTCGCTTGCAGCTTGCCGCAATTCAGCCTCGGTATTCATCACGATCGGCCCGTACCACGCCACCGGTTCCTCCAGCGGCTTGCCTGAAACCAGCAGGAAACGGATGCCCTCGGGACCGGCCTGGACCACAATCTCGTCGCCGCGATCAAACAAAACCAGCGAGTGGTTTTTGGCATCGTAAACCGGCGTCGCATTCGGATCAACAGCTGACTCGGTCAGCACCGCGCGAGGATCGGATGCGTCGCTAAACGTTCCCGCGCCGGCGAAGACATACGCAAAAGCATTGCGAGTTGTCTCCACCTGGATGCGTTTGCGTTTACCCGGCGGAACTGAGATGTCCACATAGCGCGGATCTGCAGCAACTCCCTCGACAGGCCCGCGCTTGCCCCAGAACTCGCCGCAAATCACTCGCGCCCGCGTCCCGTCATCTTCCGTAATCTCTGGAATAGCGGCAGCCGGAATGTCCTGGTAGCGCGGGGCAGTCATTTTTAGCGCGGCGGGCAGGTTGGCCCACAGTTGAAAGCCATGCATGCGGCCCTCGGCGTCTCCCTTGGGCATTTCTTGATGCAATATCCCGCTGCCCGCCGTCATCCATTGCACGTCGCCGGCGGTCATGCGGCCCTTGTTGCCCAGGCTGTCGCCGTGCGCCACCTCTCCGGCCAGCACATACGTAATGGTTTCAATTCCCCGATGCGGATGCCAGGGAAACCCAGCCACGTAATCTGCCGGATTGTCGCTGCGGAAGTCATCCAGCAACAGAAAGGGATCGAACTCCGCAGTTTTTCCAAAGCCGAAGGCGCGCTGCAACTTCACGCCCGCACCTTCGACTGTGGGTTTGGTTTCAAAAATTTGCTTTACGGGACGAAGCGACATGGGGAAGCTCCTTTGCCTTGCAAAGGATTGGATGCGCCAGTCTCATCTACGTTGCAATCAGAATAGTTCCGGCTTGGGGCCGCCTCCGCAAAGCTCCACGGCATGAACCAGGGCTTTAGCCACGCGGTCGGCCAACTCCTGCTCGTAGAAACGAATGGTGGGATCTTTACCATTGTTCAGTTTGATCACCAGGGCAGAGATGTCTGGAACATCCTTGACCGTCTTGGTGGTATCCCCAGTGCGCACCAGGTAATTCTGCCAGTCCTGCTCATCCGGAAGAACGGTGATGCTGTGCACGTCACGCAGATTGATGGCAATATCCTCGATGCGCTCTTTTCTGCCGTTATTGAAGACCAGGCGATGGTAGCTGAGGGAACAGGCGCTCGGATTGGTGACTACATTGCTGATGGTGGCAGAGAATTTTTGCACCCCATCGGAATTGTCGGCCGCGTCATGGACGTAGCCGGCAAAGTTCACCGTACCCATCTCGTTGAGCTTGTCCTGGATGAACTTCATGGTATCGGCGAGGGATGGGCCGCCGTTTGTTTGCGCGCCGGCGGGCGGTGCGTTTGCGGGCGCCGCGCCCTGAGACGCTATCGCGCTGAGTTCCGCTTCACTGGCGCCGGCCTGTTTGAGCGCGGNNAAGCTTCAGGACCGTAGCGTTTGACTGCGACTCACTGGCAGGTTGAGGCGGAGGCGGTACAGCCTGCTGCGCCAGCGCGGTTGCGCCAGCCATTAACGTTGCCAAAATTACTGCAAGCATTCTCATGCGATTCTCCTGATTTCTGTAAAACGAGGCCGCTGGCATGTTAGCGCGGGCAGCACAACTCTCTCCCCGCGTTCCAGGCTGTCAGCATACCCCATCTGATTTCCATTTACATTGCTTGCGTGAAATTTTACTCGCCTGCCGCCTCGATTGTCACGGAGGGTGAGAAGGGAGCTTTTGCGAATGTGCTATCGGAAGCTGAAGCCTTATCCTCTATACAGAACCTCATGTCCGACTTTGCCCAAACCGTCAAGCAGCAGGCCGACATCGTCAAGGTGATCGAGGGCTACATCCGCCTACGCAAATCCGGCGCGCAGAACTACCAGGGTCTCTGCCCCTTCCACAAGGAAAAATCGCCGTCGTTTTCCGTCCATGCTGTCCGCCAGTTCTACCACTGCTTCGGCTGCCAGGCCTCGGGGGACGTCTTCAGCTTTGTCGCAAAAATCGAGAACGTCCCCTTCCCCGAGGCGGTGCGGATCGTCGCCGGCAAGTGCGGCATTCCGCTGCCCAAGCGGGAGTTTTCCTCGCCGGAGGAGGCCGCCGGAGCGCGTTTGCGCGCCAAACTCCTGGAGCTGCACGAGACGGCTACACTTTGGTTTGAAGACCAGTTGCGCTCACCCGAAGGGGCTATCGCTCGCGAATATCTCGCCGGTCGCGGCCTCACGCCCGAGGGCATCAAGACCTTCCGAATCGGCTACGCGCCTGACAGCTTCAACGCGCTGCGCGACCGGCTGAGCGGCATGGCCGACAACGAGACCCTGAGAGCCAGCGGCCTCTTTGCCTCGAAGGAACAAGGCGACGGCTCTCAAGGCCCAATCTACGATCGTTTCCGCAAGCGGGTCGTCTTTCCCATCTCCAACGAGAGCGGCCGGGTGATAGCTTTCACGGCGCGCACGCTGGAAACCGGCGACAAGGCCGGCGCCAAATACATCAATTCACCGGAGACGCCGCTCTATTCTAAGAGTCTCGTCCTGTTCAACCTGGACAAGGCGCGCTCTGCTATTCGCCAGATGGAGTTTGCCTTGCTGGTCGAAGGCCAGATGGACTGCATCTCGGTCTTCCTGCGCGGCATTCAGAACGTGATCGCCACCAGCGGCACGGCTTTCACCGAGCAGCAGGTGGCCATTCTCAAGCGCCACACCTCTCAAGTCGTCGTCAACTTCGATCCCGACGCCGCCGGCTCCAACGCCGCGGAAAAATCCATCGCCTTGCTCACCGAGGAGGGCTTCAACATCAAAATCGTCACCCTCGACGGCGGCCTCGACCCCGACCGCTATATCCGCGAGCGCGGCGTGGAGGCCTACACGGCGGCAATCCGCGGCTCGCGGCGCCAGGCCGATTACCTGATCGAGCGCGCTCGGACAGCCTTTCCCGGCGCCAGCGCGGAGCAGAAGCAGAAGGCGATGAACTTTCTGCTGCCTCACATTCGGCGCATGCCGGAGAAGCTCGCCCGCGACCAGTTTGCCGCCGACGCCGCGCAAAAGCTGGGCATCGACTCGGCCATCCTGCGCGAAGAACTGCGCCAGGCCGCGCTGCGCCGTCGCGACCACATCGAAACAAAAGCCGCAGCGCTCACCGAGGTCGAGCGGGTGCTGCTCCGCGCCCTGGCCATCGACGATCCGGAGAACGAGCGGTCGCGGCGGCTCGCCTGTGAAGCTCTCGCCCAGCAACCCGCGTGGTTTGAGCACCTGGGCGCCTTCGCGGCATTGCAGGCGTTGGCTCAGAGACAGGCTCGCGACTCCATGGACGCGGTTGAGGACGAGTCGCAACGCGCCTTGCTGGCAGAAACGCTTCTGGCTGAAACCAAACCGCCCGAGGAAAGCGAAGTGCAGAGCGCGATTCAGGAAATTCACGAGCGGGCCATCGAGCGCCGCCAGCGCGAACTGCGCACGCTCATCGCCGAAGCCGAGCGCCGCGGCGACCATGCTGAGCTGGCACTGCTAACGCAACAGAAACTGGAGATGGACCGAGCGCTGAGGCAGTTACACAACCAGAGACCGAAGGAGCAGTAGCCTCTTTCTGAATCATTCCAGAAAGAGGGAAGTCACTTTTTGTCGGCGGAGGGAGGGTAATGGTAATAGCCATCGCTTGCGGGAGGCTCTGTTTGCAACTCCTGCTTTCCAGGAATCTTCCATAAACCATGCATGCCACTTTTGGTAGACGCCGCTTGCCGGGCTGCCAGCCAGTCTGATATTCGGTATATCTTCTTCTCGTTCTTTACAGATTCATCGAGATTCTGATTTTCTTTCTCGTCGAGCGCCTCGGTGATATCTGTAATTTCCGGCTTGAAGCCTATGGCATAGTCGCTGGACCGGTTCTTGTTGATGAATCCGTTTGCGTTCGCAAGGTATGTGCGTCCCGCCGTGGATTCAAAGTTAACCTCGACGAACGAGGTGGCGAAGAAGATACTACCCTGACACAGATTTCTGCCGCAAGCTTGTATGGTAGAGTCCTGAGTCTTATACGATATTCCGATTACGTGCTTTCCTGGCAGCAACTGAATGATATCGGAATTCTCGACAGGGTTCTTTGCCATCGGGGCTCTTAAGCCCTGATCGTCGATTCTCTGGCCATCAATGGAATTAATCCTCGTATCGCGCGCAATTACGAGGATTGAGGTGCTCCCCCGAGGCTGAATAGGTCCATCGTATGGAATAACCAAGGGCAGAGCGAGAAAGCCGCTGGAAATCCAGTAAGGCTTGCCCTCTTTGGCGGGTTTCTTGTCTTTGGCGAACGAGGCGGATGCATTGAGCATCAGCGCCGCGCAGAAAAAGGAGATCACGAACTTGCGCATGGTTTCCTCTGGATGCTTCTCAAGTGAATTGCCCACACCTGGCGGCGGGGTTGCGGAACTATGCGAATTCTACTCCCGGAAACCCGTAAAACACTCATTTTTCTTCTCCAATGGCCGATTTTGCATGCAAGAGAGGCGCTTTCTGGCGCGAGAAACCCGGACGCTCTGCCGGAATCATGCGTCCGAGTATCGGCTGACGCGTCTAATTAGGCAGGAGCGAAATTTGGATCAGGAATCAGACGACCCGATTTTGTCTTGGAATCAACAGGTAAGGCGTGGTAATCTATTGATCTCAGTGCAGATGCGCGCCCCTTTGCCCCAACCATGAGCTACGGCTCGCGGGCGACCCAGGTGAAACCTGAAGCGCTTGTCATCCTGTTCCGAGCAACCCCTGAGTCCGCATCATTTTTGCGGGTGACCGCGAGTTTGTGTCCGCGCGCGCCGTTGATTTGGATTTTCACTAGGAAATCTATCTTCGTGTGCCCTGGACCGTACTGCATCGGAACCCGCGCACCGGCGCGCAAGACGGTGCTGAACATGCTTTGCGCTAGAGAGTAGGAATATTTTGGCGAGCGACGACAAATTCGAGCACGAACACATTTCCGCGCCCGAGCACGAGCACGATGTCGACACCATCATCGAAGTCGGCAAGGAAAAGGGCTATCTGACCTACGGCGATGTGAACGAGATGCTGCCGGAGGAGATGGCCACTTCGCCCGATGATCTGGACGACCTGATCACCACCATCGGCACCCAGGGCATCGACCTGCTGGACGGCCCAAAATTCCACGGCGACAAGGACTTCGAGCCGGAAGAAGGCGATGACGTCGAACTGGACCTGACGCCGGGTACGCTGGAAAAGACCAACGACCCGGTGCGCATGTACCTGCGCGAGATGGGCACCGTGCCGCTGCTCACCCGCGAAGGCGAAGTTGAAATCGCCAAGCGCATNNCGCGGCGTGCGCAACATCAAGGAAGTGGTCATCTTCGACGACGAGGAGCTCACCGAAGAGGTCGTCGTGGCGCGCGTCAAGGCCACCGTCGCCCGCATCGACGCGCTCAACAAGCACCAGAAAAAGATTGCCGTGCTGGAGGAGAAGCAAGCCGCCTCCGCAAAAGCCAAGGCCTCTGTAGCACGCCATACCCGCTGGCTGATCGCCCGCGAGAAGGTGCTGGTCTCGCGCATCGTCCGCGAACTCAAGTACACGCCCATGGAGCGCAAGCGCCTGCTCGACAAGGTCAACAAGACCGTCGACACCATGCGCACCCTGGAGCGCCAGATTCGCTCGCTGGAACAGAAGCACGAAGCCAGCCGCAGCGACGAGCTGAAGAAGGAGTACCGCCGCCAGCAGAAAAACTGCAAGGCCGACCTGGAAAAGATCGAGGCCGACGCCGGCGTCCTCATCGTCGAGTTGAAGCGCACCCAGCGC
>PMGP01000021.1 GCA_003156235.1 Acidobacteriaceae bacterium
TACGACGTTGAAGTGGGCGCGGGCACCATGGCGCCGGAGACCTTTCTGCGCGTGCTGGGGCCTAAGCCCTATAAGGTTGGCTACGCGCAGCCTTCGCGACGTCCCGCCGACGGACGTTATGGCGAGAATCCCAACCGGCTTTTCCGCCACACTCAGTTCCAACTCATTCTGAAGCCGCCTCCGGTCAACGTACAGGAGCTGTATCTTCAGTCGCTCGAAGCTATCGGCATCGATCTCAGCAAGCACGACCTCAAGTTCGAGGAAGACAACTGGGAAGGCCCCACCGTCGGCGCATGGGGCGTCGGCTGGCAGGTGATGATGGACGGCATGGAAATCACCCAGTTCACTTACTTCCAGCAGTGCGGCGGACTCGACCTCGATCCCATCTGCGCCGAGCTGACCTACGGACTGGAGCGCCTCTGCGCCTTCATGCAAGACGTGGACTCGGTCTACGACGTGGTCTGGGCGCGCGATCCGGAAACCGGCGCGGTGGTGACTTATGGCGATGTCCGGCTGACCGAGGAACTACAGTACTCGGTTTACAACTTCGAGGACGCGGATGTGGAGCGGCTCTGGGCGCACTTCAACAGCTATGAGGCCGAGGCGCAGGCGCTGCTCAAGCGGGGTAATGCGTTGCTGGCGGATGAAAAGGCTAGCACCAAGGAAAAGCTGCGCTTCCCGCTGATGTCCACTTACGAGCTGGCGTTGAAGTGCTCGAATCTATTCAACCTTCTGGATGCGCGCGGAGCCATCAGCGTCACGGAGCGGGTGGGCATGATCGCCCGCATTCGCAATCTGGCCGTCGGCGTAGCCAAGGTGTACGCGGGGCAGCAGAGTGAAGCTGTTAGCTCTTAGCTTTTAGCCGTTAGCTGTTTGCTGGTCACGATTGTTAGCGGACAAAGAAACAGCTAAAAGCTAAAGGCTAATAGCTAAAAGTTGTTTTGTAATTCTTTGTTTTCAGAAAGAACTTCACATTATGGCTGACTTTTTATTGGAGATTGGGCTGGACGAGGTTCCCGCCCGCATGATTGCCGGGGCCGAGGCCGAGTTGGGCCGCCGCGTCAACGAGTTGCTCACGCGCGAGCGGCTGCTTGCCTCAGGGGCCAAACTCACCACCTACTCCACACCGCGCCGTTTGGCCGTGCTGGTCTCTGGTGTTCTGGCGAGCCAGGCCGATACTGAAGAAAAGTTGACCGGCCCATCCTGGAAGGTGGCCTTCAAGGATGGTGCGCCAACGGCGGCTGCCGAAGCCTTCGCCAAGAAGGCCGGCGTCGCGGTTGCGGCTCTCGAAAAAGTTACCAACGCCAAGGGTGAGTACGTTGGCGCAACGGTCAAGCGGCAAGGTCGCGCGGCCTCCGAGTTATTGGCTGCTGAGTTACCCAAGGAAGTTCTCAGCCTCTACTGGGCCAAAAACATGTACTGGCGCGCGGGCAAGCCGGAGCGCTTTGTGCGCCCGGTGCGCTGGGTCGTAGCGCTACTCGACGCCGCAATTGTTCCCTTGGAGATCGCCGGCATCAAGGCTGGCAACGCGAGTCGCGGCCATCGCGTGTTACACGGCGAAAAGCCGGTGGTGATCGACCAGCCCAGCAGCTACGCCGAAGCGCTGCGCAAAGCCTTCGTTGTCGTCGATGTGGCCGAGCGAAGGCAATCGATTCGCAAGGCGCTCGACACGGCCACTCGCACCGTAGCCGGAGCACGTTGGCGTGAAGACGATCCGCTGATCGAAACCGTCGTCCATTTAACTGAATGGCCCACGGTTGTTCTGGGCGACTTTGAGCCGGAGTATCTGGCTCTGCCCGAAGAGGTGCTGGTCACCGTCATGCGCGACCATCAGAAGTATTTTGCTGTCGAAGGCAAGGACGGCAAGGTGCTTCCGCACTTTCTCGCTGTCTTGAATACTGAGGTAGATGAAGAGGGCGAAGCCATCATTCGCCACGGCAATGCGCGCGTCTTGAGGGCGCGCTTCAAGGACGCCCGCTTCTTCTGGGACTTCGACCAGAAGATTCCGCTCACTGCGCGCGTCGTGAGCCTCAAGAACGTCACCTTCCAGAAGGAGCTGGGCAGTTACCACTGGAAAACCGAGGCCAATCTCGCCGTGGCGCGGGAGCTGGCGGCTTCATTGAAAGTCACAGGCACCCAGTTCGACGAAGCGGCGCTTTTAAAGGCTGTTGAACTGGCCAAGACCGACCTGACCACCGAGTTAGTGAAGGAGTTCACCGAGCTGCAAGGAGTCATCGGCGGACTTTATGCCCATACTCAAGGACTCGGCGAGGCCGTCGCGCAAGCCATCTACACGCAATACACTCCAGCTTCGACCGAAGACGTTATTCCTGAGACCGTCGAGGGCCAGTTGCTGGGTCTTGCTGACCGCATTCAGACCATTACCGCAATGTTCGGCATAGGCAACGCGCCAACCGGTTCTAAGGATCCATTTGCGTTGCGCCGCGCCGCCAACGCGATTGTTAAGATTCTGGCCGAATCAGGCCTGCCGCTGACACTGGCCGACGTGGTCGGATCAAGCGGTGTGGAAGGAACCAACCGTGAGCAGGTTGCCGCCTTCTTCCGCGAGCGGCTGAGCTTCTACCTGAAGGATGTGCGCGGCTTCGCTTACGACGTGGTCAGCGCCGTGCTGGCCGCTGGTGCCGACGATGTACGCGACGCGATTGCCCGCGCAGAAGCGTTGACGACAGCACGCGAATCCGCCGATTTCGCCGCAATCTCCGCGGCTTTCAAGCGCATCAAGAATATTCTGCGCCAGGCGGAGGAGAAGCACTTCACCCTCGGATCGCCAAAGGATGTGACGCTCGCGCCGGAAGCGCAGCAACTTGCAAATGCGGCTGCCGCGCTTGTGCCGCAAGTGGCAATACTTCGCGAGAAGCGAGCCTATGGCGATGCGCTGGCCGCGATTGCAACGCTGCGTCCTGTGGTGGACGCCTTCTTCGACAAGGTGATGGTGCTCGATAACGATCCGGCAATTCGCGGTGCAAACCTCGGCCTCATCGACGAGGTGTTGCGCGGCTTCTCCGGCATCGCCGACTTTAGCGAGATTGTGACGGCGTAGCGGATTGGCTCCCAAGCGCCCAATCGAGTTTACAAACAACCGCAGGTCCTTCGACTTCGCTACGCTCCGCTCAGGATGACAGAGTTTCTGAGGATGCAGTTTCTTTCCTCAGCGAAGCTCTCCTCCTGCATCTTCTGAGCCATCCGCCCGTCTACAATTAGTAGAGATGTCCGACACACTTTATCTGAGCCTGTGGTACCCGAATCTGCTTCTTGCTTCGCTCCCCGACAAGCTGACGGCGGTGCTGGGCGCGTTTGCCTCGCACGGCGGAGAGAAGCGCGTTTATTCGGCGACCGTATGGCCGGTGAGCTGGAGCGAGTCGCCGGTCTTTCAGCAGATCTATGGACGCAGAGCCGGAGCGGGCGGCGACGGAGCCGTGGAGCTGGGCGCGGAGCCGCGCTTGGCCGTCGAAGAGGCGCTCGAACTGCTGCACGACGATTTCGCCTACGAGTTCCAGATCGGCTGGAGTTTGTGGGAGTTGGAGACCGGCGGAAACGCAGGTCCTTCGACTGCGTTGCGTGCAAAAAACGCACCCAACTCCGCTCAGGATGACAGTGCATTGGGTGGGTTGGACGCGCGCTGGGCGCGGGAGCCGCGGCTGGTGCGGGTAACGGGCTTTGGTCCACTCTTTGAAGAAGGGACTTATGAAGCCGACGGGCACATTCGGATCGACTTCGGCTCGGATACGCCGTTTCTTGAGGAAGATCTGGAGTTGGACTCCGTAGCCGCGCGCCACGTGGAAGAAAATGTGCGCCAACTGGTGGAGTTGACCGCGGCCGTCGAGAAGGCATCCGGGGCCACGGCGCGGCTGTTGTGGAGCGAGTTGGGCGAGAGTCTTGCCCATAGGCTGGCTGCAAGGCTATCGAAGCTGGTTGGGGGAGCGAACTGACGGTGCGACTGACCATTGAAAAATTACGTGCGCTGGTGCTCGGCGCGGCGGTTCTGCTGCTGGTGGCGCTGGGGGTGTTTTTGGCCGTGGGCAAGGGCAAGAATCCTTTCAACCGGCGCGACCTGCCCAAACAACTGGGGATTAATATTCAGCAGGAAGCCAACGGGGTCACCTACACGCAGGCGCACGGCGGCCGCACCCTGTTCAAGATTCACGCCTCCAAAGTCGTACAGTTGAAGCAGGGCAACGCGCTGCTGCACGACGTGAAGATAGAACTGTATGGCGAAGACGGCGCCAGGGTAGACCGCATCGAAGGCGGGGATTTTGAGTACAACCAGCAGGCGGGGATTGCCGTTGCCGCTGGACCGGTGGAGATTACGCTGATGCGGCCGGGGGTGGCGCCGGCCATTGCCCCCAAGGCATCGACTGGGCAGGCGATGGGCGACAAGCTGAAAGGCGCGCCCGTGGCCTCTGCGGCCGAAGCCGCCGCGCAAGGCGAGATTCACGTGAAGACCCGCGGCCTCATCTTCGATCAGAAGAGCGGAGTGGCCAAAACCAGCCAGCATGTGGATTTTTCCATGGCACAGGGGTCGGGCAGTTCGATGGGAGCCACTTACGATTCCGAGCAGGGCTTCCTGGTTCTGGACCACGCGGTGGAGTTGACGACGAAGCGCGGCACACAGACGGTTCAGATTCATTCTCAGCACGCGGAGTTCGAGCGAGAGAGCCAGTTGTGCCGCCTCCATGAGGCCACAGCCGACTACCAGGGCGGAGAAGCAAAGGCCGGAGACGCAAAGGTGCTCTTCCGCGAGGATGGGTCGGCGGAGCGGCTGGATGCCATAAACGGGTTCACGCTGGCGACCGCGACCGGCGGCCATCTGGCAGCGCCCTCTGGGCATATGGAGTTTGACGAGCATAACCAGCCCCGCCACGGCCACATGGAAGGCGGGGTGACGCTGGACTCGGTGAGTGAGGCGGCGGGACGGCATCGACAGATGCACGGAACCTCTCCCACGATGGAGCTGGAATTCAACGCGCGGGGTCTGCTGCACCACGCCCACCTGGAGCAAGGCGTGACGATGGATAGTCAGGAACAAGGCGAACAGGCAGGCCTGCCGCTACGTCTGAGCCGTCACTGGCGCTCGCCGATTGCTGATGTGGAGTTCCGCGATTCCAAGCAGGGGAAGGTCGAGTTGAGCACGGTGCACGGGACCGGCGGCGTGGTGGTTACAGGCGAGAGCCAGCGCGGCCAGGGAGCGGTTGTTCCATCGCGTCTCTCGGGTGACGAAGTGACGGGTCAGCTGGGGCCGGGTTCGGTGCTGACCGGCATGAACGGGGTGGGGCACACAAGCATTGAGGAGACCACCGAGACGGGAACCCGGCAGACCACCAGCGGCGACCGGCTCTCTGCGCATTTCGAGGCTGCTCCACCTACAGCAAAGCGCGGGCAGAGCGGCGATGCACAGCTCCAATCGGCCATGGTCGAGGGCCATGTGGTGCTGACGCAGACGCCGGCGGCCAAGCCCGGCGCGCCGCCGCAGGCGCCGATGCATGCTACAGCAGGCCGCGCCGACTATCAAGGCCAGGGCGAGTGGCTGCATTTGACCGTGAATCCGCGCGTTGAAGACGGCGCACTGCAGCTTACGGCAGACAAAGTGGACGTTTCGCGCGAATCGGGCGATGCCTTTGCGCACGGCAATGTGAAGGCTAGTTGGATGAGTAGCAACAGCCAGCCGGGAAAACCCGCAGGCAGCCAGAGCGTAGTGTCTTTGGGCGGGCAGGGTCCGGCGCATGTCGTCGCAACCGAAGCGCAGTTGCGTCATGCAGTCGGCGGAACGACAGGCGAGGCTACCTTCCGCGGTCATGCGCGGGTGTGGCAGCAGGCCAACTCGATTGCCGCGCCGGTCATTGTGCTGGACCGCGAACGGCAAACGCTGGTGGCGCGCACCACGGATGCGTCTGAGCCGGTGCGGGCCGTGCTGCTCAGCGCGGGCGGGGCTGCGCCGGGGTCAGACTCAGCCAAGGCGCAAGGAAAAGAAAATCAGCCTTCGGTGATCCGGGTGCGCGGGGGCGACCTCAAATACTCAGACACCGAACGCAAGGCGGTGATGCACTCGGGCGTTCTGGGCACGGTGGTCACCGAAACCGGAACAGCAACCTCAACCTCAAATGAAGTTGAGGTGACGCTGCTACCCACCGGCAAAACCGGTGACAAGGACAGCGGGCAGGCCCAGGTGGACCACATGACGGCCCGCGGCCACGTGGTGCTGACCAGCGAAGGCCGGCGCGGAACCGGCGAGCAGTTGGTTTACACCAGCGCAACAGGCGAGTACGTTCTGACCGGAACCGCCGCCGTGCCGCCCAGAATGTCCGATGCCGCGCGGGGAACGGTGACCGGCGAGGCTTTGATCTTCCATGGCAGCGATGATAGTGTCAGTGTCGAAGGCGGCGGGAGCAAGACGACGACGGAGACCACGGCGCCGAAGTGATGCATATACCTACAGCGGCCTATAACCGAACCGCTTCGGTTTATGATAGGATGAATTCATGCTAACTGTGTTCAGCCAGGTGGACTAGATCAGTCATGAGCGAAGCGAAGGCAATTCTGGCACTTGTTGCTGGATGCGTGATGATCGTTCTTGCGCTAAGCATAAAGCAGTTTTATGCCACCAAGGGCATATTAGGCGTGTCGCTATCGAACAAGCAGATTCCAACCTGGAAAGGGAGGCTTCTTTTCCTTGCTATTGGCGCTGCCATGCTGCTAGTTGGAATCAAATTTTTCTTGTTCGACCAGTAAGTGGAAGCGAAGGGCAATCATGGGCAAGGTATCAATCAAGAGCGAGCATGAAGAATACTTGCAAGCCAACCGGAGAGAGCAAGAGGAGCAGGCTACCATTCCCCACGCCGTCAGCGCCCGTTATGATCGCCGCATCGGACGGGTTGTGGTGGGCCTGAACAATGGTTTGGAGATTTCCTTCTCGCCGCGCAATGCGCAAGGGCTGGAAACGGCGACATGGGCGCAGTTGCGGGAAATTGAGATTTACCCTACTGGCTCTGGCCTTCACTTCCCCGCGCTGGACGCCGACTTGTACATTCCGGCGCTGTTGGAAGGGTTCTTCGGTTCTAAACGATGGATGGCCGGCAGACTCGGCGCCACCGGGGGCAGATCGAGAAGCGCGGCCAAGGTCTCGGCTGCCCGGAAGAATGGCAAGGCGGGCGGCAGGCCGCGCAAGATCGCTACAGCGGCGGTAGTTGGAGGTTCCTGAGTCGGTTCAAAACACGTAAACTAGAGAAGAGCAACCGCAGGTCCTTCGACTTCGCTGCGCTCGCTCAGGATGACAGACTTAACTTTGTTATCGAATTGACGGGATGACCCACTCGATGGAAACATTGATCGCCGAGGGAATCGGCAAGAGCTACAAAGGACGGCAGGTGGTTCGCGCGGTGGATCTGCAGATCTCGCGCGGCGAGGTGGTGGGGCTGCTGGGGCCGAACGGCGCCGGCAAGACCACAATCTTTTACATCATCGTGGGACTGGTCGAGCCCGATGGCGGGCGCGTGCTGGTGGACCAGACCGAGATTACCGCGCTGCCGATGTACTTGCGCGCGCGCAATTTTGGGATTAGTTATTTGCCCCAGGAGCCATCGATCTTCCGCAAGCTGACCGTGGAGGAGAACATCCTGGCGGTGCTGGAGGCGCAGCCGATGGGCAACCGCGAGCGGCGGACGCGGACCGAGAAACTCATTCATCAGTTGAACCTGGGCCACATCCGCACCACCCGCGGCTACGCGCTCTCCGGCGGCGAACGGCGCCGGGTGGAGATTGCGCGCTCGTTGTGCATCCAGCCCAACTTCATCCTGCTTGACGAGCCGTTCAGCGGCATCGACCCCATCGCCGTGCTGGAGCTGCAAAAGATCATCTTCGACCTGAAGGCCAGCGGCATCGGAGTCCTGATTACCGACCACAATGTGCGCGAGACGTTGAGCGTGACCGACCGCGCTTATATCATCGCCGAAGGGAGGATATTCCGCTCCGGAACGCCGCATGAACTGGGCAACGACGTGGAGGTGCGGCGGGTTTACCTGGGGGAGGGTTTCACGCTGGGGTGATGATAACCCCAGACGGTATGGTTGGCAGGCACTTTGGTTGCAATTAGCCTGCCGTAAACCCTTAAATTCCCACTACTTTACTAGACTGACCCAATAGAGATTCCTGGATTGAGCAACGCCCAATCCGGAACAGATGACTCAGGGTGAGACAGTTTACCTTTTAGCTAATTGCTCGCTCGGTTACACTTGAAGTGAGCAAAATTGCTCATTTTTTACATTCGTGCGACCAGATGTACAGCTTTCTCCTAGGTAGTGAGCTTGAAGCGCACGTCCAAAACTGAGTCGAAACGGGAATCGGGTCCATTCTATGCCGATGCTGCAAACAAGCTTAAACGTAAAGTTATCGCAGCGCCAGATTCTGACTCCTGGACTGATGCAGATGGTGAGCGTTCTTGCGCTCAACAAGCTCGAGCTGAAGGAGATGATCGATGCCGAGATGGTGGAAAATCCCGTCCTGGAGGAGATTGACGAGACGGTTCCGATGCTGGATCAGGTTGCGAGCCGCGAGGAACGCCTGGAACGCGGAGTTGAGGAGCGCATCGTTGAAGAGCCCGCGACCCCAGTTCAGGATTCGTTTAACGAGATCGACTTCGGAACGTACTTCAAGGATTACCTGGACCCCGGTTACCGCACACAGCCGGAATACGAAGAGAGTGAAAAGCCCTCGTATGAGAACTTTCTCTCCCAGCCTACGACTCTGGCCGATCACCTGGCGTGGCAGNNTACCTGGCCGGCAGCGAAGAAGAACTGGCGGCGGCCTTCAGACAATCCACAGACGACACTGAAAAGGCGGCGGCGTTGGAGTTGCTGCGCCGCGGCATCAACCTGGTGCAACATCTTGACCCGGCCGGCGTGGGCGCCCGCGACCTGCGCGAGTGCCTGCTGATCCAAATCACCGCCCAGCAGCATGAGTTTGCCCAGTTGTTTGCCCGGCAGTCAGCCGGCGCGATCATGTTGGAAGAGAATCTCCATCGCAGCTTCCGCGCCGAAGCCGAGGCGCGCATTGAGGAGCGGCGGCGCAGCATCGAGGTAGCCGCGCTGATTGTGGACCAGCATCTGCACCAGTTGCAGAAACGCGACGTAAAAGACCTGGCGCGGACGGCCCAGATTACCCCTGCCGAGGCTCATGCCGCAATCGAGTTTATCCGCACGCTTGATCCCCGGCCCGGCCGCCAATACAACCGCGAGCAGTCGCGGCTCATCGAGCCGGACGTGGTGTTCGTCAAGCGCGATGGCGTATGGGTAGTCTCCATGAACGAGGAGGATCTGCCCAGCCTGCGGCTCAGCCGGCGCTACCGGCAGATGCTTACCGCCGAAGGAACCACCAAAGAGGTGAAGGAGTACGTGAAGGAGCNNATTGTGCGCCGCCAGCAGGATTTTCTCGAAAAGGGGATTGAGGCGCTCAGGCCGATGATGATCAAGGAAGTGGCTGAGGAGATCGGCGTTCATCCCTCGACGGTCAGCCGCGCCGTGGCCAACAAGTACGCGCACACCCCGCAGGGAGTCCTGGAGTTGCGCTCCTTCTTCTCCGAGGGATCCAATGGCCCTGAGGGCGCAGACACGCCGCTGCTGGTGCTCAAGCGCAAAGTTCGCAAGCTCATCGCCGAGGAGGACCCGCGCCATCCGGTTACCGACGACCAGCTTGCCGCGACGCTTCAATCCCAGGGCATCCAACTGACGCGCCGCACCGTGGCCAAGTACCGCGAAGACATGAACATCCCCAGCACACACCAACGCCGCCAGCGCGACGGGTAAAGTGCAGGGGTTAGGGATTAGGGATTAAGGATTCCCTGTTCCCTGTTCCATATTCCCTATTCCCTGCCCTGGTAAATGCTATAGAATCCGTAGTCTCCAGCCGGATCATCCTGCTGCGAGAATGAATGTAGTAGCGGAGGTTGACTATGGAAGTGGAATTCACTGCCAGGCAAGTGAGAATCACCAGGGATCTGCGCACCCTGGCCGAGGAGGGGATGGAACGGATTGCCCTCATTCTGGGCAAGAACGCGCGCGCCAGCATCGTTTTCAGCGCGCAGAAGCGGCTGCAGATTGTTGAAGTGACTATTCAGGCCCGGCTGCACACCATTGTGGCCGAGGGCAAGGCGGAATCGCTGGAATCTGCGCTGCGCCAGGCCATCGCACACGCCGAAAGCCAGGCGCGCCGACACCGGGACCGGAGAATGGCCATCAAACGGAAACCCCAGCAGGAGAAGGCGCTTGCCGAGCCTTCGCCAGCGCGGCCTAAAACCCGCGTCGTCCAGCCCGAGGCGGACGTCTCTGAGGAGAAACACGTCCGCGCCGACAGAAAAGCTCGCGCGGCCATCGCCGTGCACTCCTTTCCGGCCCGCAAGGCGGTCGTTGAGCCGCGCATCGTCACCAGCGGCGAATCCTTTGCCCTCAAGCCCATGACCATGGAAGAGGCCGTCAAGGATGCCGAGTTCCGCGATCGCGACCTGCTGATCTTCCACAACCCAGATGGAGAACTGTTCGTGCTCCACCGCCGGCGCGACGGCCAGTTGGAGCTGGTGGAGATTCCATAGGGAAGCTCTGATTAAGTCTTTATTGCGAGTCAGCATTCCCTCAGGGGCTAAAGCCCGACGTTGTTTTGTTGCACTTACGGCACGACTGAAGTCGTGCCCTGACGCTTATTGCGACGACGAATGAGTTTTTCCGCAGCCTGTTTAGCCCCTGAGGGAGATTTTTAAGGCAGTTTGCTTTCCCTCAGCGGCTAAAGCCGGAAATCAAAATCGACTCTTAACGTACGGGCTGAAGCCCGTACTCTTCAATGCATAGTTTTTGGACAGATTCTTAGATCATGCGGTCATTCCCTGGAGGGGTGTGCGTTTGAAGCTTCCTGATAATTCGGACTCCGCCCAACAACTGCTGGTGGAGGATGTGCTGGCCAGCATTCCCGAAGCCGTGGCCGTGGTGCGCAACTACCGCGTGCTGTATGTGAATGCAGCCTTCACGCGCATCTTCGGCTATTCCGCCGAGGAAATTCAAGCAGGCAACCTGCACGACTTTATTGTGCCCCCGGCGCATCAAGAGGAATACGCGCGGATGAACAAGGACGTGGACCGTTTTGGCTACGCGTCGCTCGATACAGTGCGCAAGAACAAGGATGGCGGGCTTGTGGATGTGGCTATCGAAGCCGGACCGCTGGTGGTAAACGGAAGCAGGGACGGCTACGTTATCAGTTACCGCGACATCGGAGAACGCAAGCGCTTTGAAGCCAGGCTGCAGCACGATGCCCTGCACGACGCGCTGACGGGATTGCCCAATCGCGCGCTCTTTCTGGACCGTCTGAGCCAGGCGTTCACTCAAAGGTCGCGGCGCCTCGGCCAGAACTGCGGCGTGCTCTTCCTGGACCTGGACCGCTTCAAGGAGATTAACGACACGCTGGGCCATGCGGCGGGCGATGCATTGCTGATAGCCGTGGCCGAGCGGCTACGCGGCGCGCTGCGCCCTCAGGATACGGCAGCCCGGTTGGGGGGCGACGAGTTTGCAATTCTGGTGGAGAACATCCAATCGGTTGCAGGCATGGAAATTGTAGCCACGCGCGTTCTGGAGGCAATGGAGCGCGAGTTTGAAGTCTGCGGGCACACTACCCACGCCAGCGCATCGATTGGCGTGGCAATAGCCGGGCCGGACCACGCAGTCCCTGAGTTGCTCATCCGCGACGCCGATTTTGCCATGTATCGCGCCAAGCAGGACGGCGGAGGGCGCTTCGATATCTTCGACAAGCAATTGGAGTTGCATGTGGCCAGCCTCCAGGAGCGCGAGCGGGAGCTGCGCCAGGTGTTGGAGAAGCGCCTATTTGAGGTCTGGTATCAGCCGATCTTCCGTCTTCAGGATGGAAAACTGGAGGGCTTCGAGTCCGTGCTCTACTGGCGGCGGGCAGACGGTTCGGTGACGAGTCTCAGCGATCTGCTGCCCCTGGCCGAGGAGACAGGGCTTTCCATCGGCCTGGGCCTCGAAACAATGGAGGCGGTCACAAAGCAGTTGCGGAGCTGGACCGAGGCTCTGCCCAGTATCGGCCTGACCTTGGCCATTAACCTGACGCCGCGGCAGTTTCATCATCCCGATTTGATTGCGCATATAAAGAGAACTTTGGCGGCCAGCGGGGCTGATCCGGCGCGGCTCCTCTTTGAAGTCGAGGAGAGCGCGTTGAGCGAGAATCCCGGTGCTGCGCTGGCGATTTTTGAGCGGCTGCTGGAATGCAATCTCCGCCTGGCGGTAGACAATTTCGGCTCCGGCCTGGCTCCGTTGAACCAACTGGTACGGCTGCCCATCGACGTGCTGAAACTGGACCCCAGGCTGACCCAGTCCGCAACCCATACCGGCCGCCAGGTGGCCGTCCTGGAATCATTGATTCAATTGGGGTTAAAGCTGGGCGTGCAAGTGGTGGCGCAAGGCATCGAGAGCCCGGAGCAGTTAGATGCGCTCATTAGCATGGGTTGCGAACTGGGCCAGGGCCCGCTGCTGTCGCCCGCTTTGCCGGCCTCACAGGCGCAACAGCTTGCCGAGCTGGGCTGCTGGAAACTTTCGCCCCAGCAGGAGCGCCAGGGCCGTTCTTCAGTGTAGGATGTTGCTCATGACGCCTTCCAAGATTACCCCCCGAGCGACCCCCACGCGTCAGGCCGCCAAACTCGCCACGCAAGCCCCCAGCAAGGAACTGGTCATCGTCACCGGAATCTCCGGCTCGGGCAAAGCCTCGGCGCTCAGGGCATTCGAGGACCTGGGCTATCACGCCGTGGACAACCTTCCCCTGGAGCTGCTGCCTGACTTTGCCTCTCTGGTGAAAAAATCCGCCGAGATTCAAAGCGCGGTGATCGTGGTGGATGTTCGCGAGGGCCAGACTCTGGACCGCCTCCCAGAGATTCTCAAAGGCGTGAAAATGCTGCTGCGTACGCGCGTGGTCTTTCTGGACGCGCAGGACGCGGTGCTGGTGCGGCGTTACTCCGAGACTCGCCGGCCTCATCCGCTGGGCCGGCAGGAGACCGTCTCCCGCTCCATCGTCGAAGAACGGCAACTGCTGGACCCCATCCGCAACCTCGCCGACACGCTGATCGACACNNAAGCGCCTGCTCGTCAGTTGCCTTAGTTTCGGTTTCAAGAACGGCGTGCCGCTGGACGCGGATATGGTCTTCGATGTGCGCTTCCTGCCCAATCCTCATTTTGTGCCGGAGTTCCGCAAGCTGACCGGCCTGGACCCCGCAGTGGCCGCCTATGTGCGCAAGTTTCCGCAGACCAAGGAGTTTATTGACCGGGTTACGGAGCTGTTGCTTTATCTTTTGCCGCACTATGTGGAAGAGGGCAAGAGCTACCTGACCGTAGCCTTTGGCTGCACCGGCGGCCAGCACCGCAGCGTGATGATGGTCGAAGAGATTACCGCGAAACTGATGCGCGCCGGCTACCAGGTGAAGGCGCTGCACCGGGATATACCGCGGTGAGTCAGCGAGCCAGCGAGCCGGCGACTGAGCAAGTTAGAGGGTCATAATGCTAGAGAGTCAGCGAGTCGGCGAGTCGGCAGGTTAGCGAGTCAGCAGGTTAGCAGGTCAGTAAGTCGGCGTTCTGGCGCTCACGCCACAGGATGCGTGTAATAAAGAACCCCATCGGGCCATGCGCCGGGATGGTTCTCGAAACCTGTTCTGACGTTGGTCTTGTTGTGGTTGTGTTCGCCGGCCTGGATGATCTCCGGGCCGTTCTCCTCGAATGTTCCCTGGGACTTCTGCGACGGGCGAACGATGGCAATGTGTCCGGGCACATGTCTGTTGGGATTCTGGTAGAGCGCCAGTACAAGACTGCCCTGGTTCGCCAGCCGCTGTGCCTCAAGCATATTGGAAACCCTGCGCCATCCGGCCTTTGATCCCGCCTCATCGGCCAGCCAATCGGCTTGCGCGTTGGCCAGCAGGATCTGTCCGTGCTCAGGCGGGCGGAGAAGATACACGCCCAGCCGCTTGGCGGCCGCTGCCGCGAAGGCGCTGCAGTGGGTATGGTTTCCGGGTCCCTCGTCTTCGGCGCCCTTGTCCGGTTCCCCGGTCTCCCAGTTCACATGCTCGTGCGCCAGCCACAGGAACTCGACATTCATGCTGTCGAGCGTGGAAGCAAGCCGTTCGCCGGCGGGAGTGACCGGTCCGCAGCAGGGTGTGTGCTGCTTTTCAGGGGTGGCCTGGATTGTCTGCGGGCGCAGGGTTGAGCCCAAAAACACGCAACAGAAAGCCAGCGAGGCGAGGACTGCGAAGCGGAGAGGTTTGCGCACGGACGGGTGTCCTTTCATGGATGGGGCGGAGGTGCGGGGGTAGGCAAATCGTCGAGCCAGCGAGTCAGCGCGAAGTAATAGTTCTTCGCAGCGCCGGGTTCCTCCAAGAGCCAAACCTGCTCTTTCTGCGCCGTTACTTGCTGGTAAGCTTTCAGCATCTTCGCCTTAGCGTGGCCGTGCGCAGGTGTCCGATAAAACCACAAGGAGGGTATGCGCAGACTTATTGCGGCCGCCTTCGAGTCCCAGTGGTCACGCACCAGCGCATGAGCCGGAACCAGCCTTGCACGCGGGTCGCTGAAGATGGCGTCGTCTGGCACGGGCAGCGGCTCATCCATGACCACCCCGGCCAGATCGGGGTGCGCGGCGGCCACCTGGAGTGCAAGGTTCGCGCCCAGGCCCTGTCCAAAGATCACCAGAGAACCGGCGGGGATGTGGCGTGTGTTTGTCAGGTACTCGATCGCCGACTCCGCATCTTCGCGCCAGCGGGCTTCGCTGGGGCGCTTGAAGCTGCTCATTCCGTAGCCGCGATAGTCGAAAGCGAAGATATTGAGCTTCGCGCCGCGCAGCGGGATCAACGCGTCAACCATGTCGCCGAGGTTACCGTCTGCGCCGTGCAGGTAGATCGCGGTGTAGCGGCTTTCAGGACCATATGGAATCCACCATCCGTGCAGTTGTGGCGAACCCGAGGCGGTTACTGCGAAGCCCACAGAGTCGTACGGGAGGCCGATGCTGACCGGTGTCCTTGTCACGGCCGATGTGGGGTGGTAGAGCAACTGCCAACTGCCCTGCCAGAAGAGAAAACAGAGCGCGAACCAAGCGCAGGCTGCCGCGGCCACAATCGTCAGACTCACCGCGATGAGCAGCCATCGGGCGGACACGGTGGGCGGCGGTGTTTGCGGGGCGCGCAGGCTGCTCCAGGCCTGCTCGAAGGCGGACGCGGACAGCGGGGTAACGGGCCTGGGTTGGGCTTTCTTGCGCGGCATGGGCGTGGTCTTTCGTCTGCAGCCGGAGGCGGCGGCTCACTTCTATGCTAACTGCGTAGCTTTACACAACGCTGCGTACGCCCGGCAAACGGACCAGTGGATCGGCGAGAAGCCAGGTGGCCGTGCAGGCCAGCAGGCCGACGGCGCCGAATTTGACCAGCGCGGGCGCGGCCCAGCCATGCAAAAGCAGGCTGATGCCCACCAGGACCGGCGGATGGATGATGTAGACGGCGTAGGCGCGCCGGTTGAGCCACGCCCAGAGAGCCGAAGGCTGGTTCATGTGCGCGCGGAAAGCCAGCAGCCAGGCGGCGATCAGGCCCCAGGCAACGAACGGCTCCCAGAGAGCATAAAGGATCGCGGTCCAGGAGAAGCCGCCGGAGAAATTGGATTTTCCGGGGCCGTTGAGCGCGTGGGCAACAGCGCTGCCCACCGGCATGAGGGGCCAGGCGACCAACAGAGCTATGACCCCTGCCCGCGCATTCTTCCAGTTGAGCTGCCGCAGCCAGTCATAGCGCCACGCGGCAATGCCTGCGGCGTAGAGAAAGATGTACGTGGCGAAGTAGCCAAGCTGCAGGCCGAGGACGTTCACACCGGTGGGAACGAACTGGCGAATAGCCAGTGCGGCGGCGCCGACTCCGAGAGCGCTCAGGAGCCACCAGCGGCGTGGCGGAACCGGCCTGGGCGTGCGTTGGGACGGGGAGAGCGGGGAACCGGCAACCGCTCTCCAGGCGCCGTATGCGAGGCTGAAGATCAGGAGAGCCTGCGCGAACCAGAGCGGGCCGTTGATGAACTGCTTGTGGCGCCAGAGCCAGAAGATGGCGGACCAGAAGCCGTCGCCCTCAGCGAAATTCACAATGGCCGCGGTCAGCGGTCCGAGGATCAGGCCGAATGCAAGCAGCGGCACGCCGAGACGCAGGAAGCGGTCGGAGATGAAGCGCGCATAACCCTTTCGCTCCAGCGAGGCGGGCGTGAAATAGCCGGCCAGCAGGAAGAAGAAGCCCATGAAATAGGCCTGGTTGGTGGTGCAGAAGAGGATGAGCAGTTGGCTGGAGGGCGCGCCGGAGGGGTCGATCTCGTGCCAGAACCAGCCGCCGATGGCACCGTAGGTGATGGCGGTGTGGTGCAGGATGACCAATGCGGTCACCACGGAGCGGAGGCGGTCGATGTAGAGATCGCGCTGGGCCATGAGCCATCATACGTGCGGCCGCGATCTCTGGTTTAGTGAAGCGTGGTCTCCCAGGTCTGCCGCCGCGACGGGCGAGGCCTGGGAGCATCCAGTCCGATGGCGACTAATACTTGACGATGGCGGTGAAGGAGTCGGGCTTGAGGCTGGCTCCGCCTACCAGGGCGCCGTCGATCTCTTCCTCGCTGATGAGGGCGGTGGCATTGTCGGGCTTGACGCTGCCGCCGTAGAGGATGCGCATGGCCGCGGCCACTTTTGCGCCCAGGAGTTTGGCCACTTCGGCGCGGATGATTATGTGCGCTTCGACGGCCATTTCGGGCGTGGCGGTCCTGCCGGTGCCGATGGCCCACACCGGCTCATAGGCGATGAAGATGGGCGCGGCGGCCTCGGCGGTGATACCGGCAAAGGCGCCCGCGATCTGGGTCTTGAGCACTTCCTCGGTCTTGCCGGCTTCGCGCTCGGCGAGCACTTCGCCGATGCAGACGACCGGAATGACGCCGTGCTTGAGCGCGGTGTGCAGCTTCTTGTTGACGATCGCGTCGGTTTCAGCAAAGTACTGGCGGCGCTCGGAGTGACCGATCAGGGTGTGCGTTCCGCCCACGGCCAGGAGCTGGCCCACGGAGGTCTCGCCGGTGTAGGCGCCCTCCTCGGCAAAGTGGATGTTCTGCGCGCCGACGGAGACGTTGGAGCCCCTGGCGGCTTCAATCACCGTGGGCAGCAACACAGGCGAGGGGAACAGGGCAATCTCGTCGCNNACATCTTCCAATTGGCGGCAATGAACGCTTTACGGGACATTTTGCAAGGTTCCTCAAACGAATCTTAGTTGATGGCAACTTGCTGCCAAAGTGACAGCGGGCACAACGTGGACATTTCCGGAGGTCGCAGCCGATCTTGCACTGGGCCAGACCGGCTGCATTTGCCACTACTTATCCGTCAGCGCTTCGACGCCGGGGAGTTTCTTGCCTTCGAGGAATTCGAGGCTGGCGCCGCCGCCGGTGGAGATGTGGGTGATCTGGTCGGCTACGCCGGCTTGGTTGATGGCGGAGACCGAGTCGCCGCCGCCGATGATGCTGATGGCGGCCTTGTTGGCCGCAACGGCATGGGCGATGGCGTTGGTGC
>PMGP01000225.1 GCA_003156235.1 Acidobacteriaceae bacterium
AGCAAGCGCTGGCTGCAACTGAGCCACGAAGCCGGAGTCAACGATTATCCCTCCTGGGCGCCGGACAACCGGCACATCGTCTTTGAGCGGAAGGTGGGCGGGCACACCGACATCTGGTCGATGCTCTCCGACGGCACCGAGCAGCACAAACTAACGCAGACGGGCAACAACTTCATGCCCAACTGGAGCTGGAAGTGAGACGGCCTGTATCGAGTTGACCAGCCAGCGAGTCTGCTGAATGAAACAATCCGGTTTACTGCATTATCATGTTTACGTTGCCACTGAATTCTGGAAGGAGTTTTCCAATGAACCGACTGAATCGCATTCTGGCGCCTATTGTGCTGCTTGCCGCTTTGGTTGCTGTTGCAGGCTGCGGCAATCAGTCAAAGAAAAAACCGATTTCCCATCAGGAGACGGCTCCGGCAACAACTGCGGCCACGCCCACAGCACAGATCACCGCATCTCCGGCGCTGGTTTCGTCCGGCGACCAGGTGCAGCTGAGTTGGCGCACGACGAACGCCGACACGGTCTCCATTGATGGCATCGGCGACGTACCCTCCTCGGGCGTAAAGACCGTGACTCCCACGGAATCGACCACCTATCACCTGGTGGCGAAGGGCGACGGCGGCACGGCCGAGGCCACGGCGCGGGTGACCGTGAATGGTGCTCCCGCCGTAGTTGTGCCCAACAGCACGATGAGCGCGGAAGAGGAGTTCAAGAGCAACGTTCAGGACATCTTCTTCGACTACGACACCTACGATGTCCGCGGCGATGCGCAGGCCACGCTCTCGCGCGACGCCTCTTACCTGGCGAGCCATCCGGAGGTGAAGATCGTCCTCGGCGGCTACTGCGATGAGCGCGGCTCCAACGAGTACAACCTNNGTGATCAGCTACGGCAAGGAGAAGCCCTTCTGCTCCGAGTCAACCGAGGAGTGCTGGCAACAGAACCGCCGCGCCGGATTTACGCCGGAAAGGTAAAATACAGGGAACAGGGATCAGTGATCAGAAAAAAGATCAGCGTTCCATTCATTCTTGCTGTCGTTTGAAGTATTTTCAGGTCTCAGAAGCGATACTTGGGGAGTCCCGGCTTCACAGATTTGGAGTTATATCTTCATGGAAAGGAAGAAATCATGAACCGGATGTTATCCGTTGCAATGTTGGCGCTATTGCTGTGCTCCGTTTCGTTTGCGCAGGACGAGGCGGCAAAACGAGAAGCCGCGCAGTTGAGTGCGCGATCCTGGCTGGCGCTGGTGGACCGCGGCGACTATGGACAAAGTTGGCAGGAGGCAGCATCTTTCTTCCAGTCGAAAATATCGAAGGCCGATTGGGAAAAGGCGCTTCAGCAAGTGCGCGCGCCGCTTGGAGCCGCCGGGAGCCGCACACTGATGGGGGCGCTGTATCAAACCGATGTCCCCAATGCGCCGAAGGGAGAATACGTCATCATCCAATACAAAGCTGAGTTTGCGAATGGCGGGTCGTTCATTGAGACGATTACTCCAATGCTCGACAAGGATGGGAAGTGGCGCGTGTCGGGGTATTTTATCAAGCCGGCGCAGTAACTCGGTGGGCCGCTTACAGCTAACCGTCGCCGGTACGCAGTCAACTGTAAGCTGATAGTTTTCTTTGGGGAGAATCATGCACAAAACACATTCACATCGCAATCCTCTTTTCGCGGCGGCATTGTTCGCCATAGTGCTTTTCACCCTCTCGACGCCGGCGCGCGCGTCGAAGGATCAGATGGTCGAGCTGCAAACGCAGGTGCAGCAACTGCTGGACATGGTGCAGCGGCTTCAATCCACCATGGACTCGCGCTTCGCCGTCTTGCAGCATCTGGCCGAGCAGACCGCGGACAATGCCAACCAGATGTCCGCGACGGTGACCGCTCTGCAGCAGAAGATTGCCGCCCAAAACGACGCGGCCAGCGGCAAGCTGGACACCGCCTCCGGCCAGGTGCAGGCGCTCAACGACTCGGTGGACGAGTTGAAGTCGCGCATCGCCAAGCTGGATAAATCGATCCAGGATATGCAGGCGGTGTTGCAGAACATCCAGAATCCGTCCGCGGCTCAAGCGGGAACAGCGGCCAGCCCTGACGCTCCCGGCGCCCCTCAGACGCCGCCGCTCAAGGAAACCTTTCAGTCCGGCATGAGCGACTACAACGCGGCCAAGTACGAAGTGGCCAGCGGCGAATTTCAAGACGTGATTCACTACTATCCGATGGACGAGCTGGCCGGCGCATCCCAGTTTTACCTGGGCGAAATCGCCTACCGTCAGAAAGATTACGCGGACGCCGTGAAAGCCTACAACGCCGTGCTGGAAGGCTTCCCCGGCAACGCGAAGGCTCCGGCCGCGCAACTGCGCAAGGGGTTGGCGCTGCTGCAACTGGGCAAAAAGGACGCGGGCATCACCGAGCTGAAGCTGCTCATCAAGCGCCATCCGCAAACCCCCGAGGCCGCGCAGGCTAAATCCAAGCTGAACGCGCTGGGCTTGCATAGTACGGCGCACTGAGTGGGCAATTAGCGCATTTTCATTGTTTCTGTAATGCCACGTGACCCATCCTTTCCGCTTTTTTCTGCGGAAAGGGCGGAATTGCGGCGCATAAATATACTACTATAGTATCTTTTGTGCTACCATGTCTATGTGATTGAGATTCGCCAGTACGTTGACCGTCTGGGGCGCAATCCCTTTGAGCGATGGTTTGAAAAGCTGGACGATACCACCCAGGCACGCATAGCTATTGCTCTTGACCGGCTCGAGCGGGGTAATGTTTCGTCGGTGAAGAGCGAAGGCGCGGGTGTTCAGGAGTTGCGGCTGGACTTCGGCCCGGGTTATCGCATTTACTTTGGCCGGGATGGAGAACGGCTGGTGATCTTGCTCGGTGGCGGAACCAAACGGCGTCAGCAAGCTGACATCGCAACGGCAAAAGCTCTCTGGCAGGAATACAAGGAACGAAAGCGGGTGAAATGATGGCACTGACTAAGGACTTTAATGAGACCATTCGAGAGCATCTTCAGAAAAGCGCGGATTTTCGCCGGGCGCTGCTGAAGGAAGCCGTAGGCTGCATGATCTCCGGCGATGTGGAGACGGGAAAGTCCGTGCTTCGCAAATACATCAACGGTACGATTGGCTTTGTGAAGNNCGACTGGAAATCCGCAGGCAAGAAACCTCTTCGAGATTGTCGCCTATCTGCAGAAGATTGAGGGCACGGTTCTGGAAGTGGTGGAGCGGGCGGCATAGCGGTTATGGCCATCAAGAGAATCATAATCGATTACACAGTCTATCCGCCCAACTATCATCCTGGGGATGGTTGCTGGGATTTGCGCAACTTTGAGCGCGCGAAGCAGAGAGCGCGTGGCCTCGGCCTCGGGTCGCGTATATATCGCAATTTCAATCAGACGAACAAACGCGGCCAGATTCTGGGGGATTGGTGGACTGGAAAATTTTCCTGGACTTGGAATGGAATGATATTTCAACGCAGAATCGATAAGGATCGATTTACCGGAACTGCGGATGAAAAGTAGACGGTTGGCAAAATTATCAATTCGCTTAAAACACAAAATTGAAAAATATGAATCTCACCCCTCCACCGTGCGCTTCAACTGGCCGCAGGCGGCGTAGATTGTGCGTAGTTAAGCGGCGGCCACTGCCCGGAGTGCGGGAAGAACTTTGAGCCGCGCGCGCATTCCCAGACGGTCGGAATAGCGCAGCAGCTTTTCGATGCTCACTTGATTGATTTTTCCCTGGAGCAAGTTGCTGACGGCCGGCTGATGCTCGTCGAGAATGTCTACCAGTTGCCGCTGGGTGTAGTTTCTACGTTCTATTTCTTGGCGGATTGCATCCAGCAGGTCGGCCTTGAACTTCAACGCCGTTGCCTCGGAACGCGAAAAACCCAGATCGTCCAGCACGTCGCCGCGCGTGACGTGAGTTATTACACTAGTTTTATTGGGCATTGTCTTCCTCCTTCGCTTTTCTTAACTCCGCGAGTACCATTTTCAAGCGAGATTTTGCAATCTCAAGATCGCGCCGGTCCATCTTCCGGCTGTCCTTTTCAAAGGCGTGCAGAACAAAAAGCTCATCACCGATTCGCGTCAAGTAGATCACCCGATACCAGGCGCGTTCATCGGCGGTTTTCAATTCCCAAACGCCGTTGCCAACCGATTCCATCCGGCGGGCATCGCAATCCGGAAGAAGTCCCTTTTGCAGTCTTCGCAGAGAGTATCCGAAGATGCCCTTTACCGCATCTGGAAAGGCGCTCAATGCTTCCTTTGCATCGGCCGCCCAGCGGATTTGCGCGTATTCTTTCACTAAGAAACTATATCATATTCCATATAAACGACAGCTTTCTTTTCGGGGAACTTCGAGTTTACTCCTCCACCGTCCGCTTCAACTGCCCGCAGGCGGCGTAGATGTCGCGTCCGCGCGGCTTGCGCAGATAGGCGGGAATTCCTGCATCAATCAGCGTGCGGCGGAAGGCTTCGATGGACTCCGGTTGCGGCGTGGCGTACTCAATGCCGGGACCGGGATTCCATGCGATGAGGTTCACCTTGGCCGGCAGGCCGGTGCGGCGAATGAGGCGAGCTACCTCGGCGGCGTCTTTGGGACGGTCAGTGACCCCGCCTAGTAAAACATATTCAAAGGTAATCCGCTCGCGTGGGCGAAGTTTTATCTGGCGCACCGCTGCAATTATGGATTCAATCGGCCACTTGCGGTTGATGGGCATGATCTCATTACGGATTTGATCGTTGGGCGCGTTCAGGCTGATGGCCAGCTTGGGGCGAAACTCCAGCGGCTCGGCTGCAAAGCGCTCGATGCCGGGGACGATGCCCGATGTGGAAACCGTCATCCGCTGCGGGCTCAGGCCAACCTCGCGAACCAGCAGCCGCACCGCTCCCATGAAGTTGTCGTAATTCAGAAACGGTTCGCCCATGCCCATGAAGACCAGGTTGACGCGGTCGCGGCCCACTTCAACGGCGTGACGGTCGAAGACACAGAGAACCTGGCCGGCGATTTCGCCCGAGCTTAAATTGCGCTGCAAGCCGAGTTTGGCGGTGAAGCAGAATTGACAGTTCACCGCGCAGCCCACCTGGCTGGAGACGCAGAGGGTGGCTTGGTGGTAGGGCTTCGCCACTTCCTCCTGGTCGCTGCCATCGCCGGTTTCGCCCTCGTCGCCCTCCGGCATCCAGACGGTTTCCACCACCCCAGCGACGATGGACCTGTCGCCGGGGACCCCGGTTTCCACGGTCAGACCATCGCCGCCGAGGCACTCGACCAGGTAGCGTTCCGTGCCGTCCACGGACTGGAAGACCTGTGTAATTGCCGGCCGGCCCACCTGCCAGCCTTCCGCGGCGAGCCTTTGGCGCAGCGATTTCGGTAAAGTAGTGATTTCACTTAGCTCCGCAACCCGTTGACGATACAGGGCTTCGGCTAATTGGCCGCCGCGCCAGGCCGGCTCGCCCACCGCGACCATGCGGTTGCTGAGCGCCTCGGCGTCAAAACCGAATAACCCACGCGGACGGCCCTCGTCCTTCGGGCTAACGGGTTTAATCTGATCAAGTTGGGGGAAGTCTTCACGCATCGCTTGGCTGAGGATAGATCATTTTGCGTTTGGCCGCAGCGCGATGTGCAGCGTCTTGGCCTACAATCGAATTCTACCCAATGATTGCCCAGCAACATGGGGTGCAGGTCGAAAGTGCCGAAAACCATCCCTCAGGGGCTAAAGCCCGTGGTTTTCTATCAACCATTTTCGGCACGGCTGAAGCCGTGCCCTTTCAAAACACGAACTTTACCTCAGACTGTGAGGGCAGATCACTGTCCGCTACCCACTAATTGACGATGTCCACAGAACGTAATATTCGCCGCACCATACTGCCGAACGGCCTGATTGTGCTGACCGAGCGGATGGACTATCTGCGTTCGGTGGCCATGGGGGTGTGGATCAAATCCGGTTCCCGCTGCGAGCCGGCGGAGATGAACGGCATCACCCATTTTGTGGAGCACATGCTCT
>PMGP01000064.1 GCA_003156235.1 Acidobacteriaceae bacterium
CGTTTCCTGATGACCGCCGACAATTCGATGGGAAGCTGTTGCATATATGGTCAAAACTGCCAAATCTCTGGTGCAAATCGCCTAGAGCCTGTTATTAACTTTGAGTAGCTGCACGTGTTGCCCGAAAGCTCGAAACCCGCGTAGAACGCACTTCCTGCGAGACGTGGCATGGAATACACTTGCGGTTTTTCTAAATCGTAGTCACGTCGCAAAACTTGCGCTGATTCTATTGGGTTTACAGGCGCAAAGTTAATAACAGGCTCTAGACGATGGTGATTTCCATCGCCTACTCGTCGGAAACCTGGCGCATTATTATCCGGGGACTAGCGGCCGGATGCTACCAGACGGCACATATGTAGGAGTCCAAAGATAATCCTGCCTATCGAGTCGAGTGCTGAGTATGAGCCTCAAGCGGGCGATCTTGAACTACGTCTTATTCTGTGCGGATTGGCGAAAGGGAAGATAGAGAAGCAGAAACAGGCCGAAGGCAATGCCCTCGGACGCCGCAATGTACCAAGGCCATCCCCCAAGAAAGTCCAGAAGCGATGCATTCTGAGGCTTGGCGAGCAGGTAAATGTAGTTTGTCTTGAAGATCAGATCGAATGTACCAGCAATGGCGACATAGATGTTCAGGACCAGCATTGCCCTGGCGATCGACCCAGGCCGCGGTCGCGCCTGTCTCGACCACACAAGGTAGAGAGCAGAAGTCACAACAAGACCATGAGCGATAAAGAACTGAATTGTCGGCCAGGAAGGAAAGGGCTCCCATAGGTCCGGCGTCAGCAGCGCCATCGAAGTTCCAGCCACTGCGCCATAGTAAGCCAGATCGAAGATTGCCGGATTGAGGGTGAACAATGCGATAACGACAAGACACAACGTGAAATCGCAGAGTTCAAGTGGAAGATGATCAGGAAACGCAAACTGACCGTGTGTAGCCAGATAGCCGTAATACAGAGCCGAATCCAATAGAAGTGTGGTCGCCAGGCCAATGCGCAGCCATCTGAAGCCGGGCGAAAGCCGTCGCTGGATTGCCGCAAGAATGGCGGCTAGAAGAGGGACCGCGCCGAGAATGAGGAAGTGCGCTGGCCACAACAGATGGAGATTGGCCGACCTGCCATGAGTTGTGATGCCGCAATATCGAATTAAAGCACTAGCCGGGATTGCCATAGACGAGCCTATCAATTTTCAGCTTACTCCCGAGTTACCGTCTTTGCGGAAGTAAATCCACGGCCACGCGATCCGAGTGCAAGGACGCAGTCCTCGCCGCCGGGCTGCGGAAGTAGGGCAGGCCAGGTTGGTGCCCTGTCTATCGTGGCCCCCTGGTTGGAGGTCACTTTCGCCCGTTGTGGTCGGCACCGCAGTGTACAAGTTGTGGGTCTGCGGGCATGCAACGTCTCAAAACTGAATGTCCAGAATATTATGGATTTGGTCACACAAACTGCAACCTCTCATTACAGGTCGAGTACCCATTCCTTGCCTTGCCTCCTAACCCCATCTTTCATGGCGTTGAGGAACGAGGATCGCAGCCTGTCACTCAGAAGCGCTTTCTTGACCGGAGGCAGTTTCAAAAATGCGCCCACAAAAGCACGCATGAACTTTTCGTTTATCCTCTGCGGGTTAGCGAATATCTGGTTCTGCAAGGTCCCTTTCTCCAGACATTGCAGCATGATCCTCTCGAAGGTGGTTTCTGGATAAATCACCCTTTGCCCGCGTTGCACCAACTTGCACGCCCCCGTGGAACACTGAAGAGCGCAAACGCCACATCCCAGACAGAGAGATGCATCGACCTTTGCCATCTTCTTCCTTTTTGTTCCAGGGTTCTCATCATCGACCAAGGCGATGGCATTGATCGGACATGCCTTTGCGCATTTTCCGCAGCCTGAGCAGACGTCGTCTTTGATTTCTGAAAGGAAATTGGAGGTGACCACTGTATTCGGGTAGCCGAACTGGCTTATCGAAAGCATCAGGTTGCAACAGCATTTGCAACAGTGGCAGACGAACCTGACATTCTTCTGCACGTTGTCGGCGGTGAGCACCAGCCCCATTTCCTTGGACTGGGCGAAGTTGTCCTCCATCTCGGACCTGGAGACTTCACGCGCCAGATTGTGCCGGATCGCCAAGTCCGCCGCATAGCCGAACTGCGAGCACTTTTCCAGAGGAATTGCACACTTCTTTTCTCCCAAATGCAGCTTTTCATGACGGCAACTGCAAATCCCGATGGAGAATTTGTTTGCCTCGGCGATAAGGGATGAGGCTTTCTCATAATCGAGAACTTCGCAATATTGCTCCGGCTTGATGGCTTCTTCGTGAGGGAGAGCGCGAAATGGGGAAAACCGCACACCGCTTCCAAAATTGGCCGCTAGGAAAGAGTCATCGGCACCATTCAGGTACTCATGAAGAAGTTTCCCCCATTCTTTGCTGTTGGCATTTGGCCCTATTCTCATCATGGTGAACTCGAAAATTCCGACTACCATCGGAGAAGGTGTATACCGGTAGGCTTCGTTTATCCAGATATCGATTACGAGGCCCTTAGCCGTCAAACTGTCTAGAAGCCGACGCAATTCGTTCTTTTCGAGGCGGGTGGCCTTTTCCAGTTCTTCGAGACTGGATAAGCCATAAGGCATTCTCACAACGACATCAGCCTCTTCCGCCGAGTAAAGCTCCTTGAGAACGGCGTACAGTTTGTCGTTCCATGGGGTTCTCATTTCCAGCCCATCAATCTTGCTGCCCAGTGACCGGAAGATGTCTTTTCCAACCAGATGTCCCATATTCTTGCCTCCTTGCAAGGCCGCGCCTCAGAACTGTTGACGCATAACTCCGTGGCGGCGTAAGGATTACGAGCCGAACCGGAGGCGTTCCAATCCCTTGGCAGTTTGATGTGCGAGTTCTGCTCTTCTCGTGTGACGTAGGACACTCACGTGTGTGATAACGAGACCGTAACGGGGGGAACGCTGCG
>PMGP01000153.1 GCA_003156235.1 Acidobacteriaceae bacterium
CCGCGCCGTCTCGGTGATCGCCATGCTCGATCCACAGTATTTCAATGAGCCTGGAATCGCGGAACGGCGCGTGGGTACAATGCTTCGCCCTGCTGTTGTGCACCGGCGAACAGGACGGTCCCGTGCTTCGCGTCAGCTTGCATCCAACACGCGACGTTCGAGTAAGGGACGCGCGGGCAGTACAGCCCGCCGAGCGAAGTCTCGGGGAACAGAACCCCCAATTTAACCCCTGGCCGAATTTGCGGAACCGGCTCTATCTTCCGCAACGTCTTGCGGGCCAACCTGAACTCCCGCGCTACCGCCCGTTGGCTCCGCCCCTCAACTCGAACTGCCCGTCTGACCCGCGCATACAGTTCCACCGTGTACATGCCTCCAGTAACCGCAGCGCTCAGCCATTGAAATCCCGAACAGCAAGGTACGCCCGCGACGTTTGCGACGCGTGTCGGCGGACGCGATCAACAAGCTCCGCGAAAATCATGCCCCGGTCAGAAGCAAATAAAGATGCGAATGGTCGAGGAGGAGCAGGGGCGTTCGTGGCCCTGAGGCGGCGTCGATTGCAGTGGATGAGTACCCTGATATTGACACCATGATCCCCATCGTGTTGTCTGCCTTCTCCTGTACTTTGTGGTAGAACACGTCAACATCCGGAGCACGGGCCTGATCGGTTGTGAATTTGAGTTCGTTCAAATACGTTGTCCCCTGCACCGTCACTGACCCGTCGATTTGACGACCCTCGATGACATAGGGGCGGCGAGTCGGTACTTCAAAGAAGTCGAGCATGTCGTAGTACTAGGTCTGGAAGTCGTGCCCGGCCTGTTGGGTTCCTAGCCGGCCTGATAGCTCACGCAGTCGGTCCTCCATAGACGACAAGGTCTGCTGTTGCTGATGGGAACGCTCTTGAATCGCACGGATTCGTCCTTGTGTCTCGATGCGTTCGCGTTCTGTGTCGGCGCTCTCTTGTTGCTTCGCCAGATACTGCCGGAGTGCGTTTACTGCCTCTGTGGCCTGCCTCTTCTTCTCAGCCGAGTCTTCCCAATTATCTAGGTCGGGAAAGCTGGTTTGCTCGGCCGGCGTTCGAGCCATGTGGGAGATCACCAACGACGCTTTTGGACTGCGTTCAACAAGCGGAATCTGTGACGAAGGCGTGAGCGTACCGTATACTTGCATCGCATGGAAAGGGGCAAATGAGAAAGTTCTGGAGTGTTCTGTTTCTGTTGGTGAACGTAACAGCATATGCGGCAAGCTTCGACTGCGCCAAGGCCACGACCCCCCAAGAGAAGGCAATCTGCGCCTCGCCGAAGTTGAGTGCGGCGGACGACCAGATAACGGCGGCATACAAAGCAGCTCTAGCACAAACCCCTACAGGGATGACGGCCGGCGTGCGCGACGATCAGCGAGCCTGGCTGCATCGCACTGCTCTCAGGTGCCCGGCAGTTGGCAAAAATGCAGTGGCGGACCTGAATGAGTGTTTGAACACGGACTACGAGGCGCGAACCAAGCAGTTGAAAAGCCTGGTCGTGCACCAAGGCGACGTCACCTTTGTCTGGCGTTCGATCGCGGTGAGCACCAAGGATACGCCTGACCCCGGCGATCCTGTCTGCGCGCAAGAGGATGTTCCCGGCTCTTCGACGCTGAACGCTTTCTGGCCTCAAGCCAACAGCGATGCGCCTGAATGGAAGGCGTGGAACCTTGCTCTCGAATCGGCGGCGCGGAGGGTTGACCAAAGCGACAAGAAAGTTCCAGTTGCCACGTGGGAAAAGGCGCTCAGAGGCAGCCAGGACAGCGACAGCGAAGTAACCGTGTCCCTTCGCTCCGTCGGCAAGCAGGTGGTGACCGCCTCGATTGAGGACTTTCAGATGGGCCACTGCGCTCCCTATCCCAATGTCACCGCGATGCAATTCAACTGGCTGCTCGCGGAACAACGCGAGTTGCTTGCGAAAGATGTGTTTCGCGTAGGTTCCGGCTGGGAGCAGGCGTTGGTGAAGGGCTGCCGCGATGTGCTGATTCCGCAGATTCGCAAGGACGGGGGCAAGATCGAGGGAAACGATGTACTCAAAGCGCTGCATACGATCGTTGCCGATCCGCACAACTGGCAGATGGACGCCAAAGGCCTGAGCATTTTCTTTGGGAATTCGGAAGACCTCAATCACGCCGAGATACCGGACCCGATCACGATTCCCTGGGCTGCATTGAAGCCCGTTTTGCAGACGAGCTTTGCGCAGCCACAGTAGGAACCACCGCAGTGTACCGAACCCCACCTCCTGCTGATTTGCGCCGAATTGCGAATGCACATGGTCAGCGCGGGTGAGGCCTTAGGTCGGCATTTGGATGCGGTGTTGCGACGGCCTTGCTGCTCCGCAACCCAATGCGCATGGCTGCGCAGTTGATGACAGTGTAAGCTCCTGCAATAGATCTCTGTTACACTTTTCACCATGAATCGAAAGGCAATTCTCTGCGGCGTGCTTTTCGCGTTTCTCTACCTTGTGGGAGCCTCTGTCGATGCGCTGGCGGATGACGGAGCGGTCTCGGTTGCTGTCGGCGGCCTCGTGGCTCGCCGGGAAACCCGCATCGTCATGGCCAAGGAAGTCCTCCGAATCAGCATCAAGAAGATTGTGGTCGATTACGACTTCCGCAACGATTCGGACCAGAATGTAATCACCGAGGTGGCATTTCCTGTGCCGCCATACGGATCGAGTATGGATTATCCACCCGCTGAAATTGCGTCGTTTTCCGACTTCAAGCTTTCTATCGACCGAAAGCCTGCTTCGTTCAAAGTCGAAGCAAAGGCAATGTTCAAAGGAAAGGATGTTACTGAAATCCTGGTCAAGGACAGGTTGGATGTCGCTAGCTTCGGGAACTCCGAGGACGGCGTGACATATTGTCGCAATTTTGTCAGTTTGCCAGAGAGTGAAAAGAAGCGTCTTACCGACATGGGCATCATCGAGGTGAGGGATTCGACAGACTGTTGGGCGGGTTGGGAAGTTCATCTGCAATACCATTGGACGCAGACCTTTCCGGCGCACTCCACCACACACATCCGGCACGAATACTCGCCCGCGGAAGGGGTGAATGCTCATATGCCGCTCGAAGCTCTTCAGCTCGCGTTCACTCCAGGATCAGCGCGGACGAATTCCAAACGCTGGAAAGATTCCGGGGCCGAAGCAATGTCCGGTTTTTGTCTTGCCCCGGAACAACTCCTCGGCTTGATTCACAGGATTAAGGGAAACAGGCATCCTGTCGATGTTGGTGAGTTCTACACGCAATGGGTAGACTTCATTCTCACCACCGCCAATACCTGGCAACGGCCCATTGAAGACTTCACTCTCATCGTCGAGCGCCCGGAATCGGATTTGAACGATAAAGATGAAGTGCTCATGAGCTTCTGTTCGCCGCAGAAGGCCAAGATGGAAAAACTCGATGCCAATCATACGCAGGTTCATCTCACCAACTTTGTGCCCACTGCCGAACTGCATATTGGTTTCTTCGACGTACCGGTAGCAATGGCGGACCCCACAGCGGGGAAGAAGTAGAGCGAAGAAATGGCCCTTTGTTCTCTTATCCCAACAGGTTCCCATCACCACTTCGGTTGTTGAAATCAGCACGCCGTTCCTACATTGGAGCCAATTGAAGGCCCACACCGCAGCGTCCGCCAGGCACCGGCTCAGTTCAAAACGGCCCAGCGCCTTATTGAGATGGTGTTCTGCATTCCTAAGCACCAAATTCACTCTTCAGTCCGGCAGGCAGGATGGGAACTATATACTTGACTGCTCTGGCCAAATTTAAGCGTGAAATACACGCGCCGAACTATGATAAGGCGGAAGGACCCGAAGACGGTTCAGACGCTGCTCCGGCACGCCGACGTGCATAGCCCCACACAAAGATCATCTTGGGCGGATGTCCAAAACGACGGGCCTGTTCTCCAGGTCACCCGCCCAGCCGAGCAGAGCGGCATTCACGAACAGCGCGGTTTTGGTCTGCATTACGCCATACCCAACGTGAACGTGGCCGAAGATATGAAGCCGGGGCCGCAACCGCATGACGGCCTCCCGTAGTTCTGAGCAACCTTGCCGTTCGTTTGAGCCGCGCTCATGGTCCAGTATGCCGAATGGCGGGCCGTGCGTGATGAGAATGTCAGTGTTGGCCGGAATGCTCGCATAGAGGCTGGCCCGCTCCTCCGGCTTGGCATGACCGTAGGCGGTATCGTCGCACGTGACCGGCGAGCCCCAAATCTTCAGGCCGCAGAGCGTGACGCCTTCATTGATCAAAAAGACGGCATTCGTAATCTTCGCGCGGAATCGTGGGACCTGGTTGAACGCGCGGTCATGATTGCCGGGTATAACTACTTTGTGGCGGTGGGGCAGTTCGCTTAGCCAGTTGTTGAAATCCTGAATCTTAGAGGCGTGGTTGAAAAACGTGAAGTCGCCCGCATGAATCAACAGGTCACCGTCTGGGACAACCAACTCCCTGTGTAGCTCGTGTGTGTCCGCAATGCAGACCACCCGGACACGCCGAGGCGCTTGGGACGAGTTCTGCTGTGTCTGAGTGCGCTCAGTCGCTCTCATTCAAGCTTTCCATCAGCTCCGGAATGCTCAGTCCCTCCATATAGGCCCCGATGATTATGGCCAAGGCGCGCTTATGCTTGTCGGTATCGTGGCCGGACAGCCACGGGAGGTCATACGCTTCTGCCAACTGTGGCCAGCGTTCGGTGCGACCAGCGATGATCTCGTCGCCGGAGCAATAGAGCGATAGCCGATGATTCATCTGGCGCAGCAAATCGGTATCCCCGGCCCAGGTGGGGGAGTTGATGCAGATAACGTGCAGGTCAGTCCGCTCCAATTCCTGCAACTTCGCTGCCACCAGGCCGCCCATGCTTATGCCAACGACGAGAGCGCCCTGGGGCAGGTTGAGGCTGGCGAGGTATTGAACCGATACGCTCGGAGAAACGGCAGGGTCGGTGTGGGGCATCAGGGGGCACACAAAATTCTTCTGCTGCCCACAACGGCGCATTTCAGTTTCAAGCTGCTTGACGGAGCCTTCAGGCGACCCGCCCATTCCGTGCAGCAAGTAAACAGCGGGGAAATCAAACATTGCCATTGAGGCACCTCATAGATTTGCTACTCCATTTTGCATGAACACAGCGAGCGGAAAATATAAGATTCTCGCCCGCTTCACCGCACGGCGGAAATCCCCGTAAACGGGCCATTTTCTTCGGCATTTTTGCACAGGGTTTTCCGCTCACTGGTTTCCAACGCCGCTCGGACGGTTCCGTAGCCGATTTGGAACGCGGCGGCAATTTGCCGCAGGCTCATGCCAGCGGCGCGCATTTCCCGTAGCGGACGACGATGATGGGCTTTTGGTGCGCCCTGAGGTGGCTCGAAAGCAGATTGATGATGAGACAGCGCCGCCGGCTCCTCCGGTAGGAGAATCCATCGGCAGTTCCGCCTCACAGGGGCCGGGAGTGGTGATTTCGACTCCTGAGTCACCTGGTCAGCCGCAGCCACCCAAACCAAAGCGCTACCACGGCACGGTCGTACTCGATTCTGCACGAACCGGACGTGACGCCAGCAGAATTGCCGATGAGGTGATCACACATCTTGTCGGACTGGTTGGATCGAACGTGAAAATCACCTTGGAAATCGACGCAGAGGTTTCCGCAGGCGTACCCGACAATGTAGTACGGAGAGTGATGGAGAACAGCCGAACGCTGAAATTCGATAGCAGTACCGGGTTTGAGAGAGAGTAGCTGTGTGTTTAGAAGAGTACGAACTTGTGAAGGCTTTTGCCAAGCTCCCCGGCGGGTTCATGGTTCTGCTGAATACTGACATCACTCCATGTGTATTCTGCTCATTGGGCAATATGCGTATTGGGCATTGTGCAGAGGCAGCCCAATGATGCGCATCTGGGAGCGCCTTTTCCTCTGGCCTCGGAAGCTTCGCAGATGCGCAGCGGCTAGCGAGGGGATCGAATTACAAGGATGTCGATACCGGTGGGGATTCGCGAGTAAAGCTTCGCTCGATCGCTTTCAGAGGCGACCCTGAAATCTTCGTTTAACAGCGGCGCGGCCGGCGAGCCTCATCAGAAAGCGCTGTAGCATCGACGTCTAGTTGGGGTATACACTAACCGCACACTCCAGCTTGACAGTATTTATGTCTATCTAGGGTCTGATTATTATATTCTTGACATATTCCACAAAACATCTAGACTCTAACTAGACACCTTGTGGGGAATCGAGATGACAGCAGCCAAGAGGCATGACAAGAGGGTAGGGTATATCCGGGTCAGCAGCCTTGACCAGAACACCGAGCGCCAACTTGAGGGAGTCAAGCTAGACAAGGTGTTTACCGACAAGGCTTCCGGAAAGGATATGGCGCGACCACAATTGCGGGCTGCTCTCGAATACCTCAGGGAGGGAGACCTGCTCCTGGTTCACAGCATGGACAGACTCGCCAGAAGCGTAGATGACCTCCGGAGAATTGTTCTAGACCTCACCAAGAGTGGTGTCCACGTTCAGTTCCTCAAGGAGAATCTCGTCTTCACGGGCGAGGACTCGCCGATGTCCAACCTCCTGCTGTCGCTGCTAGGGGCAGTCGCTGAGTTCGAACGGTCGATGATTCGGGAGCGTCAGCGGGAAGGAATTGCGCTCGCGAAGAAGGCTGGGGTATATAAAGGGCGGAAGCCTTCCTTGACGCCGGTGCAAGTCGCTGAGATTCGCAAACGGGTTGCGGCGGGGGAGAAGAAGGCGGGGCTGGCCGCTGAATATCGGATTTCGCGGCAGACTCTGTACACGGCTCTTGGTTGAAGGGCGGAGCGATCGATCGCAGGCAGTTCTGGAGGTTGGGGCTGGGTGGTGGAACGCGGCCGTGCGCAATCACACACGCTCAGGTGGATTTCAAACTTGGCAGCGGTAGGGGGACAGTTGACGGCCTCATGCCGTGCCCCCAGTGAATCTCGTCCACGCCGATCGATTCGATGCCGCCGAGTCGGCGATGGGCCGGGCCCTACTCCACACACCACCCCACTGAGCGATAGATCGCTTCCCAACTGTGCTGAAGGACCCTCGCCGTTTTCCGCCAGCTCAGCCGCTGCGCCCAGCGGGCAAGAAGCCCCATCATCGCGCAGCTCACCGGCTGTTTACCTAGCTTCACGAAACATGCTCGACCACCACGCAGTGCTCAGTGCACTCCACCCGCCGCGGCGCGTAGCAGAGCAGAAGGCAAAACGTAAGGTAACCTGCGGCGCGTGCAGGCCGAATACGGCAAGTGGCTACTGAAACGACGCGATGAACTGGTGGAACGCAGCTTCGCCCATTGCTACGAAACGGAAGGGATGCGGCGCTGCCACCTGCGCGGGCGAGAGAACATCCTCAAGCGGCAGTTGGCTCATGTGAGC
>PMGP01000143.1 GCA_003156235.1 Acidobacteriaceae bacterium
GCTTCCTTGAAGATGTCGAAGTTGTCGAGCAGCGTTGAGCCATTGCAATAGACACGAAACACCCGGCTTCCTACACCCACGGAGTTGAAAGAATTGGGAACCCAGTAAAGCTCGGCGAAATGGAGCACCAGTGTGTAGCGGCCGCGCGTATCAACCGGTATCGAGTAGCTGAAATGACCGTAGCGTTCCTGAGCATAGAGGCCGGGATCGGGCGTATTGCCTATCTGACGGGGAGGATCGGAAAGCATGCCATCCTGAAAAAAGTCATCAGGATGCCATATGTTTCCAATGTGGTCTGTAACAGCCGTTCTTTGCATGACGATACGTATGGGGAGTTGGCGATGCGGCAAGCCGGGTAATATCTCAAGCGCGTTCAGGGTCGGTGATGATCGATCCATGACGAACTTGAGATGAAGAACACCATCTTTGTCTGGATAGGTGTCCTTGAAAACACGCTCGTCGGCGATATTGGCTCCAAGAGCGTCCATGCCGATGTTGAATGCGATCAGAAGCGGTTTCCCGTTGACGCTCACATTGAAGAAACTGTATTTGGGATCATCCTGCGGCGAGGCTACGAAAAACAGGTGCAACTCATAAGGCCCCGGCGCCAGGGGAATGTCGTAGGTGAAGTCGCCAGTTCGCCAATGTTGAAACAGCATTGGGTCACTGGTCTTAACCACCGGGGAGTCCGGACGCTGGAAGGCGCCACCGCCATGAAAATAGCGATCAGCCTGCCAGTCCCCCCCCGCACTGTCAATCTTTGGAGATCCATCGTACCCTGCAAGCAAGCGCAGGGGAACCTGAGCCGCATTTTGCGGTGTAATTTGAGTGGCGTTGAGTGGCTGCGACGCAACGGCGCCCGGCCGATCGCTTGATCTGATTCGCGCCATGAATAGGGCTGCGCCGAGGCTGACAACGAGCAGCGCGGCAAATCCCGCGATGCCGTATAGCAGAGTTCGTTTGCCAAGAGCGCGTGATCCTGGGTGGCTTGTCTCGGGCGTGTCCGTTTTGGACGAAACCAGCGGCTCTTCCGTATCCGCAAACGGCGCGGAGGACAAATATTCGGCTACATGGTCGCCTGACTGAGGTTCATATATCGATGCCGTTTGAGGGGATGAATGACGGTGGGTGAACTTCGGAACATAGCTTCCGAGCGGAAGTGAGATTTGAATTTCGTGGTCGTTGCCGTCTGTTTTGTAGTACTCTTCCAGCCTCTTTCTCAGCCGATGAGCCTCGACCCGCGCGATGGAATCCCGCGAGGAAATGAAAGTAGTCTTAGATCGGCCAAAGACCTCGGTCGCAATGTTGTACTCATTGATCTCGTCGATTCTGTTCTGGAAGTACCTCTCCGCGATATAACTCAAAAAATTCTCCAGACGCGGAGTGCGCGCGAGAGCGGCCAAGACAAGCTCCATCTCCGCGCGTTCTGAATTTACTGAATGAGAGGCGACGACTGGGCCCATAAATCCACCCCAAGTGGATGAATCCATATTACGTATACGTTTGCGGGATTGCCAATGTTAAATTTCCGAGTGTGCATGGCTTGAGACCTCAGTTCTCAACGTTAAATATGTTTAACGCATAGAAAACAATAGCGTTAAATGTTATAGCGATGCGGCAACAAATCTGTGCATCATTAACGATTGCGCATCGCTTCTTCAGACTCCTATAGTTCGCATCGTTGAGTCCCGGTCCGGGTACGCCTGTTCATTCGGGTGGTCACGGTGGTGGGAGGAAGTCAATTGGGAGTTCTTTCTGGCTCAATGAGCGGTATGAACGATCTGAACTTGAAGTAATTGGAGGCAATCTTGACGGAAAAAATTTGTCGCAACTTAGTAATTCGATTCAGTGGACTGCTGACGGGGAGAGGTGCTCTACGGAACTTGGGCATCTGCATGGTCCTGTTCTTGCTTGCGTGTTTTGCGAGTGCGCAGAACACAGCTTCCATTTCTGGCACGGTCAAGGATGCTGCCGGGGCTGTAATTCCGGGAGCCAAGGTCGTGCTGATCAACGAATCCAGCAAGGGGACGCGATCCGAGCGCAGCAACGGCGATGGCTTTTTCTATTTCGCCGCCGTGCAGCCTGGCGCCACCTACAGCATCCAAGTCGGGTATAAGGGATTCGAGGATTGGGATGTGACCGGAATAGTCGTCCATCCGGGCGACAACCTGACCGTTCCGAAGATCATTCTTCGCATCGGTGCAGTTACTGACTCCGTGACCGTCACCGCTGAGGTTGCCGGCGTTACGACCAGTACGGGTGAACACAGCACGCTGATTACGTCGGCGCAGATTCAGCGGCTTTCGACCGTGGGCCGCGATGCGGCGGAACTGGTCTCCATCCTGCCCGGATTCACCTATCTCGCGACCGATGGGAGCAATGGAGCGCCGAACTACCAGACCGTGGGACCTGGTTATGGCAACCTCGGCAACTTCGGATCCAACGGCGCCGCGCCGCAGACGGGGATGGTCAACATCAATTCCGACGGCGCAAACATTATCGATGCCGGCGATATGGGCGGAAACATCGCCAACATCAACATGGACCAGGTGCAGGAGGTCAAGGTTCAGACCTCGAACTTTGGCGCCGATCAGGCCAGAGGGCCGGTTCTGATCGACGCGGTCGGCAAGTCGGGCGGTTCCGAGTATCACGGTTCGCTCTATACCTATCTGCGCAACAGCGGGGCCAACGCCAACGATTGGCTTTCGAAGTACTTCGGAGCAGCGCGCCCCGAGTCGAGGTATTTTTATCCGGGCGGGGGCATTAGCGGCCCGGTGAAGATACCGGGCACTCGATTCAACCATGACAAGAAACTGCTCTTTTATGTCGGATACGAATACTATGGGCAGCAACAGGTCCAATCGCTCCTCAAGGCCTTCATTCCGCCGTCTACAGTAGTGAGTGGCGAGCCGACATCGATGCTGGGCGGCGACTTGAGTGCAACCGCTATCGCCGCGGCGCTGAATATACCTGGTGGAGCGTCCGCACTTTCGGCCGGCTGCTCTAATGCCAGCACACAAACCCCGACGTTTCAAAGTATCGGCGGCGTGTGCGTTTCGGCGGCAGGCAGCACCGACTCGAACGGCAATAAAGTCCCTGCATCGGGAGTTATACCGACCATTGCGATCGATAAAGGCTTTGCCGCCTACAGCCAGTGGTTTCCCAAACCCAACCGCGTTCCGCAACCGGTGCTCAATGCATCGGGCGCAACCGAATCTGTGAGTGACGAAATCAATTACGCCAAAAACCAGATGCAGACCATCAATGGGTTTCAGCTCCACAGTCGCGTGGACCTGAACATCTCCGACACTCTGAAACTCTATGTCACCTACAACTTGGAGGGGGCCAACACCATTTCCCACACGGGCTCGGCTTATGGTGCAGGGTCGAATATCCCCATGCCGACAGCATTCGACGCCAACACTCCGGTGAACACTGCGACGTTGAATGTGACCAAGACGCTGGGCAGTTCGATGACCAACGAGATGGTTCTTACAGGTACGTACTTCACCTATCCTGGCCAGTATGAAGATCCCAAGTTGCTTTCCACAGAGTCTGGCGGCGGGAATCAAGCGTGGGGAAGCGCCGGTACAGGTTCGTCCCCATGGTCTTACGACGGCGGCATCACGAACTGGACTATGAGCGGAGCGAATGTGGTGAATGGAGCCATTACCAACCCAGGAACCCATATCGGCGAACATCAGGTGCCGACTATGGGGAGTTGGGACGGCCCCCTTCCCTCCTTCGGATGGAATTATGTTCCCTCGACAGGCCAGTTTCAGCACAAGTTCGCTGTGAACGCCTCCGACAATTTCACCAAGGTATACAAGACCCATTCGATCAAGGCCGGATTCTATGCGGAGCAAACTGGCAATAACGGGGCCAATTTGGGCAGCAATTTGGCCGGCAACAGCATGTTCATGCGTTGGGATGGCTGCTACGTCAATGAGCCGCTTTCCAACTTTCCTGCCGGTGACGTTCCGTCGGGTTCCGGGACGAAGCCGGCATCGATGGGCGCTGGAAATATCGTCGGTAATATGCTGATGGGGTGCCCAGGGTACACCACCCAAGACATGAAGGATATCTCTTCCGATCTTCGCTACACCACGATCGAGGGATATGTGACCGACGAGTGGAAGGTTCTCTCGAAGCTGACTGTGACGCTTGGCATCCGCTTGTCGCACATCGGCCCCTGGACAGACCAGCATGGAGTGGGATCCGCGGTGTGGGAGCCTTCGAAGCTTACGCCGCACCAGCTTCTGACTACCATCAAGCCTGAGGATCCCACTACTTGGCTGGGATTCACGTGGCACGCGATCGATCACAGCGTTCCCGTGGCCGGCGTTCCGACGCGGCTGCTCTTCTTCGCACCCCGCTTCTCGCTGGCTTACGACTTGCGCGGCAACGGCAAGACTGTCTTCCGCGGCGGATGGGGCGCCTACCATTCGCATGACAGCCTGTTCTATGCCGTCGGTGCTCAGACGCCTCTGGGAGCTTATAGCTGGAATAGTTCCTCTGGCGTCAACACTGCTTGCTCCTTTGCACAGTTGTATAGCACATCTGTCATTCCTTGCGGACACTACACCCGGTCGTCGGTCTCGTCGCAAGCGGCTCCTTTCAACGTCTCGGCACAGGACCCGCACGATGACAGGGAGCCTGTCACCTACAACTACAACTTCACGGTGGATCAGTCCCTTCCATGGAAGATGCAGGCCGAGTTGGCCTACGTGGGCAATCAAAGCTCCAGCCTCTCGACGCAGTCCAATCTTATGAACCAGAACGTCGTTCCGCTCGGCGCATTTTACGCGCCTGATCCAGTGACCCATCAACTGAATCCGGCTGACTCCATTCCAAACACCTCCGACTATCGCCCCTATCCGAATTACACTCAGATCACAGTTCCCTCCCACCAGGCATGGGCCAACTATAACGCCATGCAGGCTTCGTTGAACAAGCAGGCCGGCAGTCTCATCTTCGGCGCCAACTACACCTGGTCGAAGGCGCTTGCGGTTGGCGGCAATTGGGACAGCGGCGCCATCGCCGATCCGATAGATATGCACCACGATTATGGGATTGCCCCCTACAATCGCCGCCATGTCATCAACGGAACGTATTCGTGGCAGGAGGGATCCAAATTCCACGGCAACCGGATTATGGACGGGTTCGTCAACGGATGGGAAGTGTCGGGGATTGTGGGTTTGCAATCCGGACCGGATCTTTCCGTCTTGAATAGCTACGAATCGAATTACAACTTTAGCGGCAGTGCAACCTACTACCCAAATCCCCTAGAGCCGACTACTGCGACATCTGTCCGGGTCGACAACAACTTATGGCTTGGCACATCGGATTACGCCTTGCAGCCAACCGTCACGTGCAATCCTGCCGCTTGGCTGAGCAAGGCCAATCATCAGTATGTGAATGGCGCCTGCTTCGGACTACCCGCTCAGGGAACCGAGGGCGCCTGGCACCTTCCTTATATCCAAGGTCCGAAGTTCTTCAAATGGGACATGTCGGTGTATAAGGATTTCAAGATCAGCGATCGCCAAAACATGCAGTTCCGTCTTGCGGGATTCAATTTCCTCAACCATCCCCTGATTTCGTTTAGCGGGCAAGATCCGAGCAATCCGCTGAGCCTTGTCATTGGAGACTGCCCCCCGAATCAGAACCCCTGCCCGGTATACACGACGCTTCAGCAGGCGCTGAATGGGATGGTGGTGATGAATGGTGGCGGCTATTCCTTTGGCCAAACCAAATTCAAGTCTGGCAATGGCACCAACCGCGTTCTTGAGGCTGGGTTCAAGTACAACTTCTGAGCGTGTCGGGAGAGCGCGTTGAGCGCTCTCCCGATGCGGCAAAGTTTGCTTGAAGAGCGAGGAAATGGTTATGAAGAGATTGCAACAGGACAACAGAATGAATGTGCGGCCACGGCCCACACTTTGGAGGCTTCAAATGTTGAGCAAAGATTGGATGAAGGGTTGGACGCGGCGGGCGGCGGGCTTGATGATGCTCGCGCTTCTGGCGCTGTTTGCCGCAGAGGCCAGCGCGAGCGCGCCGGCGGCAGTTATTTACAACCACACGACGGTTCCTTCCACCGGGCTGCCTGGCAGTCAGAACGGCGTAGCTTTGGATGCTTGCGGCAATGTGTATACCATCCAGGGCGGAAGCGGCAACGTCTATGAGACGCCAGCCGGAGGCGGCGCTGCAACGCAAGTTTTCACCGGCTTCGCCTACAGTTGGTCGGGCGATATCTTCATTTATATCAACCCTGCCAAGACCTACGCGTACATTAGCGAGGGATTTGGCGGCTCAAACCAGGTTATACAGGCGCCCATCGTGAATTGCGCCCTGCAGATCGGCAGTACGCCGACATACGTCAGCAACACCATTGATGGCGGCTGGTGGGCCGCGGGCGCCATCACCACGGACGCGGCGGGAGATATCTTCTACACAGACTGGTCGAGCAATTCGATCATCGAAACATCCGCCGATCTGACGAAGCAAACCCAACTGCCGACCGGCCTGGGTTCCCTCTCCACCGGCGTGGCCGTCGATTCTCATAACAATCTTTACTTTGCCCAGGGCAGCAGCATCTATGAATTGGCCTATAGCGGCGGCAAGTACAGCACGACACCCGTCACCATCAGTACCGGCTATGCCTCGGTGGTTGGCCTCACCTTCGATGGCGCGGGAAATCTGTATGTGAGCGACGCCGGCATGAATTACGCTAACGATGGCGCTATATTGGTCATTCCGAATGAGACCAATGGAAGCACGACGGCTCTGAATCTGAGCGATCAGTACGTTCTCGCCGGGGGGCCGACTAACTCATGGTCCGCTCCTCTGAATTTGAGCCTGTCGGGTGCCGTGGCCGTAGATGGACAGGGCAATGTCTACTATGGGAATGGGGATTCGAATATCAATAAGTTTACCGTGGGAAAGGTCAATTTTGGATCGTCAACGATTGGCGCCCCAGTAACCGCAACCGCCTATGTCGTATTCAATGCCTCGGTAACACCCGCGGCAATCAATGTGATCTCCAACAACGGGGCGTTCAAGACTACGGGTGGTACTTGTGCGGCGTCGAACGGCTATTCGGCCAGCAATATATGCACGATAACGGCTAGTTATACTCCCGTTGTTCCCGGTGTCGCGGAATCCGCTCTTACTCTGATCGACTCCTCCAACAATGTGTTGGGAACAGCCTACCTGTCTGGTGTTGGCACTGGCGCCGGCTTGACGATCGATCCAGGAACGCTTTCGGGCAAAGGTAGTGGCTATAGCGCGCCGAAAGGCGCTGCGGTGGACACGGCAGGCAATCTGTATATCGCCGACTCCGGCGCCAGTAGCATCTACGAGATTCCTGCCGGAAGCTCGACCCCAGTTGCGCTCGGCAGCGGACTCAGCGCGCCCCAGGGTGTTGCCGTGGATGGCGCAGGCAATCTGTTTGTCGCCGATACCGGCAACAATCGGATCGTCGAGATTCCTGTTGTCGGTGGCACACTGACGACCGCAAATCAGATCGTCATAGTGAGCAGCACGTCGACGCTGGCAGGCCTCGCACTGAATGCTCCGCAGGCGATCATCGTCGATGGTTCCGGCGCTCTTTACATTGCTGACACCGGCAACAAGCGCATCGTCTATCTTCCGTTCATCCCAGGTTGGGAAACTTCTCCTGCAATCGCTTTGGGATCTGGCTTGACCAGCCCGTCGGCCTTGGCGCTGGATGCGCAGGGTAATCTCTACATCGCGGACAGCTCGACCGGTGATGTGTACAAGCTGCAAGCGCCCACCAGCAAACCTGTCCAAAGCGCGATTCTTAGCGGCTATAGCGCCCCGTCGGGCGTGGCTGTCGATGCTTCCGGCGCGGTCTTTGTCGTCGATCAAGGCAACCAGAAGGTCTGGCGCGTTCCCAACATCTCCGGGGCTTTGGTGCCAACAAGTTCCCTCAACGTGACGGGTCAGTTGAATGCGGCAGGTACGCCGGTTGTTGCAGATCCCTACGGCCTGGCGCTGGATGCAAGCGGCAATGTCTATGTTACCGACAGCACCAACGCTGCCGTGTATGAGGTTGCCCGCACCAGCGCAACGCAATCGGCAGGAAAATGGTCGCCCGGTTCTACGAGCGATCCAGTTACCTATTCCGTAGAGAACGCGGGCAATTACGTGCTCACGTTTGCCACTCCGTTTGAAACAGCTTCCGGTGACACCACGCAGTTCAGCTTGCTGAGCAGCGAATCCGGCGCCTGCGCGAATGGCGCGACGGTGGCGGCAGGTGCCAGTTGCAGCGTGGAAGCAACGTTTAACCCCGCTTCCAATGCAGCATTAGGCAGCTACACAGACACACTGACGCTCAGCAGCAATGCCGCGAACTCTGCTAGCCAGACGATTGTGATCACTGGCGCTGCAGCGGTGACCGCGGCTACGCAAACCACTGTGACGCAGACGTCGCCAAGCGGATCACCTGTTTTCGGCCAGTCCGTATCGTTTAGCGTCTCTGTCGCCTCAGTGGTAGCTGCGAATGGAACTCCGATCGGGTCGGTCAGCCTGGTGGTCGACGGCATCACCAAGCAGACCTCGGCGTTGTCCAGTGGAACAGTAAGCTTCACGCTCGCCGGTGGCGTTCTTGCCGGCGGAAGTCACAGCATTACAGCCGAATACTTGGGCGGAGGTTCAGGAAACATCGCTTATTCAGCAAGCTCTGGCACGCTCTCCGTCGCTGTAGCCCTGGTGCCCTCCATCACAACAATTTCGTATTCGACACTCTACGTCCAGCCATCCAGCCAGCCATCGGGAACCGCGATGCTGCTTACGGCGACGGTTGCCACGTCCTCTGCTTATACTCCGACAGGGACGGTGACTTTCACTGTCACCGATTCGGGCGGCCATTCGACTACCGGAACTGGCACGTTGACGCAAGGGACCGGAGGCTATCAGGCTACCTACTCCTACAATCCGGCCGCTCCCGCGGCAGGAGTCGCGTACGATGTCATCTCAATCACGGCTACCTATTCTGGAGATATCAACTTCAGCCCCTCGACTTCCGCTAGCAGCTCGTTCGACGTATCGGGCACGCAGGGATCGGTAACGATCACTCCAAGCGCAACGAGCTTGACCACCAGCAACGCGAATCCCGGCTCGGTGACCTTCACCATAACTCCCTATGGTGGTTTTGTCGGAGTCATTGGGTTCAGTTGCGATCCCACCACCTTGCCCGCGAATGCTCGCTGCGTGTTTTCGCCCGGACAGGCAAGCATTGGCCAACCAAATACAACCAGCGGTAACTTTCCAAATCCGACGGTGAAGCTGACGATCGCGCTCAATCAGGATCCGCAGACGCCGCTCGTAAGCACGATGATCTGGTGGGCAGCAGGATTCACGGGCCTTCTGCTCCTCTTTGCACGCCGGCGTATGAAGGCTATAGCCCACGCGGGAGCTTGGAATGTGTTCCTCCTGGTCGCCGCTATCGGAGTCTTGTCTGCCGGTATCCTGGGTTCGACTGGATGCACAAGTGGTCTTGCGTTCGCAACTCCAACGGGGACGAGTACCGTGACGGTCAACGCTTGGTCTGATCCCTACCAGTCTGGCAGTACAAGCAATACGCAAGCCTGCACTGTTCCTGGCAGCAATCCGTCAGTGATAAATCCCACGCTGTATCCCTGCTCGGGGCAAACATTCCAACTGAGCGTGACCGTGCAGTAGCTCCTGTGTCTCATCCTCCTTCCGGCCGAGAGCGGCATTCGTTCCCGGCCGGAGATTTTTAACACTCTAGCTGGACAGCAGCATAGCGCCGCTCTAGGAGTCTCTCTACAAATGAAGAGTGTTTTTTCTTGCTTAACTGCCATTATCGTTGTTGTTATCTTCTTGAACGGTTGCGGCAGTGGCGGCAAAGCCACTCAATCCTCCGTTACTCCCACGATCACATGGAATACGCCTGCGCCGGTTACAGTCGGCACGGCGTTGAGCAGCACGCAGTTGAATGCAACAGCGAATGTCACCGGCACATTTGTCTATACGCCCGCAGCGGGCACGGTGATGAACACCGCCGGTGCACAAACGCTCTCCGTCACGTTCACGCCGAATGATACTACCAGCTACAATTCGGCCACTGGGAGTGTGACTCTTACCGTTAATGCCGTCTCTCCGGTCACCCCCACTGTCGCCGTCAACCCCACTTCGTCCGGCATCACCACTGCGCAGTCGCTCTCGGTCACGGTAACAGTCTCCGGCACGAGCGGCGCGCCCACCGGCTCAGTGGTTCTTTCCAGCGGAAGCTATACCTCTGCTTCCACGACACTCAGCTCCGGCTCTGCCACCATCGTTATCACCGCCGGATTGCTCGCTACCGGCTTCGACACGCTGACCGCCAAGTACACCCCAGACTCCGCCAGCTCCTCTTCGTACAACTCTGCCTCGGGAACCGGCTCGGTTACCGTCTATGCAGGCAGTGTCACGGCCGTTACAGTCAATATCAATCCACTGGCCAATCGCCATCAGATCAGTCTGTTTGTTTACGGGAACAATGACGAAACGATTTCGGACATCACCGACGCAGGCTTCACCTATTCACGATGGGGCGGCAACGACGCCTCGAACTATAACTACCTGCTGCAAACCCGCAATTCCGCCGGAGACTGGTACTTCGAGGACTATGGAGGCGCGGGCGACCAGGTTGGACTGATCACCCAAACCCAAAACGCCGGCAGCCATGCGCTGACCACGATGGCGATGATGGATTGGGTGGCCGGGGAAGCCGAGACCAGCAGCAATCGCAACTGGAGCTTCTCCGTTGCGAAATTCGGAGCTCAGTGTTCTTTCGATCCCAACAACACAGACGCTGGCAACGGCTTGGTAGCCGGCTCGACCGGCAACTGCAACACCAGTAAGTCGCCTGTGACCACCAATGCCGTGACCACGGCCTACTACCCGCTGGTAGACACCGCATCGGAGTGCCCGTCGGGGACTACGGATGGAAGCACCTGCATCGACCGAGAAACCTGGGCGAAGGCGCTGGCCGCGGCCTTCAACGGCAGCAGCGAGACTTGCTCGGTGCCTTATTCGTCGATCACCTCCTGCCACTTCTACGACATGGATAACGAACCCGATATCTGGAGTGGCACACACATGGATGTACACCCCGCACCTGCGGGCTATGACGAACTTGCCAACCTCTACGAGAAAGAAGCGACGAATCTGAAGTCATGGGATCCAGAGGCAGTGCGGTTTGGTCCGGTTTTCTGCTGCTGGTGGTTCTACTGGAACGGCTCCAACAACAATGACAAGGGCAACCACGGCGGGGTGGACTTTTTGCCCTGGTGGCTGAATCAGGTCTACTGGATGGACAAAACCAACGGCGCGCGCACGCTGGATGTCTTCGACATCCATGCCTATGCAGACTGCGGCCCCACCACCAATTTCACTAACACGCAGCTTAAGGCAGCCACGGTTGCGTGCGCTGGTTTTTACTGGGATCCGGCCACGGTGAACCAGGATACGAACAATACTTATACAACCAATGAGGAGCCTAACCCCGGCATTCCCTTCGTGATCCCGCGCATGAAGGCCATGGTCAACGAAATCTATCCCGGCACGCCCCTGTCCTTTACTGAATGGGGCGCGGGCCTTGCGGCTAACGCTGGAACGGATTTCTCGACGGCAATCGCCGATGCGGATACCTTAGGCGTCTTCGGGCGCGAGGGACTTGGCATTGCCTCGCGCTGGGGCGGCCCAACCTCCGGGACTCCCGAATACCCGGCCTGGAAGTTGTTTACCAATTACGACGGGGCGCATCACCAGTTCGAGCCGCTGTCGATCTCTGCTACCAACAACGGCAATTCTGCTCTGTTCAGCAGTTTCGCCTCGCTGAATTCTGCCGGTACGGTGATGACGGTGATGGTCCTCAACAAGGATCCAAACAACGCGGCGCAGGCAAACTTCAACCTCTCCGGATTCAGCGCGTCCAACTACGTGGCCTACACGCTGTCCTCAACCTCCTCCAGCGCGATTTCTGCCTCCAGTTCGCAGTCCTGGAGCGCTACCCAAATCTTCGCGCCCTACAGCATCACGCTGCTGGTGATCAACGGAAGCGAAGCCTCCAAACCCGTATCGGAGTGGAGCCTCAACCCCGACGACCTGATGATTCCCGCCTCGGGCACGGCAACCCTGCATCCGGCGATCACGAGCGGCAGCGCCACAGTGACGCTCTCCTCGGCGGTCTTCGACGCATACGAGGGGGCGGCGGCATGCAACGGAACGCTGCTGATCGGCAACGCTACGATCACTGCGACCCAGCCCGCAACCATCACCGTGAATGCAGGCAGCACTTCCGGTTTCTGCCACTTTACTGTTACGGGCAGCGATGGCACAGCAACCCAGGCCCAGGGCGGCTGGATCGTCGTGGGCAAACCCGCCGCCACGCTTGCCGTCCAGTCAGGCAACGGCCAAACGGGCAGCGCTGGAACGGCTCTTTCGCAGTCGCTCGCCGTTACGTTGAGTCCCGGACAGTCCGGCGGCTCGTCCAATGGCGCGGGCATTCTGTTCACTACCACGGCGGGCACACTTTCCAATGGAACCACCAGCGGAACCAGCGTGATTGCCACAACCAACTCATCGGGGACCGCTTCAGTCACTCTGACGCTGCCTTCGTCCAAGGGAACTGTGACCGTCACCGCGCAGGATCAGTTCGCGCTCGGCGGAGCTTCAGTTACTTTCACGGAAACGGCTCAATAACCCCGCACGGGTTCACGCGTCTCCAGGGCGCTTTTCGCGGCCTGGAGAGGATCACTGCTCCGCTAGGGAACCTCTGAATAAGTCGATGTTTTGAAAGGGCACGACTTTAGTCGTGCCGCAAATGCAGCAAAATCAATGCGGGCTTTAGCCCCTGAGGGAATGTTGGACCGCAACAATGACTTGATCAGAGGTTCCCTAGAGCATTTTCAGCTCAGGTGTTTGCAGTTGAATCCGTTCGTTGTGCATTCCCACCCATTCCGCAAAATACGCGGAATGGATGGGGCACCCAAAGTTTTGTCTACGCATGAAAACGCTCTAAGAACTCGCTTCAATCTCGTCAGCCAATTTCTTTGAAGGAAGTAGATATCATGTTCAATTCCGTTCCACAGCGGCTTTCTATCCTGGCCATCGGTTTCTTTATTGCTTCATCTGCCCTATCTCTGGCGGCTCAATCGCAACCAGCTTCGTCTCGTACGATTGCCATTGATCTTCAAGACTCGACGGGGCCGGTAGATCGCTTCTTCGATTTATCGGTTGGCTCCGATTATCCTGGCACGCTGATTCGCGCTGACAGCCAGGCGCAACTCAAGCTCGCTGTGGATGAACTCGGCTTTCGTTCTATCCGTTTTCACGCGATTTTTCACGATGTGTTGGGAACAGTGCGTGTCGAAGATGGAAAGACCGTCTACAACTGGTCGAAGATTGACGAGCTTTATGACGACTTGCTGGCCCGGCACATCCGACCGTTTGTCGAACTCGGCTTCACGCCCAAGGCGCTTGCAACGTCGCAGAACAGCATCTTCTATTGGAACGGCAATACTTCGCACCCGAAGCCGGAAGGTTGGCGCGACCTTATTGATGCTTACATCCGGCACATCGAGGAGCGCTATGGCAAGGACGAAGTGCGCACGTGGTTTTTTGAAGTGTGGAACGAGCCAAACCTTTCCGGCTTCTGGGAAGGCGCCGATCAGAAGGCCTACTTTGAGCTTTTCGATCTGACGTCGAAGACGATCAAGGCCATTGACCCTGTGTTGCGGGTCGGAGGACCGAGCACTGCCGGTGCCGCATGGGTTCCGGAATTTCTCGCGCATGTGAAGCAGAGCGGCGCAGCGGTTGACTTTGTAACAACGCACACCTATGGCGTCGATGGAGGTTTTCTGGATCAAGACGGTGTCGGCGATACGAAGTTATCGGCAAATCCGGACGCGATTCTGGACGATGTTCGCCGCGTGCGGAAGGAGATTTCGGCTTCGCCGTTTCCCGCGCTTCCGCTGTACTTTACCGAGTGGAACACAAGTTATACGCCGCGCGATTCGGTGCATGATTCCTACATCAGCGCGCCTTACATCCTGACCAAGCTCAAAGCCAGTCAGGGATTGCTGCAAGGGATGAGCTACTGGACCTACACGGATTTGTTCGAAGAACCCGGACCGCCGACGGCGCCATTTCAAGGTGGATTTGGCCTGCTGAATCCGCAAGGCATTCGCAAGCCGGCCTTTTTTGCGTACAAATATCTTCACGCGCTTCAAGGCGAGAGTATCAAGACAAGCGATCCGCAGGCGATGGTGGCCACGCAGGATGGAAACGTTGCGGCTGTGATTTGGGATTTCGAGCAGCCGGAGCAGAAGGTGAGCAATCGGCCCTTCTATACCAAGCTGGTTCCCAATCATGCTGCCGTGCCGGTTCAGTTGCAGGTAACTCATCTTGCGCCTAATGCCGCATACCGCGTGGAAGTGTATCGCACCGGCTATCGCGCCAACGATGCGTATTCTGCGTACATCGAGATGGGCATGCCCAAGGATTTGAGCGTGGCGCAACTGGCGCGCCTACGCGAGCTGACGCGCGACCTGCCAGAGACAGACAAGGTGCTGCAAAGCGGGCCGGATGGTACGGCTGAGTTGACCGTGCCGGTGTACAGCAACGATGTTGTACTCGTCAAGCTGAAACGCAGCCGGGCTAACAACTAGAGGACGCATTCCGCAACGGCATACTACGCGCGAGTGCTGGTTTTTACGCCTTTCGCAGAAGGGGTTGAAGGGTTTTTGTATGAATCGATTTGCAGGACTATTCCTTGTTCATTTCGTTTTCGCCATGGCTCTCTCAGTTGGGGCATTCGGCAGCGGAAGCCAGGCAGGCGGGGGGACGAACCAGAATCCCACTTCGCCCACAGTGACAGTCACGCCCGAAGAGGCCACCCATCCCTACGCGGAAAACCTGATCGTTACTGCCACCGTCAAAGGCGGCAGCGTGATGCCGACCGGCAGTGTGGTGCTCTCCAGCGGAAATTTCACCTCCCAGCGGGTGAAGCTGGACTCTGGCTCCGCGACATTTTACGTTCAGCCTGGCTCTCTGGCAAAGGGAACCGATACGCTCACTGTCGCCTATACGCCCGACTCCAAGAGCGCATCGTCCTACGCCGCTTCCACGGGCACGGCGAACATTACCATCACATCGCCCGGCAGCGCCAACATTAGCGTCTCGATCAACACCTTGGTCAATCGCCACCAGATCAGCCCGTACATCTACGGCATCAATACCCTGAACCCCAACGATATTTCCAACTTGGCTCCGGGGTTCGTGCGCTTTGGAGGCAACGAGGCCTCGGATTACAACTGGAAGGCCTTCACCTACAACGCGGGTGGCGACTGGTTCTTCGAGGACTTCGGCCTCAATGATTCAAGCGGTAAAGGCATCGATTCGGTTGCCATGACGCGGTACGCCATAAACGCCGGCAGCCGCATGCTCACCACCATGCCAACACTTGGTTGGGCCGCCAAGGAACCCGGCCATTGGAGCTATTCCGTCAAGGAGTTCGGTCCTCAGTGCAAGGTCAATCCCAACAATCCCGATGGCGGAAACGGACAGAAGCCGGACTGCAAGACGCGCGTGACCACGGAGAAGGTGACAGATGCGTACTATCCGGTGGTCGATACCGCCAGCGACTGCACCACGGGCAAGTGCCTCTACCGCGACGAGTATGCCAAGGAGCTCTCCGTGGCCTTTGGCAACGCCGCCTGCAATGTTCCCTACTCGCCAATCGCCAGTTGCCACTTCTACGACATGGACAATGAGCCGGAGATATGGGATGGCTCGCACACTGACGTTCATCCTGTTCACCCTGGATACACCGAGTTGGCGAATCAATTTGAGTTGTCGGGGATCAAGCTGAGAACATGGGATCCGAGCGCGGTTGGTTTCGGCCCCGTCACATGCTGCTGGAATTTCTTTTGGGCGGCCGGCCCCGCCGGAGACGACAGAGCCGCGCATGCCGGCATCGACTTCCTGCCCTGGTGGCTGAACCAGATCAATTGGCTGGATCAGATCAACAGCGTGCGTACACTCGATGTCTTGGACATTCATGCCTATGTCGGAGCCAAAGTTGATATCTCCAAATTTACTAATTCGCAAAAGCGCGCCGCGGCTGGCATGGTCTATCGCACCTATTGGGATCCGTTGTATTACAACCACGATATCGATGCGGACTGGATTACCACAACGCAGCCCAATCGCGGCGTCACCTTTCTCATCCCGCGACTCAAGGCCATGGTGAACGCTATCTATCCGGGAACGCCGCTCTCCTTCTCGGAGTGGGAGTCGTGGATGGCTCCGCAGTCCGAGTGGGACTTCTCCACGGCGCTCTCCGACGCAGATGCCTTTGGCGTCATGGGCCGCGAAGGCCTGAGCTTTTCCACGCGCTGGGGTGGACCGTCCGCAACCGACGACACCACCAAGCAGCCCCATCCCAACTATCAGGCGATGAAGATATACACCACATACGACGGGGCAAAGCACAAATTCGGTACGCTCTCCGTCTCGGATCGGAACAGCGCCAATCAGGATCTGTTCACCAGTTACGCCGCGCTCGACTCAGCCGGCACGACCATGACGATCATGGTCCTGAACAAGGATCCGAACAACACGGCCAATGTCACCTTCAACCTGAACGGCTTCAGCGCCGCCACTTATACGGCGTACACGCTGGTTTCGACCAACCCCGCGGCAATCACACCTTCGACCTCCTCTGCATGGAGTGCGACGCAGAGCTTTGCGCCTTACAGCATCACGCTGCTGGTGGTCAGCGGTAGCCAGCCCTCCAAGCCCGCCGCGGAGTGGTATTTGAATCCGGACGATCTGATGATTCCGGCATCGGGCACGGGGATTGTGCATCCGAAGATCGTCAGCGGCACGGCCTCGGTGACCCTGGCCTCGGCGGCCTTCGATGCCTTCGAGGGCATCAGGCCATGCCGCGGTTCGATCACGCTGACCGACGCAGCCATCACCACCACCAAGCCAGCCACCATTACCATCAACACCAGCAACAGCCCCGGCTTCTGTCACTACACCGTCACTGGCAGCGACGGAACTTCCACGCAGACCGAGGGCGGATGGATTGTCGTCGGCAAGCCCGCCGTTGCGTTCGCCGTCGAGTCGGGCAACAACCAGACGGGCAATGCGGGAGCGTCTCTGTCGAAGCCGCTGACTGTTACTCTGTCTGCCGGCCAGGTTGGAGGCTCGGCTAGCGGCGCGAGCATTCTGTTTACTACCACGTCGGGCACGCTCTCCAAAGGCACAACCAGCGGTAGCAAGGTGATTGCCATAACCAATTCATCTGGGATCGCCTCGGTCACTCTGACGCTGCCATCGTCCAAGGGAACTGTGACCGTCACCGCGCAGGATCAATTCGCGCTCGGCGGAGCTACGGTCACCTTCACCGAAACCGCCAACTGATTGTGGTGATGACCTGTCATGATCTACACTGGCAGCGCATCTCAATCGTATGGAAGTGCCGTGAGGTAGGTAATGCGTATCAATTGGCATTCGAGAATTCGCGAGCAGATGATATGGGAGCAACAAACGTTTACGAAGAGACTTATACTTGCCGGTGCAGCCTTCGCGATATTCTCGTGTCTTTTCAACTCTACCGGGCTCTCGGCACAGGGGAACGCCCCAACTCGGACTCATGCATCAGATGAAGTCGCGCCCAACAATGAAAGCCAGACGGTGCTGCACATCACGACACGGCTTGTCTTAGTGGATGTCCACGTGAGTGGTCCAAGTGGCACGCCAATTCAGGGTCTTTCCAAAAACGATTTCGAAGTGATAGAAAATGGAATTCGTCAATCGATTAATAGCTTTGATGAACATTCGCCGAAGATCGATCAGAGCGACACTCCTCACCTGGATTTCGATTTGCCCGCTCACACCTTCGTTAACCTTGAGCCAGCGCCGAGTAAGGGGCCATTGTGCGTAATCTTATTCGACCAGTTGAACACTCCTGTGGATTCCCAGATGTGGGCACATGGCGAGATCCTCCGATTTCTTCGCAACAAAGACGCAGGAACGCAGGTGGCTATTTTTGTACTTGCCGATCGGCTGGCTATGCTGCAAGGTTTCACAGCCGACTCGCGCCGCTTGATCGCTGCCATGAACAGCCCGGCAGGCAATGCCAAGCTGACCGCCTGGGGCGGCGCTTCCGATCTTTCACCGGACTCCAAGGGCATCCCTTCTTATCTTTCGAACGATCCCGCAATCATCGCAAGACGAGTCCATGCAGCACAACAAACTCTCGATGCATTCGCTGATATGGGTCAATTCCTTGCTGCAGCACCGGGGCGCAAAAACCTTTTGTGGTTTTCTCAGTCATTTCAGTCCATGCAACTGCCAACCAGCGATGATTCAGACATTGCGGGAGCTTTACAACAGCAAACCGACGGTGCTACAAGCAAAATGCAGCAGGGAATACTCTCTGGACGTGATTCATCGACAATCACTGCAGGGTCGAACAGTTTTGGGAGGATGAGTGAGAGCGCAGTCAACTACGAGGTTCTTGCCGCGCAGGTGCGCAAGGTCTCGACCGAACTTGCGGTAAGCCAGACGGCCGTATATCCCATCGATACGCACGGATTGGCGGCTGATCCGGCGTTTTCCGCGGGAGGCAGTCCTACGAGCTTGACGTCTGGCGGCGATCCTGTCTTCGTGAAGAACTCCAATAATTGGAATCAAACGCTGGACGCGACTCAAGCCACAATGAAGGAGATCGCCCAAGCTACCGGCGGCGAGGCATTCGTCAACACCAACAACCTGGCGCGTGCCGCCGCGCGGGCAGTCGATGAGGGATCCTATTACTACACGCTCGCATACTCGCCCGCGAACGCCAAATTCGATGGCAGCTTGCGTGGCATCCACGTCAGTCTGAGGAAGCTGGATTCTGGACAGAACTATCATCTCTCTTACCGGAGTGCTTACTACGCGGATGATCCCGATGTAGTGGCCCCGGTATCAGCGCGGCGGGATGCGCTGGAAGCCGCACTTGTTGATGGCGCGCCAGATGCGCAATCCATTCTTTTCAAAGTGCAGATAGATCCTGAAGGTCCGGTAAAGCCTGCCTCGCCGGTTTCTCCGCAAGCAAATGCGCAAGCGCCAAAAGCGAAAGAGAAGGATAACAGCGCAGGCGAGTCCGTGCCGGATAAAGTGCAAACTTACAGCCTCCGCTTCGCCATCACGGCTCGTCAACTGATGCTCACAACCGCAGCAGATGGACGGTATCATGGCATACTCGATATAGCCGTGGCCGCGTATGCCGCCGACGGTCGCAGACTCGGCGGCAGCAAGCAGCACCTTGAAGCTGCCATGCCTCCTCTGGTGCTGGATAAGGCCAGCGAAGAGGGTTTCTTTCACCGCATGAGTGTCGATGTGCCTGTCGATGCGGCTAGAATGCGAGTTGTGGTTCGCGACCCTGCCAGTGGCCGCGTTGGGTCGGTTGAGATTGCGCTTCCTCTTTAGAGCGCGAGCGGACACGGGATCGCGGCCCACGGGCAATTTGTGAATCGGGTCCGCATCTGAGAGATTCACGAGTTCCAGCGACGCGCAGTTTCCGCCTCGTCCTGGTAGGGAAAGATCGAGGTGCCGGTGCAGCGATGGATGAGACAGGCGTGGACTTGCAGTTCAGCGGTTCCGTAGTCAGCACTGTTCTTCGCTAATGCTCGAATGGTTCTATCCATGTTCGTTGCCAGGGGTGGGGCCTCTGGCTAGATTTCTACCACTAACTGCTCAACACAGGAGAATATCGAATGGAAATCAATCGGCGTGAAATGCTTCGTTGGATGGGTAGTGCGTGTTCTGTTCTGGCGCTGCCTCGTTTGCCGCTCGCACAGAACGCGACAGCTAACCCTCCCTTTCAACCCACACGCTCCTCGTTGCACGCCTACAAAATTCCCGACTGGTTCCGCGACGCCAAGTTCGGCATCTGGTCGCACTGGGGTCCGCAGTCGGCCATCGAGGACGGCGACTGGTACGCGCGCAACATGTACATGCAAGGCTCAGATCAGTACCTCTACCATGTGGAGACGTACGGCCATCCATCGAAGGTTGGCTACAAAGACCTGGTCGACAAGTGGCATGCCGACAAATGGGATCCGAACTACCTGATGGACCTGTACAAGAAGGCCGGTGCGCGCTACTTCGTCAGCATGGGCGTGCATCACGACAACTTCGACCTCTGGGATTCCAAGTACACGCGCTGGAACTCGGTCAACATGGGACCGAAGAAAGACATTGTCGGCATCTGGCGCAAGGCGGCGCTCGATCATGGCCTGCGCTTCGGCGTCAGCGAGCATCTCTGGATCAGCTACAAGTGGTGGGCAGTGAGTCATGGCGCGGACAAGACCGGCCCCTTGGCAGGCGTTGCCTACGATGGCGCCGATCCGCGCTTCGAGGATCTCTATCACGACGCCGATTCAGCGCGCTTCGCAGACAAACTGGACTGGAACGATGATGGCATTCCAGATTCCTGGAAACGCCACTACCTTGATCGCATGACCGACCTGATCGACAAGTACCAGCCGGACTTTCTCTACACCGATGGCCACCTGCCCTTCGAGGATTACGGCTTGCGCATGGTCTCGCATCTCTACAACGTTGGCGCCCAGGCACGCGCGGGCCGCATCGAGAGCGTCTACACCAGCAAGGAAAGCACCGATTGCGCGGTTGGCACTTGCCTGCTGGACCACGAGCGCGGCGTGGAGGATGGCATCGCCGCCTATCCCTGGCAAACCGACACCTGCATCGGCGAATGGCACTACAAACGCGGCATCCATTACAAGACGCCAAAAAAGGTTCTTGATCTACTCGTCGATGTGGCCAGCAAGAACGGCAACCTGCTGCTGAATTTTCCGCTGCCCAACTCCGGCGAACTCGATGCCGAGGAGCGGAAGGTTCTGGATGGAATAACCGCGTGGATCGCGGTCAACGGCGAGGGCATCTTCTCCTCCCGCCCGTGGAAGATCTACGGCGAAGGGCCAGCCACGGCGCAGAAGATCGACACCGGCAATTTTAACGAGGACAAGCAGAAGGCGCTGACAGCCGAAGACATCCGTTTCACAGCCAAAGACAGCTCGATTTACGCCTTTGTTATGGGCTGGCCAAAGTCGGCCGCGGTGCGCGCACTGGGTCTGGCCAGTCCGCAGAAGCCGGGCAAAATTCAGCGGGTGCAGATCCTTGGCTACGGCGCACAAGTTCAGTGGCGCCAGGATGACGAGGCTCTGCGCGTGACTATGCCTGAGGTACCGGCCGCGGAGATAGGATTCACCATGAAGATCGATTTCGCGTAACGATTGATCTTGTGTCTCGCCGCGGAAAACGGTTTCAACTGTGATGCGCGGGGAGCTACAACAAAGAGGCTGCACTTGAGGCGCGAGAACGGACACTGCGTTTTCTCAAGAAGCATCTGGCGTAATGCCAGCGCCGGTTCTTGAGTGTGGCGTCAACTACTTGTGAGCGCCGGGAAGTTGAAAATCAATTCCGGCGCCGTGATTCACATTCGCTGTCGCAGCCAAGTCGAGCAGGTCAGTTGGGATAACACGGTGACGCTGATCCAGGACGTAAATTGTGGTTCGGGTCAGAATGTAATTTTGAATTTTCTCCGCGGGGCGCCCATCTTTAAAGACGAGCGTAACCGCCTCCTCGCTGTCCGAGGCTGGGGACGGATGCGACTGATCAGAAGAGGGCAAGTTGGGGCCACGAGGCGCGGGCTGATCCTGCTCAAGGGGCTGTCCATCGTATCCCCCGGACACATAGTTCGGTGCGACCGGTGAAACGCCATAGTCGCTGTCATCCTGGTATCCCGGAATATAAGGGCTTACCCATCCCGTCCATGGCGCAACCGCGTAGGGAATCCCCGCTCTGGAAGTCGGCCGGTATGGCCTGCGATAGCGATTGGCCGCGGTGTAGGCTGGGCGAGCGCTGAAATTGCCGACACTGCCTCTCTGGGAGTCGCGGGCCGTGCTGAGAGATCTGCTGCCGGTATAGCGGGGAGAGCCTGCAAATCTACTCGGAACCGAAGCGCTGAAGCCCCCGTGAAACGCGGATCCGGAGTGGCCCGAGAAGCCTCCGCGAGATGCGGAGCGCTGGGCGCAGGCCGGAAGCGCAATTCCAACGACAATCAGCGAGATCGCAGTGAGACGCCTCATGAAGACATATTACGCCTGTTTGCACATGAACGACGTCGTTGCATGGGTCGGTTACTATTGAAAGCAGTCCACGATGTCAGTTCCGGCAGAAACGCGGTTCTTTTCACGGCGATGGCTGGTCGCCATTGCCGTCATGTCCAGCGCGGTCATGGAGGTGCTGGACACCTCGGTGGTCAATGTAAGCCTCCCGCATATCGCAGGGAGTCTCTCTTCAACGGTCGACGAAGCCACCTGGGTTCTCACCTCCTATATTGTTGCCAATGCAATCATCCTGCCGATCTCCGGCTGGCTTTCAAACTATTTTGGACGCAAACGATTATTGTTGACGGTGGTGACCGGGTTTACTCTGTTCAGCGTTCTCTGTGGCCTGGCGCCCAACCTTCCTTTGCTGATCTTCTTCCGGGTCATGCAAGGCATCACCGGCGGCGGATTGCAGCCTCTATCCCAATCCGTGATGCTGGAAGAATTTCCCGGAAGCGAACGCGGAAAAGCGATGGCGTTTTGGAGCCTGGGCATTATCGCGGCCCCGGTGCTGGGACCAACGTTGGGCGGCTGGATCACGGATAACTACTCCTGGCGCTGGGTCTTCTATATCAACCTGCCCATCGGAATCATCAGCCTCATCCTGATCTCTCTCTTTGTGGTTGACCCTTCGTATATCAAGCGCGGAACCATGCGGTTCGATGCCTGGGGCATGGGAATGCTGGCCATCGGCATGGGCGCCCTGCAAATCATGTTGGATAAAGGGCAGGAAGACGACTGGTTCGGCTCTCGCTTCATCATAACTCTGGCCATCACCGCGGCCGTCATGCTGACTGCGTTCATCATTCGCGAATTGCAGACACCGCAGCCCCTCGTCAAGCTGTCGCTGTTCAGGCATCGATCCTTCGCGGTCGGTATCGTGATCACAACGGTGCTCGGGTTTGTGCTCTACGGCAGCCTCGTGTCTCTGCCACTGTTCATGCAGGAATTGCTTGGCTGGACTGCCCAGACAGCCGGCTTCTGGACAAGCCCGCGGGGGATTGCCACGGCAGTTTGCATGCCGGTAGTCGGCTACCTGCTGGGTAAGCGTTGGGACTACCGATGGATGGTGGTTCTCGGATGCCTCACAGGAAGCATGGCGTTCTTCGGCTATTCGAGAATGGACCTGAACTCTGGAACATGGGACATTTTGATCCATCAGATCAATCAAGGGATAGGTCAAACGTTGATCTTCCTGCCATTGACCCTGCTTATCATGAACCCTATCCCGAAGGAAGAAACACCCTACGCCACCAGCCTGTACAGCGTAATGCGCAATATTGGGTCCAGCATGGGAATATCCTTCGTGACGACTTTGCTGGCTCGCCGGTCGCAGTTCCATCAGGGCAGTCTTGCCGGCAACCTATCGCTCTCCAATCCGCAACTCCAGCAGGCGCAGAATCAGGCTGGGGCAATGTTCGCGCAGCACGGCTCCGACACCGTGACCTCCACGCACCAGGCTCTTGGATTNNCAGCAAGCCACATTGCTCAGCTACATCGACGTGTTTCGTGTGATGGCATGGCTATTCCTGCTGACCGCCCCTTTGGTGCTGCTAATGCGAAAGCCGAAGCGAGATCCAGATCCTTCATTGCCGGCACATTAGAACCAGCCCGGCCCCTGCCACGCTTCCACCGATTGAATGCACTTCACCAATGTTGCTTTAAGCAAAGAGGCTGCGCCGACCGGCGCAGCCTCTTGTTTTCTGCTCTCTTGTTTTCTGCTCTCTTGATTTCTACACGCCGCTGAACGCGGAAAATCCGCCATCGATTGGAATCACCACGCCTGTCACGAAATCCGAAGCCGGCGAGAGCAGCCATAGCACGCCTCCCAGCAGATCCTTGGGGTCGCCCAGGCGCCCCATCGGCGTGTGCCCGATGACTGTCTTGCCGCGCGGGGTCCACTCGCCCGTCTCCTTGTCGGTCATCAGAAAACGGTTCTGATTGGTGAGGAAAAATCCCGGCGCGATGGCGTTCACGCGAATCTTCGGCGAGTATTCCTGAGCCATGTGCACGGCCAGCCATTGCGTAAAGTTGCTCACCGCCGCCTTTGCCGCCGAGTAGGCGGGAATGCGAGTCAGCGGCCGGAAGGAGTTCATGGAAGATATATTCAGAATGTTGCCGTAGCCCTGCTCCGCCATGACTTTGCCAAAAGCCTGCGAGGGTAGAATCGTGCCCAGCACATTCAGGTCGAAGACCCAGCGTATGGCGTCCGGCGGCAGATCGAAGAATTTCAATTCAGCGCTGGTGGTGGCCTGGGGCTTATTGCCTCCCGCGCCGTTGATCAGGCAATCCAGCTTGCCCAATCGGCCCACCACCTCTTGAGCAGTCCGAAAAATATTTTCGCGATCAAGCACATCGCACTTGAAAAGGGAAATCTGCTTTCCGCGCTCTCCCATGCGCTCCACCAGCGCCTTGCTGGCGTCGATATTGACGTCTAATGACGCGACATGTGCGCCACATCCGACCAGCGCGCAAACAATTTCACCTCCCAGAACTCCAGAGCCACCGGTGATGGCCACCGTCTTTCCGCTGAAGTCGTACATCTTCGTCAATTCTGCCAGATCGAAGACGCATTGCCCGCACCCTTGCTTCTGCTCACTTCCTGCGGCTTCCGTTTTTCCCATTTCGCACTCCCTTTCGTAGTTTGTCTCTTCATCCAGATCAAAGGAACTTCAAAGCGCAAGTACACGCCAGGACCGAGTCAATCGCTTTGCCCAAGAAAGACCGGAGCGATGTGCCGTTTGAATAGGTTCTCGGTCACGTTCTTCGAGATAACGGCTTCATTGGCTTCCAACAGGCTGAGGTAACGTGGCCCCATCTTGGCCGCGACCTTGAAGCCTACATGCAACAACTGGCGCAGGCTGGCGTTGTATGCAGCCGCGGACGGCACATGGCGCAAGGCCGAGGTGAACTGCTTGCTTGTCCAGCCGTTTACTTCTGTGGGCGACGGAAGTTTAGCTGGGTCAATATCAATGACCGTAGCGTAAGGCTCGCACAGCACATCGCGATTCGCGAAAGCCTTGGCGTAAATCTCCTTGGCCAGCTTGGGTCCTTCGCCTCCGGCTTCAGCCAGTCCAATCAATTCTTCCAGCCACGTGGTTCCCGCGGTCTTCAGGTGAACGCCAGCGTCAAATTTCTTCATCGTCGAGTGAATTGCGGGATAAATGGAAAACTTATCGCTGCCGGAATGCACGCTCAGCTTGAGATTTCCAGGCAGGCCAAAGTGCTTGACTGCGTAAGCGATGGCCGCGACATCCAGTGCAAACTCGCGCTCAAATTGCGCCACATCGCCCACATAGTCCACACCCTTATTGAAGCGGCCGCTGAACTTGGGCGCTAGGGTCTGCACCGGAATGCCTTCATCGCTGATGGCCGCCAGAATAATGAGCAGCTCGACGGGACTCTGCGCGCTGTCAGTCTCGTCCATCGAAACTTCTGCGATAAAGTTCCCTTCCCCTTTGGCTGCCTCGATTGCCCGATAGATCTCGCCAGCCTTCTTCACCGCGGTCAGATACTTCTGCGCGGTCTGGCGCAGAGTCTCCGGCGTGATCTCGAAGCTCTCGCTGACTCCTTCGAGCTGAATGTGTCCCAGCAATCCTGTATGCTTGCCAACAAATTGATCGATGTCTGCTTCCGGCGCAGGCTGGCCGATAAAGTCGGCTACATCGTGCGTATAAAAGTCACACGCATCAAGAAAACGGCCAACGGTCTGCAATGTGATGTGATCAGCGTCGCAGAAGTACGGCAGCTTCCAGCCCAGCGCCTTGACGGCGGCATCGGCGGCAGCGCGTGTCGAAGCCGGCTCGGAGCCGATAATGATATGCTCCCGGTTCGATTTGTTCCATACCGGAACCACCTCCACGCCGGCCTCAAGTGCCTTGATGCAGGCCTGCAACTGTGCCTTGGCCTGGTGCGCAAACCGGTCTCCGGTTCCAACGGAATATTTTGGAAGTTTCATGCTTCTCGTTTCCACATCCTCTTCCACTTAAAAGCGGCTGCGGTGCGCCCACAGCCCCAGCCCAGGGTTGGAGATGAAGAAAATCTCTTCACCATCGACCTGATTCACGCCGAGGCTAAGCTTGCTCGGGTCGTAGCGCTTGAGCATCGCGTTCAAATCTCCATAACTGAAGCCGACTCCCTCAACCTCTTCCTTGCTGAGGTGTCCGGGGCACCAGGTAATTTTGAAGCGCCCTTCTGATGAGCCGTGAATCAGGTGCGCGGCGGCGCTCAGATCGTTGGCTAAATCAGCATTCGCTTCGACCGCCTTGAGTGTCGCCGGGGTGCCGTAATAACCGTATTTGCGGATGAGGCTATCGATGGTTTTGTCTTCGCCGAATTCCTTGACTGCCGGCGCCAGCACAATCAACTCCGCGCCATCGGCCAGCGCCATGCGGGTGCGATAGATGGCCTTGTTGCCCAGCCAGGTGGAGTGAAATTCCTCGGGGTCGAGATAGACGACAGCCTTCTTGATCGGCTCATCGAGCATCTCAAAGTTCACCTTCAGGCTGAGTTCCGCGGCTCTCTGGAAGCACTCGACATCGTCGCCTATATAAAGTCCGCGCACGGCCAGCCCGCCGTCGGATCGGCGGCTCACCACAGTCTGCACATAAACAATGGGCAGGTGCTTGAGGAAGTGATCGGCGGCATAGTTGAGCACGTTACGGACAGGGTTGATGGCGCGGCCCATGATCCGTTCCATGCCGTATACTGCGCCCAGATAGTGGCTACGGTTGATACCGTCGCGCCCTCCCGTGCCCACCAGAATATTCTTGTTGTAGTTGGCCATGCCGATGACTTCATGCGGCACAACCTGGCCGATGGAGAGAATCAGATCGAAGCCGCCCCGCGAGATGAGCTTATTGACCTGCGCCGGGTAGGCATAACTCAGCTTGCCTTCTGATTGCTCTCTGATAAACTCGGCGGGAACCTCGCCTACGGTCTCGATGTCGGTGCGCCAGTTATGAACCTTGAAGAGATCAAACGGCATTTCGCCGAACATGGCTGCGACCCGCTCGGGATTCATTGCAACATGTGTTCCCAGCGCCGGCAGAACCGCCTTGAGCCGGTCGCCATAATGCTTCCACGCGTAGCGCGTCAGATCGCCGGCGCGGGAGTGGGCGCGGGTTTGATCAGGCGGGACGGCCAGCACTTTGTTGCGTGCCCCGAGTTTGGCCAAACCCTCCACAAGCAGATCGTTTAACTGCTGGGAAGTCAGGTCGGTATCGACGCTTCCAACTGCACAGTAAAGACTCATGCGGTTAAATCCACCCTTTTCAGTCCCGGAGCGAGCAGGACATTGATGAGCAGCGACAAAAGATAGACGCTGGCGGCGATGATAAACAGGAGCGAATAGCTGCCCGATAATTGCAGTATGTGACCGGCCAATTTCGCAATGAGGACGCCGCCAATGGCTCCTGTCATAGTGCCGATTCCGGTAGCCGAGCCCACGGCGCTGCGCGGAAACATATCCGAGGCCGTGGTAAAGAGGTTAGCCGACCAGCCCTGGTGCGCGGCCGCGGCCAGGCTCAGTAGTCCGATTGCGGCCCACTTCCCAAAGTTGTCCGCGTGAAGGTAGTTGATTAAAAATACAGGTACAACAAGGCATGCGCAGAGAAGCATGGCTGCCACCCGCGCGCGTGTTGCCGAAAAACCAATGCGGATAAAGGACGCAGGCAAGTAGCCGCCGTAGATGCTTCCGATGGCCGAGGAGTTGTAAACAATCAGAATCGGCAACCCCAAACCTACAAGGCTCAGATTGAATTGAGTGCTGAAGTAACCCGGCAGCCAATAGAGATAGAACCACCAGATGGGATCAGTAAGAAACTTGGGGATGGCATACGCCCAAGTCTGGCGATAACCAAACAACTTGATCCATGGCATGGATGGACCAGGCTTCTCTGGGGGATCCTGGTTGATATAGGAAAGTTCGGCAACCTTGAGCGTGGGATGCTCGGCAGGTTTGTGGTATTTGAGGAACCACAGCAGTATCCACGACGCCGAGAAAAATCCGGTGATCAGAAAGGCGGAGTGCCATCCAAAGTAGTGGACTGCGAGGGGAACCAAGAGCGTGGCCAGGATCACGCCGACATTGGCGCCGCAGTTGAAGATTCCAAAAGAGAATGAGCGCTCTTTCTGCGGGAACCACTCGGCATTTGTTTTGTTGGCGGCGGGAAAGTTGCCGGACTCGCCTAACCCCAGGAAGGAACGCGCAAAGCCAAGCTCAAGCACCGAATTGACCAGCGCATGACTCATCGCAGAGAGGCTCCAGACGGCCATGATGGCCATGTAGCCAATGCGCGTGCCAACCTTGTCGACAAAACGCCCTGCTCCCAGTTGCCCGAGCGCATAGAAAAAAGTAAAGCATGCCACTATGGTCCCGAAACTGTCTTCTGTCAGGCCGATGCCACCCTGGGCCGCGCTGTGCATGAGGGTTGGCTTCAAGAGCGCCAGCACCTGCCGGTCCATGTAATTGATCGTAGTAGCGGCAAAGAGCATGGCGCAGATGCCCCAGCGCACAAAACCTAACCTCGTGTCTGGTGAAATCCCCACCCCGCTCAATGCTCCGGAATCCGGCTTGCCCATGGTCTTTCTCTCCTTACAGTTTGTATGCCTTTTTCACCAACCCGTAGGTCAATTCGTACGCTACTTCAAATGCTTCATCCTCGTCTAGCCGGTGTTCGGCGACCAGCCGGGCAAGGAAGGCGCAATCGATGCGCCGCGCCACATCGTGCCGCGCGGGAATGGAGAGAAAGGCCCGCGTATCGTCGTTGAAACCAACCGTGTTGTAGAAGCCCGCCGTCTCGGTCACCTGCTGGCGAAAGCGCATCATGCCCTCAGGGCTGTCATTGAACCACCACGCTGGCCCCAGCCGTAGGCAGGGATAGTGCCCCGCTAGCGGAGCCAGTTCGCGGCTATAGGTCGATTCATCCAGCGTAAAAAGAATGAGCGTCAGCTTGCTCTCGTTGCCAAAGCGGTTCAGCAGAGGCCGCAGCGCGTCTACGTAATTGGTTGGCCGGGGAATATCGGCGCCCACATCGCGGCCATATTTCTCATAGAGCTTGCAGTTGTGGTTGCGCGTGCTTCCGGGATGAATCTGCATGACCAGCCCATCCTCCAGGCTCATTTGCGCCATCTCGGTCAGCATCTGCGCCTGGAACAGCGCCTGTTGCCGCTTGTCGGCCTTGCCCGTGAAAACCTTGTTGAACAATTCGGTGGCTTCGGACAAAGGCAGGTCGGCGGTTTCAGCGGTCAGATGCCCATGGTCGGTCGAGGTGCAGCCCAGCGACTTAAACCGCAAGCGCGCCTTGCGCAGTGCGTTCAAGTAGCCGCTCCAGGTCGAGGCGTCTTCGCCATTCTGCTCGCCCAATTTATGGATCGACTGCGAGAATCCGTCAAACTCCGGATCAACCACCGAGTCGGGCCGGAAGGCGGGCACTATCCTCGCTTTCCAGCCTGATTCACGGATCGCCTTGTGATCGTCCAGCGAATCCAGCGGCGACTCGGTAGTTGATAGCACCTCGATATTGAAGCGCTCAAACAATGCGCGAGGCAAAAACTCCGGCTTCTTCAGCATTTCGACGATGGTGTCATAGAAGAGATCGGCCGTCTTGGCGGAAAATCTCTGCTCCAGCCCGAAGACTTCCTGAAAAACAAAATCCATCCACATGCGCGAGGGCGTTCCGCGGAACAGATGATAGTTGCTGGCGAAGATGCTCCACACCTTGCGAGGGTTCTTCAGTTCCGCTTTGCCAATCTCGAGGTCATCCAGGGAGACGCCTTGGCTGTAAAGCATTCGAAAGACGTAGTGATCGGGCTGCACCAGCAGCTTGGCCGGGTCGGGGAATGGCTCGTTTTTCGCAAACCATCCCGCCTGCGTATGCCCGTGCGGACTGATAATGGGCAAGTTGCGGACCTGCGCGTAAAGTGCTTTAGCAATCTTTCGTACTGCTGTTTCGGCGGGAAACAATCGATCTTCGTGGATCAGCATGACTAATTCTCTGCCCTTCCGTAGGAGCGTTGAGGTTGACCACCAGAGAGGTCAGACCACAGTATACACCGGCTCCGCAATCCTCTGGACTGCGGATAAAATAATTCTCTGGCGCGGCAAAGGGTATTCAGTGATAATCTCATTCTTGACCCCCATTTCAGGCGATGCAACAAGGTTAAGCCCTTTATGCCGCGGATGAAACAGGATTTGCCGGATACCCAGCGGACCATGCATGTGGTCAACCACATTCGCTCTCTCATTGAGAACGGCACGCTGCAACTGGGAGACAAAATCCCTCCGGAACGCGAGTTTGCCCGCTCCTTGAAGATCAGCCGCGCCAGCTTGCGTACCGGCATCGGCTACCTGGCGGCCATGGGAGTGATGAAGGTACGGCATGGGGTCGGTACTTTCATCGCCGATGGTCCGGCCGAATTCGGCAAGGCATCCTTTAACTTGATAGGCGTTCTGCACGGCTTTCAGTCCTGGCATATGTTTGAAGTGCGCTTGATCCTGGAGAGTCATCTTGCGTCCCTGGCTGCTGAACGCGGCAAGGAAGAGCATCATACCGCGCTGGCCGAAGAGGTAGCCGAGATCTTTGCCTCCGTGGACAATCCCTCTGATTTTCTGATTCACGACGTGCTTTTTCACCGCATTCTCTCTCAGGCTTCCGGCAATCCCATCCTGGCCGCGCTGATGGAGACCATCACGTCGTCACTGTATGACAAGCGCAGCAAGACCGTTGAACGCTCCACCGACCTGCGTGAATCCGCGGAGATGCACCGCAGGATTTATCGCGCCATTCGTGCGCGCGACCCCGTAGAAGCGCGAAAACTAATGGAACAGCACCTGCGCATGGCTCAAACCGCGCAAGGCATGGAAAACCGCGCGGCGCTTAAATCAACCAATGCCGGCGCAGGAGCTAAGAATCACAAAGCCAATCCAGGTTCTTCTCGAACTGATCATCGAGACCGCTAGCTGAATCCTGACAATCGATAAGCCCCTGCCGCGCCACCGACTTTGGTTACTTGATGCCGGGCGTGCAGAACACCCACGCCGCGTCCAGCTCCAGCAACCCCACCGACGCCGCAGGCGCCGCCAACGCCAGGTTGGGCCGCGGTAAAACGGTCCTCCTCGACGCCCTAACACGGCCTTGTTGCGACTTCTGACATGCTGCGCGGCGCCGACAACTGGGATCCCTTGCAAGCTCCCAAGCAGTAAAATGAACTTAGCACGTGGAGGATAAACGATGAAAACAATTGTGATGGCCGACCCTGTGCGCTTTCCGCGCATGACAACAGCGGAACTCCGCGAGAGCTTTTTGCACAACACTCTCTACGAGCCAGGCAAGATTAATTTCAATTATGTTGTGGATGCCGACCGCGTCGCGATCGGCATGGCTGCGCCCGTGGACACTCCGATTACGTTGCCGGCATACCCGCAACTGCGAGCAGCGTACTTTACCGAGCGCCGCGAGCTAGGCGCTTTGAACATCGGCGGCAACGGCATCATAAAGGTCGGAGGTAAGAGTTACGATTTGAACAATCTCGACGTGCTCTACATCGGCCGAGGCAACGCTGAAGTCAATTTCGAATCAAAGGACAAGATAAATCCCGCCGTCTTCTACCTGTTGAGTTACCCGGCGCACGCCGTTTATCCCGTAGCTCTGGTGCGTAAGGAAGAAGCCAATCCCACCGAACTTGGCAGCGCGGAAAACTGCAATCACCGCACTATCTACAAATACATTTACCTGGAGGGCGCCAGAAGCTGCCAGCTCGTGATGGGCGTGACTCATCTGCATCCCGGCAGTTCGTGGAACACCTTGCCGGCCCACACCCATGATCGCCGCACGGAAATCTACATGTACTTCAATCTGCCCGAAAATGCGCGTGTCATTCATCTGATGGGAGCGCCCGACGAGACGCGCCATCTCATCATGGCCAACCGGGATGTTGTCTCTTCCCCCGTATGGTCAATTCATGCGGGTGTGGGTACGCAAGCCTATAGCTTCTGCTGGGGCATGGGTGGAGAAAATCAAGTCTATAGCGACATGGATCCGGCTCCTGTCGAGAGCATGCGCTGACACAAGTAAGTTGAGATAACATACAAAAGGCCACGCTTTACCTATTAGAGAAAAGCGTGGCCTTTCTTTCTGTAACATGGCCTTGACTAAACGGTATAAGTCGAGGATGAAACCCGTCCTCCGCGTCCGGTCCAGTTAGTGTGGAAGAACTCGCCCCGCGGTTTGTCAGTGCGCTCATAAGTGTGCGCGCCAAAGTAATCGCGTTGCGCTTGCAGCAGATTAGCGGGCAGCCGCGCCGTGCGATAGCCGTCGAAGAACGAGAGTGCGGAGGAGAATACGGGCGTGGGAATACCCAGCTCGATGGCATGAACCAGCGCCTTGCGCCACGAAGCCTGGTACTTGCTGATCGCCGCGGTGAAGAAGCTGTCCAGCAGAAGATTTTCCGGCGCGGGTTTCTTGTCGTAAGCATCTTTGATCTTGCCCAGAAACTGGCTGCGAATGATGCATCCGCCGCGCCACATCAGCGCGATTCCGCCAAAGTTCAGATTCCAGCCATTCTCCTTGGCGGCGGCCTTGAGCAGCATATAACCCTGCGCGTAGGAGACGATCTTGGAGCAGTAAAGCGCGCACCGCACGTTCTCGATGAATGTAGTGCGGTCGCCCACAGCAACCTTGGTCGCCGGCCCCTGTAAAATCTTCGACGCCTCCACGCGCTCTTCCTTCAGCGCCGACAGGCAGCGCGCGAAAACCGATTCGCCGATCAGAGTCAGCGGCTGGCCCAGATCGAGTGCGCTGATTGCCGTCCACTTGCCCGTGCCCTTCTGGCCGGCTGTGTCCAGAATCTTATCGACAATCGGCTTGCCGTCTTCGTCTTTCTTGGCAAAAATGTCTCTCGAAATCTCGATCAGGTAGCTATCTAACTCACCCTTGTTCCATTCTGCGAAAACCGTGTGCAGCTCATCGGCAGTCAGGCCAAGCCCGCGTTGCAGCAGGTCGTAGGCCTCGCAGATCANNGTTCCGTCTTCGACCTTGGCGGCGATGGCCTGGAAGATATCCTTCACGTGCGGCCACGCTGCCGGATTGCCGCCCGGCATAATCGAAGGGCCAAAGCGCGCGCCCTCTTCGCCGCCGGAAACGCCTGTGCCGATGAACAAAATGCCTTTTGCGGCCAGGTCTTTGGTCCGGCGGTTGGAATCGGTAAACAGCGAGTTCCCGCCGTCAATAATAATGTCGCCCTTTTCAAGATAGGGCAGCACATGCTCAATCGTCTGGTCTACGCTATCGCCGGCTTTGACCATCAGCATCACGCGGCGCGGCCGCTTCAGCAGTTTCGCGAACTCTTCCAACGAATGCGCGCCCACCACCTGCGTTCCGTTGGCTTCGTTTGCGATGAAGTCATCCACCTTCGATACAGTGCGGTTAAAAACGGCCACTTTGAAGCCGTGGTCGTTCATGTTGAGGACAAGATTTTGTCCCATCACAGCGAGGCCGATCAGGCCAATATCACACATTCCTTCCGACATACAATCTCCCAATTTTCCTTAATTGTTGTTAGTCCCCCACCGGCGTTACCGACCTGCGGTGCATGAAACTGTAGCGCCGGCCTCCGGGCCCACGCTTGTTTTTTCCTAGCGCTGAATGCGCGCCGAGCCGCCTTTGGCAAAGGCTCGCACCTGATCCACAGTCGCCATGGTCGTGTCACCAGGGAAGGTAGTCAGCAGCGCGCCATGCGCCCATCCCAGCTTGACGGCCTCTTCCGGCGGCTCGCCGGTCAGCAGCCCATAAATAAATCCAGCCGCATACCCGTCGCCGCCTCCCACCCGGTCCACAACATCCAGCTCGGCCGTCGGAGCGGTATAGGTCTTGCCGTCAATCCACGCAACCGCGCTCCAGCTATGATGGTTGGTCGAATGAACCTCGCGCAGCGTCGTGGCCACAACCTTTACATGCGGATGCTTCTTCACCACGTTGTCTATCATGCCGAAAAACACGCTGGGGTCGAGCTTCGATTTTGCCGCCACCTCCGGCCCAGGAATGCCCAGCCCTTTTTGCAGGTCCTCTTCGTTGCCTACCAGCACGTCCACATTCTCGACGATCTTGCCAATGGTCTCCACCGCCTTCTCCGCGCCGCCGTGGATATTCCACAGCTTCTCGCGGAAGTTCAAATCAAACGAAGTGATTGCCCCCGCCGCCTTGGCTTCCTTCATCATCTCCGCGGCCAGCGGCGCCGTGGTCGGCGACAGAGCCGCAAATATTCCGCCGCAATGCACCCATTTGACTCCCTTGGCAAAAATCGCCTTCCAGTCAAAATCTCCCGGCTTCAGTAGCCCCGCCGCCTCGTTGCAGCGATTGTAGAAAACTACCGGAGGACGCACGCCATGCCCCTGGTCGCTATAAACAGTAGCCATATTCGGCCCGTTCACCCCGTTGTGCTTGAAGTGTTTGTAGAACGGCTTTACGCCCATGGCGCGCACCCGCTCCGCGATCAGATCGCCGATCGGATAATCCGACATCGCCGAAGCGATTGCCGTCCTCATGCCAAAACAATCCGAAAGGTTGGCCGCCACATTGAACTCGCCGCCGCTGACGTGAATCTTGCATTCGGTTGCCTTGCGGAAGGGTATGATCCCCGGATCGAGCCGGTGCACCAGCGCGCCCAGTGAAAGAAAATCCAACTCCGCATCCTTGCGGATATTCAATCCATGACTCATTGGCCTTTTACTCCTGTTCCTCAAATAAAAATGCAGAAAATCTGCAATGGGTTGACCGGCATACCGCCAGTTTCAGTTTAGTCCAGCGCCATGAATGAACAGCCGCAGGCACTGATACGAGGTCTGACCACAAGCATACATGAACACCGCAATTGTTGCCAAATTACGAGAAGAAATATCTCCAAACGCGGCCTCCAATGTTAGTCTAATCGTATTCATATTACCCGTAATATGATTGAAATCTTGCCCTTATGGCCGATCTGAAGCAGGATGCTCCCGATACCGACCGGACCAGGCAAGTGGTCAACCACATCCGAGCCCCGCTGGAGAAAGGCGCATTGCACACCGGCGACAGAATTCCTCCTGAGCGCGAGCTGGCGCGTACGCTCAAGATCAACCGAGCCAGCCTGCGCGCCGGTGGTGGGCCAGTTTGAAGGGTACGGACTTCAGCCCGTACATTAGCCGAGCAATATCAACTGGGCTTTAGCCCTTGAAGGAACGAAGATTCAATCTGACCTGCTGCACGCCCTCGCCGTTCCGTGACAATGCCGCCTCTCTCGCGCTACCCTTATCTGTACGCACCCGGCACAGCCAAGGAGCAGTTCAAACCCATGCCTATCCAACCCACCTCCAAAATATGGCACAACGGCAGCCTCATTCCCTGGGAACAAGCCAACATTCATGTCATGAGCCATGTGATTCACTACGGCTCCAGCGTCTTTGAAGGGATTCGATGTTACGGTCTTCCCCAGGGCTCGGCCGTCTTCCGCCTCCCGGAGCACATGCAGCGGCTGCTGGACTCGGCGAAGATCTATCGCATGGAGGTTCCCTACACCCTCGACGAACTCTGCGCCGCCGTTGTCAACGTAATTGAGGCGAATGGCGTGGCGCCCTGCTACATCCGCCCCATCGTCCTCCGTGGTTACGGCGAAATCGGCGTCAGCCCCAAGGGCACGCCCATCGAGGTCTATATCGCCAACTTCCCCTGGGGCAAGTACATGGCTGGACATGGCGGCGCCGACGTGTGCATCTCCAGTTGGAATCGCCTCGCGCCCAATACCATGCCCGCCCTCGCCAAGGCTGGCGCCAACTATATGAATTCTCAGCTCATCCGCATGGAAGCCGAGATCAACGGCTACCAGGAGGGCATCGGCCTCGACGTCAACGGCCTGGTCAGCGAGGGTTCCGGCGAGAACGTCTTCGTTGTCCGCAACGGCGTTCTCTATACCCCGCAGCTCGGCAACTCAGCTCTCTCCGGCATCACCCGTGACAGCGCCATCGCCATCGCCCGCCACCTGGGTTATACCGTCATCGAGCAGCCCATTCCCCGCGAGATGCTCTACATCGCTGACGAAGTCTTTTTTACCGGCACCGCCGCCGAGGTCTCGCCCATCCGCTCCATCGACCGCATCCTGGTCGCCGACGGCAATCCCGGCGAAATCACCAAAAAAATCGCCGACGAATTCTTCGGCATCGCCAACGGACTCAAACCCGACCGCTTCGGCTGGCTTACTCCGGTCAAGGTAAACGCCGCCAAACCGGTCAGCGCATAAACATTTCGCAACCATGTGACCCCAGGGCGGCTGCCACAAGGCAGCCCTCGGGTTTTTGCCTTCGGCTCAGCCCACAATCCCGGCTAGTATCATGAACCTGTGGTCCCCTCTGACAACTGACCACTGACAACTGTCTTAAAGGAAAATATCCGCGCGTGAAACCTGACATGAAAGTGTCGCTGGCCGGCCTGGAACTGGCCAACCCCATCATCGCCGCCAGCGGCACATTTGGCTACGGCATCGAGTTTGAAGAAATCCTCTCCCTGGAGAGCATCGGCGGATTCGTCACCAAGGGCATCTCGCTCGAGCCCATCGCCGGCAACGCCGCGCCGCGCCTCATCCAGACCGCCTCCGGCATGTTGAACGCCATCGGCCTGCAGAACGTCGGCGTCGAGGAGTTCATCGCCCGCAAGCTCCCGCCCCTTCGCCGCTACCCTCGCGCGAACGTCATCGTCAACGTCTTCGGCTACACGGTGGGCGAGTACATCGCGGTCATCGAGCGCCTCAACCAGGCCGAAGGCATTGCCGCTTACGAGCTGAACGTCTCCTGCCCCAACGTCCACGCCGGCGGCATGGCCTTCGGAGCCGAACCCGCTGAGTTGGAATACCTGGTGAGCCGCGCCAGCAACGCCTCCACCCGCCCGCTCATCGTCAAGCTCTCGCCCAACGTGACCTCCATCGCCCACATGGCCCGCATCGCCGCCCGCGCCGGCGCTAACGCCCTCAGCGTCTCCAATACATTTCTCGCCATGGCCATCGACGCCGAGACCCGCAAGCCCCGCCTGGCCAACATCACCGGCGGCCTCTCCGGACCGGCCATCAAGCCCATCACCCTGCGCATGGTCTACGAGACCGCCCAAGCTGTCGACATCCCCATCATCGGCATGGGCGGCATCATCACCCCTGCAGATGCCGTCGAGTACCTCCTCGCCGGAGCAACCGCCGTCCAGGTTGGCACAGCCAGCTTCGCCGACCCCTGCGCCGTAGAGCGCCTCGCCAAGGGACTCGAATCCTGGTGCCGCAGCCACGGAGTCGCTCGCGTCTCCAGCCTCACCAAAGCCCTCGAAATCCCCCGCGACTGAGTGCGAAGCCCCTATGATACTCTCCACTATTCGCTTGTCACGCGAGCCTCCTATGCTCTGATTCTACTGCTGTTATACTTGCATCATGATTTCGTTCTTGACTTGCCACTTTATATTAGCTAATCTATCTTAGCAGGTACAGAATATGCACAGCGCCACGATCTTCGAAGCCAAGACTAACCTTTCTGAGTTGCTACGCCGCGCGCAGCTTGGGGAGGAGGTGCAGATTACCTCTGGCCGCGAGCGCAAGCCGGTCGCTCGCCTGGTGGCTATCAATCCGACTCCGGAGAGCCGACGCATCGGCTTCATGAAGGGGGAAGGCAGCGTTGGACCAGAGTTCTTCGATCCGCTGCCCGAAGATGAACTGCGCCTGTGGAATGGTGAGGGCGAGTGAGGCTCCTGCTCGATACGCACACACTTTTGTGGACCGCGTTCGACGAGGAGTTGCTCTCGCCCCGTGCGCGGCATTTGATACAGACCCGCGGAAGCGAGGTCTTCGTATCCGCTGCCTCTGCATGGGAAATTACGACCAAGTATCGACTAGGCAAGCTCAACTTCGCTCGTGCCCTGGCAGAGAATTTCATTCCGAGGGTGACCGCCGTAGGTTATCGCCTTCTTCCTATTTCCGTGGAACACGCTGTGCGAGCCGGCCTTCTGCCTGGAGAGCACAAAGACCCCTTCGACCGGATGCTGGCCGCACAGGCGATTCATGAAGATATGCCGCTGCTCAGCAATGATCCTCAGCTTGACGTCTTCGGCGTGCGGCGGGAGTGGTGAAGGCCAGCCACTGAGGGCAGGCCGCAGAGTTGGGCTGCTCAGGATGGCCGTTTTGTGGTGGTGAAATGCACTACAAAGAAACAAACGTGGACCGGGAGGCCGGCGCTACAGTTTCATGCACCGCGGGTCGGCAACGCCGGTGGGGACTTGGAAGAGAGATGAAACAGGCAAAAAAACGCCTCCGAAAGATGGCGTCACCTCGGAGGCGCTTGTTTGTCACAAGATAATCGGGGACCAGTAGCCGGCACTGGAGGTCGGTAGCACACGGCTACTGGTGATCCCTGCACAAACGAAGCAAGCTGCGGCTTCCCCTTTCCACGGCTACTCCGTGTCGCCCGGCTCAAAGAGGCTTTCGTACACGCCTCCGAACCATGTTGACAACTGAGTGTCTCCCATACAGAGGGGACGTTCCGTGACGGCCATCACACACGCGTGTAACAAATTCATTGATTGCTGTACAAATTTGAACAAATCCTCAAATATGTTTTATTTTTTGGCCGATTCTATGCATTGACTTACTCAATGCACACCAGAGCGGGAAGCTCTTTCTTCTCAATAGCCGCGAAAGATAGATTGACAAAGTGTTCTTCTGCTTTGAAAATCGGAGACTCAGTTTTTTCAGGGCAAGTCTTTCCCTGGCAGTTCATGAGAGCAAGAATCGAGCGCAGTCTGCTGCCGGGGCGAGCCAAGGCGTAGGCTCGAATGTGGGGGCGCAGGCGGGGCCTGTTGCAGGGCCTAGTACTACAGTTGTATTTGTTCCAGATCACCGCTTTCCGGGCCTAAAGGCCGTTAGATTTTGGCCTTTTTTCAGGGGGCTGAAACCCCCTGCTTCCTCCGGAAAAACGATCTACAACTGTAGTACTTGAGGAATTCCGGATCATGTAGAAGGAGTGGAAGATGACGCTGGTGGATTGGACAATCGTGGTGGTGATGGTGCTGTCCGTGTTTGGAGGGCTGACCCAGGGGTTTTTCCGGTCTGTCTTCTCGCTGGTCGGCCTGGTGCTGGGTCTGGCGCTGGCGTCATGGAACTATGGCCTTATCGCGGCGCAGGTGTTGCCCATGGTGCGCATAGAGGCGGTGGCCAATGTAATCGGGTTTCTGCTGATTGCTCTGGTTGTGATGGGTTTGGCCGGAGTTGCCGGAAAAATTCTAGCCAAGGTCTTTCACCAGTTGGGATTGGGTTGCCTGGACAGGCTGGCAGGGGCGGCGTTCGGCTTTTTTCAGGGAGCGCTGCTGGTGACGGTGGTGATTCTGGCGACCCTGGCCTTTTTTCCCAAAGCCCACTGGCTGAAGGAAGCTCAACTGCCGCGGTACTTTTTCGGGGCCTGTCATTTGAGCACGGATATGAGCCCTGCTGCTCTGTCCGAGCGCATTCGGCTGGCACTCAGGGCGCTGGAAAAAGAGACGCCGCAGTGGCTGCACCCCGGCAACGGCGGATTATGATATTCTCCAATGCACAACCCAGCGGAATATGGCAATCTATTAGAGTAAGCAGAGGTGGACGTGAAACGAGTTCTGGACGACCTGGTAACGCAAATGCACTCCAGCGGTATTCGCTATGAGGACGCCGTGCGCGAGTTCAAGAAGCAATATCTGCGCGAAGTGCTGGTGGCTCACCGGGGAAACCAGTGCAAGGCATCCAAAGAGTTGGGGATGCATCGCAATACTCTGAGCCGGACGATGGCCGAGCTGGAACTGAGCCTGACCGAAGTTCGCGCCTGCCTCAAGCGTCCGCCACGCAGCGAACGTCCTGTTTATAGCGCACCACGCCAGGTCTTCGGGCGGGGCTGACGGCGCTCCTCAAGGACATGCAAACTTCCCCACAGGCCGCTGCAGCGCGCACGGACAAGCCCCATACATCATTCATCCGGTGTGCGCGCTTCTGGGCGTCCGTACTGCTTCTGGCGGTGTTTCCCGGCAGCGGAGTCCAGGCCCAGGCAGCAGATCCACCTGCACAGAGCGCCCTCCCCAGGCCCGCTACCGCAAAAAACCAGACTGCGGACGCGCAGCCGGGCAGAATGGTGCGCAACTCCGACCGGCGGAGGGCGGCAAAACTCTACCTTGCGTCGAGCAAGCTCTTTGTTGACGAGCATTTTGAAGAGGCTATGCGCGGCTATGAGCAAGCGGCCGCGCTGGACCCCGAAAGCACCGACTACCGGCTGGCGGCAGAGGTGGCGCGCAGCCATGCTGTGACAGCGCTGATACAGGCCGCGGCCAAGGACCGGCTGCACGGCGATGCGGCAGGAGCGCGCGCCACCCTGGGCCATGCGCTCGAACTGGAGCCAAAAAACATTCAGGTGATCCAACACCTGTACGAGCTGGGGGACGATGCCCTGCTGGGGCAATCCAGGACCACCTACGAGCAAGCCGCGAGCACGGTTGGCGCCGCGGTGGAACTCGAGCCCACGGCTGGAGTACACAGCTTTCACCTGCGCTCCGACGCACGCCAGATCATCCCGCAGGTCTTCAAGGCCTATGGAATTGACGCCACGGTGGACAGCACCGTCCTCACCACGCATCTCCGGCTGGACGTGGACGACGTCGATTTCGAGACGGCGGCGCGCGTGGTTGGGCTGGCAACGGCATCGTTTTACGTTCCGCTGGACGCGCATCATGTGCTGGCAGCCCGCGATACCAAGGAGAACCGCCAGCAGTTTACACCCATGGAATTCGAGACGGTCTACCTGCCGGCATTGAATGCGACAGAGTTGACCGACGTGGTCAACCTGGCTAAAAACGTATTCAGCGCGCAGCAGGTGGTGTCTGAACCCGGCTCCGGGACGATCACCATCCGCGCCTCCCATAGCGCGATCAACGCGTTCAACGCCACCATGAGCGATCTGCTCGATGGGCGGAACCAGGTGATGCTGGAGGTACGCCTGATCCAGCTAGCGCACACCAACATGCGCAACACCGGAGTGCGGCCGCCGCAGGGCATCTCCGCCTACAACATCTATGCCGAGGAACAATCCATACTGAACGCCAACCAGAGCCTGGTGCAGCAGATCATCTCCTCTGGTTTGGCCGCCCCCGGCGACACCAAGACGATTCTGGGCATTCTGCTGGCTTCCGGGCAGATATCGAGTTCCCTGTTTGCCAACGGCCTTGCCCTGTTTGGCGGCGGTCTGACGGAATCCGCGCTGGCTCCGGGCGCGACCACGCTCAACCTGAGCCTGAACTCCTCGGACTCGCGCGAGTTGGACGAGATGCAGTTGCGGCTGGGCGACGGCGAGGCCGCCACCATCAAGTCAGGCACGAAATATCCCATTCAGACTTCTTCATTCTCCAGCCTGGGATCCAGCACCGCCTCCATCGCCGGGCTGACCGGCGCCGGAACCTCCAGCAGCCTCTCCTCGCTGCTGGCTTCCTACGGCGGCAGCGTACCGAATGTACCGCAGGTGGAATACCAGGACCTGGGCCTGACCCTGAAGGCGACTCCCAAAGTGCTGCGCAACGACGATGTTGCGCTCACCATCGACCTGAAGATTGATGCGCTTGCCGGAACCACTATCAACGGCAACCCGGTGCTCAACAATCGCGCTTGGAGCGGAGTAGTGACACTGAAGAAGGGCGAGGCCGTGGAGGTGGTGAGCGAGATGGACAAGTCAGAGATGCGCGCCGTCAGCGGCATGCCCGGAATCAGCGAGATTCCCGGCCTGAATAACCTGACCGGCAATGACACCCAGAAGAGTTCCTCGACGCTGCTGATTATCATTACGCCCCACGTGATTCGGGGCACGCAGGCCGCCGGCCACTCGCCGATGCTGCACGTGGAGCGCGGTCCGGCGCAGTAGCGTGGTTTCGCAACGAGGGCGGGACACCCGGCCATGGACTGTGCGCGGGAGGGGAAATAACAATAAGCCAACTCGCCGAGAGCCGGAGATTGACATCGCTGTTCGTTGATCATGATAGGCCGACAAAGCTGGCACCTCGGATACCCCCACCCCTACTTTGGACGCAAAGTCGTTGTTTTGTTGAGGTTACAGGCGGGGTTGCGCTATAAAGTCGTCAAAACAAAGGAGTTCCCTGCAAAGTCGTCCAGGATAAGGAGTTACGGGACGTTTCGGCCTCTTTCGGCGGCTTTCGGCTGACAGGCGGCGCGAAGAGGACGTGCCAGGACGATGATTTGAAGGAAGACTTCCAAGACTCATTGTGAATGGAGTGGGGAAATAATCTGCAAGCACCTGCGGTGCGGCTAAACGCTCGCTATTCGCTCGCATGGGGTTCGTGGTTTCCCAGGTCCCCAAATGCGAGGGACGTGGGGCACCCGGCGACAAAGAAGGGAAATAATCTGCAAAGCAGGGGTTAGGGATTAGGGACGGGGTTGGTGGTCGCCTCTAATGCAGCAAGTCAGCGCCCGCATACGCGGGCGTAGCGAGTTAGCAAGTTAGCGGGAGATGTGGCGGGTTGTGGTTGGTGGTCTGCCAGCCACCTGCGGCCAGGCGGACTTCGCGCATGGGGTTGGTGGTCTCCCAGGTCCCCAAATGCGAGGGATACTTCGACTTCGCTCAGTACAGGCTCTGGGGCACCCGCGCTTCCAGAACAGAAAGAGCGGAACCGCTTAAGTCCAATGCGGCAAGGGCAGGCAGAATTGAACTCCCTGTCTGCCCTCGTTTGATTTCTGTTCGCCGAAATTTCCGGCTTGTTGTCTTGTCCTTCTTACTGGGCCGCGACGCCGTCCAGCTTGGCCTGGAAGAGAATGACCTGCTTGATGGTGTCGTAGGGAGCTGTTGCGAGCACGGAACGGCCATTGATCAGCAGCGTGGGAGTCTGAGAGATCTTCAGATCCTGGGCCAGCTTTCCCATAGCCTCGACCGCGGCAACGGACGCTGGGGTCTTGGCGCAGGCGGCAATCGCCACCGGGTCCAGGCCAGCTTTGGTCACGGCGCTGTTCAGGGTCAGAGTGGCTCCGTCGGCGCTTGCCAATCCGTCCTGGCCATCAAAGACGGCCGCAGCGTAGGTGAAGAAGGCGTTGCTGCCGCCCTGTTTGGTTACGCAGATTCCGTAGGCAGCCGCAATGGCAGCCGCGGGATGCATGGGCAGTGGAAAGTTCTGGAAGACGAAGTGGGCCTTGGGAAAATCCGCAGCCAGTTTGTCCATGTTGGGCTGCGCATCCTTGCAGTGGGGGCACTGGAAGTCGGCAAACTCGACAATCTCCAGGTCCTTGGAGGCCGAGCCCCGGTAAGGGCCATCGGCGCGCTGTAGCGCAATGGCGCGCGCTTCGGCAAAGGGATTCGCGCCAAAGGGCATGATGTCTTCGCCGGCAAAGATGTGCTTTCCGTCGGGAAGGGCGAAGAACTGGGCAGGAACGATCTTCTGCTTGCCGCTCTTGTCGCCTACCAGCAAGACTACCCTGCTGATGCCATCGACTTCGGTCTTCTGGATGGCCCATATCTCCCAGACGCGGGTCTCATCGTAGCCCCAACTGGCCTGTAAAAAGGCGTTGACGGTATCCTTGGAAGGCGCCGTGGCAGTGAAATTGGCGGGATCGGGTTTAGGAAAGACGGGCTCGGCGGCGGGGGCCGGAGCGGAGGGGGCCTGCGCGACGGGCGCGGCGGGCACATCCTGCTGGGCAGCGGCCTGGTGGACGGGCATGAATAAAGCAGCCAGCGCCAAAGCACCGGCAAAACGAATCGACAGACGGATCAAGCTGATTCTCCTTTAAACTGTAGAAAAGCTACCACGTACTAGTGTAGTGCGTCCGATGTACGTTCGAGAAGATTGACCCACGAAAAACAGACATTCTGTTAGCCTACATTCCCTCAGGGGCTAAAGCCCCGAATCTCAGTTTGGCCATTGAGCGGCACGACTAAAGTCATGCCCTGACGCTTCTTGCGGCGACGAATGAGTCTTTCCGCAAGCTGTAAAGTCGTGCCCTCTCAAAGCAATTCATGCCGATTTGCGAGATGCAAACCGCTCACTTATACCTGAACTTTGACGGCGATGGGAAATCTGCGGCCCATGCCAAAGGACTTGGAGGTCACCTTCAGGACGGGGGCGGCCTGTTGGCGTTTGTATTCGCTGCGCTCCACCAGGCGCACCACCTGTTGGACGAGCGCCAGGGGAAATCCGTTTGCATTGGCGATCTGCTCAGGGGTCTCATAACGCTCTACATAGGCTTCCAGAATCGGGTCGAGAACCTCGTAGGGCGGCAATGAGTCGGTGTCCTTCTGGTCCGGACGCAGTTCGGCGGAAGGCGGTTTTTCCAGAATTGCCGCGGGAATCACCTCGCCCGTGCGGTTGAGCCAGTGGCAAACCTGGTAGACGCGGGTCTTGACCAGGTCGCCGATCACCGCCAATGCGCCGACCATGTCGCCGTAGAGGGTGCAGTAGCCCACGGCCATCTCCGACTTGTTGCCGGTGGTAAGCACCAGGGCGGAAAACTTGTTGGAGAGGGCCATGAGCAGGTCGCCGCGAATCCGGGACTGAATGTTTTCCTCGGTGGTGTCCGGCTTGGTTCCCGCAAACAGAGGCTCCAGGGCGAGGGTGAACTGCTGAAAGAGTCCGCTGATGCCGATGACCTCAAATCGAATGCCCAAATTAGCGGCCAACCGGCGGCTGTCGTCAATGGAGCCGGTCGATGAGTAGGGACTGGGCATGCCGATGCCGATGACGTTTTCAGCGCCCAGGGCATCGGTAGCAATGGCCGCCACCAGCGCGGAGTCGATGCCGCCGCTGAGGCCCACCAAGACTTTCTTGAAGCCACATTTGCGCACGTAATCGCGCGTTCCCAGCACCAGGGCGCGGTAGGCGGCCTCGGTGCCGTCCTCTTCGGGAACGGGTATGGGCGACGCGTTGAAGGGATCAACCAGAACCAGATCCTCTTCAAACGAGGCGGCCTGGGCGATCAACTCACCGCGCGCATTGAGGGCCAGCGAAGTGCCGTCGAAGATCAGGCTGTCGTTGCCGCCCACCTGATTGGTGAGCAACAGGGGAATGCCGTCCCGGAGGGCGATGGCGGAGAGCATCTGGCGGCGCATGGCGCGCTTGCCGTGCCAGAAAGGCGAGGACGAGAGGTTGATGTGGAGGCCAGGCTGCTGGCGCATCAGCTCTTCAACCGGATCGACGGCGTAGAGGCGGCGAGGCCAGAAGTTCTTGTCGTTCCATGCATCCTCGCAGATGGTAATGGCCAGCCGCAGGCCGTCCAACTCGACCACTTTCTGCGGCTGCGACGGGGCAAAGTAGCGCTGCTCGTCAAAGACATCGTAGAAGGGCAAGAGGCGCTTGTGCTGTTCGAGAAGAATGCGGCCGCCATCCAGCAGAACGGCGGCGTTGACGGCTGGCTTTCCGCTTTCATCCTTGGCAGCCAAGGCTACACCCGCCAGCACGGCGGTAGGCAAATCGCGAGTGGCCTCGGCCAACTGATCGACGGCCGCGCGGCAGCGAGCCAGGAAACTGGGCTTTTCCAGGAAGTCGGCGGGCGGGTAACCGCAGAGGGCCAGCTCGGAAAAGACGGTGAGCCGCGCGCCTTGAGAGGCCGCGCGGCGGCTGAGCGCGACAATCTTCTCAAGATTTCCGGTGAAATCCCCAACAGTGGGATTGATCTGGGCCAGCGCGATCTTCACACTTCCAGTTTAATCGAAGAGACAGCAGCCAGCCCTCAGCGGTAGTGTCCTAATTTGGTTTACGGCACGGGCCTTGCAAAATCGCGCTTTGGCGCTGAGTCGCCGGATTATTAGGGGATTCTCGCCAAGGAAACGATTCCGGTTTTGGTTTATCGCTTAGGTCGTCTACATTGGATGCATTATGCTCTATCATAGTCAGCCTCAGAGAGGCGTTACGCTCAATCCGGCCCACACTCTGAAGCTGGAATGCCTCCACTTGGTTCCGTTGGAATCCATCATGAAACTTGGTTCCACCCCATACATAGATAACCATGTTCCCATCCGTCAGATTGGAGGCAGAGAGAGGGAATTGTTCAGTGAGGCACATCGACTGTTCGGGGCCAATATCGGTGCTTTCACGGCCTGTATCATAGAACCCGAATTCTCCCCCCGGTGTAGTCTCTTTGGAGCCTATTTTGAAAGTCGCATATGGGTCGGACAGTTGATCCATCGCCTTCGCACTGAACCAATTTGTCACCATATAGGCAGGAACTTGGCCAGAGTTCTTCAATTCAAGGAATACTGTATAGTTGGCTCCGTCTTTGGAGACATCTACCCTGCCGTTCTCGTACAAAACGTATGCTCTAAATTGCACCTTAAGGGCATTTTTAGCCTGCTCAACTTGAGATCGATAAACGCCCAGGCCCTTGCATCCTACGACCACCAGAGCTAATGTGAAAAATGTATTGACCCAAGCAGCCCACGCAATCTGCCGCGCCTGTATCTTTCGTTTGAAATATTTGATGAAGCTGACCCGCCACTTGTGAATCAATGTCTCGCCTTTGTGGTGGGCGTTTGCGCTGTCGTTTGTATCTGCCATGAAACGTCCCTCTATTATTATGGGCAAATTATAGCCCAATAACACTTAATCCGAAGCCTAAGAAAGTCAGACGCCCCAAAATGGCCGAAGAAGACACCAAAGACTGTATGGTGGTAGTCAGATTTAAGACTATCGACATTGAGCGGATAGCCACTGTAGCAAAGGCCCACAACCTTAGCGTCTCGGAATGGATACGAAGCACGTTAAATGCCGAAATCGCAGGATAAGCCTGAGGATTTCAAATTAGGATATTACCGACTTAGCCCAACCCCGCGCCGTGGTTACGGCGCGAGAAGCACCTTACTCCGAAGGCAAAGTGTAGGCATCCAGGGCCAGAAATTGCTTTATATCAGGATCAGAAGAGGCCATAAAGCCATGGAGAGGGCCGAAATAAAGCGCCCTGCCCTGATGGAGGAAGAGGACCAGGTCGGCGAGCCGCTCGGCAAAGCGCGTGTCGTGGGTGACCACGATGCTGGTCTTGCCCATATGGCACTTGAGAATCTCGATCAGGTCGCCGAGGCGGCGGGCGATGATGGGATCGACCATGGTGGTTGGCTCGTCATAGAGGACCACCTCGGGCTCCGCGGCGAGGGCGCGAGCGATGGCCACGGCGCGTTTGCGCCCGGTGGAAAGGCTGGCCGGCAGGGCATCGGCCACATCCTCGGCGCCCACCACGTCGATCAACTGGGCAACCTTGTCCAGTATCTCGTCCTCGCTCAGGGCGCCGCGCTCGCGCATGGGAAAGGCAACGTTTTCGCGGACGCTGAGGGAATCGAAGAGGGCGCCGTTCTGGAAAACCATGGTGACGCGCTTGCGGATGGCCCGCAAACCCTCTTCGCTGAGAGTGGTAATCTCCTGGCCTTCGACGCGAATGGAACCCTCATCCGGCTTCAGAAAGCCCATCAACATGCGCAGGGCTACCGACTTGCCCACGCCGCTGCGGCCCATGATGCAGAGGGTTTGGCCGCGATCGACATAGAAGCTGATGTCCTCCAGAACGGAGCGGCCATCGAAGGAGATGCCGACGTGGCTGAAGGAGATGAGGGGCTCCGTCGCTTGATCGAGCGCGTCGGCAGAGTCCGCATTGGAGGGGAAATCGGACATGGGCTTAGATTCAGATTACGCGACTGGAACGGCGGCTGAGGTTTCCGTCTTCCCTTCTCATAAAATATTGAGTAGGTCGCGGAGCTAGGAACGGCTGAGCCGTAGCACGTCAAGTAATTCTGTAGGCGCGGTGAACCGCACACCGAGAATCGTCTTTCCATAGAAGGGGCCAAAATGCCTTTTGTCCCCGGAGAGCAGATGATCCGCTTGGGCCTGTATCGCTCCAGCCAGAACCGGACGATCCTTCTCCGGCATCACGATCTCAGGAGGAATCTCCGGTAGTTTTTCAAAGGAAAGGATTTGAACAGAGCGCATCAGGCGTCGCAGCCGTTCAATTTGACTAATTTGATGCAGGTTGCGCTGCACCTCTCCCATCACGTAGTTGGATGTGACCAGCCGAAGACCCTCCATCCGCCAGATTCGCGCGATCTCACTGCCCTCTTTCCATGCTGCGGAGATCAGTACGTTGGCATCCAGAAAGATGGTCGTCAGCGGGGCATGGCCGGGATTCATTCAGGCCACCGGAGATGATCGATGGAATCCGGATTGATGCCCATTAGTTCCACATCCTTGCGCGCCTCCAGATAACCCTCTTTGGTCAACACGTTGTTGAGGAAGAACTCGGCCAGCCGCTCGGGAGTGTAGATTTCCGCTTCAACTGGCGTGGTGACGGCAGGACGCAGCAATATCCCGTCCTCGCGCTCCTCGATGAGCATGGCGCCGCCCTCGTCGAAGTTGTAACGCTTGCGCATCTTGGCGGGAATGACCACCGTACCCCTTTTGCCGATCTGGACAGTCTGCATTTCAGAGCCTCCGATATTCAGAATAGCAGAAAACAAGGGTCAGTGGTTAGTCAGACGACAAACTGGCAGGGCTGGTTAGAATTTGGGGTTTCGCCGCCCGTCTATGCGGCGATGCTGAATGGCACGATCTTGGGAATTTTCTTGCGCATGGCTTGCGCGAACTCATACGACGATTGCATATCGAACCAGAAGCTGGGATGCGTACCCAACGCCGCCGAGAGGCGCAACGACATCTCCGCGGAGATGCCGGCGCGGCAATTGAGAATTTTGGAAAGCGTCACGCGCGAAACGTGAAGATGCCTGGCCACGTGCGTTATGTTCTTCCCTTCCAGGTATTCCTGAAGCACTTGGCCGGGGTGCGCCGGATTGTGCATTTCCGTGGGCATATCTTCTCCTTAGTGGTAATCCCGATAATCCAGCAGAATGGCATCTTCGTCTTCAAACGTGAAGGTTAAACGATAGTTGCCGTTGACCTGAATCGACCAGTGCCGTTCGCTTCCTTGCAGCCTATGCAATCCCCACGATAGCGGAGTTGCCAGATCGGACGGCTGCTTGGCTTCGTTGAGCGCGGTTAATTGCAGTCGCAGTTTCTGCGCATGATGCGGTTGAATTCCGGCCTTGCTGTCGGTCTTGTAGAACTTCTCAAGCCCGGCATGGCGGAACGACTTGATCAATTGTTAACTATAACGCTACGGTTTACGGTTGTCAAGAATTTTCGCGGAGACCGTCTCCCTGGTCCGAAAATCCGGAGCTGGGGCGCCCGGAATCGTGGCTATTTGCTGGTGGCTCCGCTGTCATTGCTGACCATGAGGCTCGATACGTTCACCGGCTCGAAGTCCGACAAAATGAGGCTTCTCAGGCAAGATAGATCGTCGTTATTCCAGCGGGCGTCGGCCGTGCCGATCAGGCCGCCGCTATCGCCATTGTCAGCCAGGATGATCCCATAGTTGCGGAATCCGGTGATGATAACGGCCGCTTGTGGACTAGTGGCTGCGCAAGAGGGAGTCGCCACGGAAGCCTTCAGCCGGTAGATTTCGCCGGCGGCTCCCGACATATTGCACGTTGCGGGATAAGGAATGCTTGCGGTTGCCGTGGTTGTAGATTGCGCAATCTCCGATTCCGTGGGAATGTCAGCCCCTCCCGTAATGGTGCAATACCCGGTGCCCGCTGTCTGCGTGGCCGGCCAAACCCAGTATTTCAACATGTGGTTGAGCGTGAACCGGATGGGATGCTGAACCGCGCCGTTGGGCGCGCTGGGTGTGCCCGTCCCGATCACTTCGTCGGCATTGACCAGCAACGGCCCGACCGGAAGTCCCGCGGCATCGGATGTTCCGTTCCCCTGCGGCGTCAGGTTATTCGATGTTACGTCGGGCCAAAGCGCGTTCGAGGAATCGGTCCAGGGTCCGCCCTCGTAGATTCCCTGCCACATTTCGTATTGGGCAGGTTTGTTTCCACCACCTGCCTCCAGGTAGACCAGAACGTGCCCGTCCCCACCCGATAGAACCGAGTTGGCAGTGCCTTCGATCGGTGCATACGATGGAATCGGACCGGAGGTGAAATACGATTGATACAAGGTGGTGCTGACCGCTACGTCCGGCTGGCTGTAAGGTACTTCAATGGCCGGTATTCCATTCGGAAAGTTGGCATACTCATCACCAAAGAACGGCTTGATCGACTCCAGCAAATAGCCGCTGTACATAGCCGCCGCGGGTGAAGCATCCACGGGCAAGCCGGTGGTGGCGGCATCCACGCGATGGTGAAAGATGGAGTTGGACGGAAAGATGGTGGCGAGGAACGCGTTGCTGCCATTGATGGCGAAGCTGATGCCCTGAGTCGCCTGCGCGCCTGTCGAGTCCGTGACTACAAACTCGGGAATGTAGGTGCCTTGACCGCCGATCAGCGAGCTGCTGATTACCCCTTTTGTTGCATCGAGAGACATCCCCTCCGGCAACGGAGGATAGTCGGTAACATCGGTGCTGAGCGAATACGTGTAGGGTGGAGTGCCGCCGCTGGCGACGATGGTGCAGCCTGCATACTCCGCGAGTTGTGTTCCGCCTGGGCAAGACGTGGTGGTTATCGTCAATGGACCGCCGGACGCCGTTAGAGTGACTTTTGCCGTGGCCGTGGCGAAGCTGGCAGTATTGGTAGCAGTCAGCGTATAAGTGGTCGTCACTGCTGGGCTCATGCTCGTCGAACCGCTTGCTGCCGTCGATGTGAACGTCCCCGGCGTAATGGCGATAGTGGCCGCCCCGGTTGTCGCCCAACTCAGTGTGCTGCTGGAACCCGAAGCGATGCTTGCGGGATTGGCCGTGAAGGAACTGATAGTTGGCTTGGCAAGCTGCGGCGTGGCCGATGCCTCGTTGGACATCGGGCTGGTTCCTGCCTCGTTGACCGCTGCGACCTTGTAGTAATAAGTCGTGTTGTTGACTGCGGTCGAATCGGTGTAGGTGGTCGTAGTGATGCCGGTAGCGAGCGCCGTCGCGCTCTCGCCGCCTGGGGTTGTCCCACGATAGACGTTGTAGCTGGTAGCGCCCGAGGAGGCGGACCAGCTCAGCGCAACAGTAGCGTTACCCGCCATGGCCGAAAGCCCGGTGGGGGCGGCCGGATTCGCAGCGTTGACGGTAAAGCTCAGTGAAACCGCCGTGGCCGCGGCATAGGTGCTGTTGCCTGCCTGCGTCGCGGTGATGGAGCAGCTCCCGGCGGCGATGAAGGCGGCGGAGGCGCCGCTCACCGTGCAGACTGTGGTGGTGGTCGAGGCGAAAGATACGGTGAGCCCTGAACTGGCCGTGGCGACAAGCGTCAACGGCATTCCCACAGTCTGCGCTCCCGGATTGGCGAAGGTAATCGTCTGCGCGGAAGGAAAAGATCCGCCGTTGTTGGAATTGCATCCGGTCAGGACGGCAAAAAGAAGGCTGAGGACTAATGCACGGAAGGAAGTACTAGTCACGCGATTCATCGCATCTCCTATGATCGATGCAAGCAAAAGAACTCCAGTGCTTCAATAACTGAATAGAGAACCGATATATTCAGCGGGAAAATCCATGTTTCTGGAAGCTGTTTCATAACCGAATACTGACCGTCCTGGAGCTTTCCCTCAGGGGCTAAAGCCCACGTTTTTAATGCTCCATCAGCGGCACGGCTAAAGCCGTGCCCTTTCAAAACCAGGTTATGAAACAGCCTCTGGATATTTCTGGCGTTATCCTACCGGTTCAGGGTGGGAAAACACAAGAAATGACTTGGAATGATTCGCCGTGCGCCGGATAACAAGATAACGACTGAGACCTGGGACTCCGCAGCGCTTCAGCTTGCCACCCGCAATTCTTCGCGCAATACGCGGCGCAGAGTCTCTTCCAGCTTCGGCGCTTTGCCTTCCACGTGCTGACGCAGGGCTTGGTTGATGAGCGTCTGGTAGCCCATTGTGCCGCCGTAGGCGCCGGACTCTTTCAGGAAGTAATCCACCAAATCTTCATCCAGCCGAATTGTGATGCGCGTCTTGCCTTGAGGCTCCGGCTCCGGCGGCAAAATCCGGCCTCGCTTGCCTTTACTGAAATCGTAACTATCCTTCATCTTTGCTCCTCGTATTGCCTGCGCTCATGCGCCTCTGCCGGGCGTGCGGAGATGATGCGAATCTTTCATCCGCGATAGCAGTAAACCACCAACAAAACCCTCCCCTTCACGCCCGTTCCAATCGAGACATACCGCAACTCATGCGGGTCCGATTCATCGTCCGTGTTCGTAACTGAATAATCGTCCACAAAGACCGGCTCCGCCTCAGCAAAGCGAACCCCATGCTTTCTGAAATTTGACTCATCCTTGCGGGGATGCCATTCGCAGCTCATACCGCCCTTGCCGTATGTACGTATTGTACACCAGAAACTGGCTGCAGAGAAGTGTTCTCTGGAGACCGGAAGCCCAGGTCCGAGAATCCGGACCGGGGCACCCAGATTTGAGGCTGAACTATTTGCCGGCTTCTTCGAGGAAGCGGATTACGGATTCGATGCCCAGCTCGAAGTTCTTGAGATGGAACTTTTCGTTGGGAGCGTGGATGCAGTCGTCGGGCAGGCCGAAGCCCATCATGACGCTGGGCGTGCCGAGATGGCGGTCGAAGTCGCCGACGATGGGGATGGAGCCGCCGGAGCGGATGAAGACTGTGTCCTTGCCCCAGACTTCGTGAAGGGCGCGGGTGGCGGCCTGGATGTAGGGGTTGTCGACGCGGACCAGGCAGGGGTCTCCGGCGCTGATCAGACGGACTTCGACTTCGACGCCGGCGGGGGCGATCTTCTCGACAAATTTCTTATAGAGTTCAAAAGTTTTGGCCGGAGTCATGCCGGGAACCAGGCGCA
>PMGP01000379.1 GCA_003156235.1 Acidobacteriaceae bacterium
CATCTCTGCCAGAGTCTCCTGCGTGATGGGGGGAAGCAAGTGTTCCGATTTGCCGGGCTCACCAAATTCGGCCAAGAGCAGGAGAATTCTCGCTAAACGCCCTTCGCTGGAGTCGAAAAGCTGCGCGACAAGATCGGCTTGGGTTCGCATGCTCCGGGTCAGCAGGCATCCCAAGTATATTTCAGAGAAGGCGTGCTCCTCGTGCATCAGGCGGATCATTTCCTCCCTCTCTATCCTGAGCGCCGTACAAGGGTCAATGGCGCTGGCAGTGGCCATGTGCAGCCCGCCCACGCTCGCCAGCGACTCGTCTCCAATAAATTCCCCGGCGGCGAGAAGCGCGATGGTGGCCTCCTTCCCGTCTTGCGAAACCACGGTGAGTTTTGCGCGGCCCGTTTGAAGATAGAAGATGGCGTCAGCCAAACCTCCCTGCGAAAAGAAGGCTTGCTTGGGCTTCAATTGGACGATTCTTCGCCCTACCCCTGCCGTTGCCAGGAAGTCGGCGAGGTCAAAAGTCATGCTTCATACCTCAAAGGAAAAGATTGATGGACCGGCTGAATTGTACTCGCTTGGACTTCCGATCTTTGTACGGTATCTGACCTAACTCGAACTTTGTCAGGCATTGTGAACTTGGCGCACACTGATTGTGATATGGTTTTGTCTGAAAGTGAGGACTCCTTGCGCGTGAGCGGCTTTAAGAACACGCTTTTGAAAGCTCTGGACGGCGACATCATTGCGCGCCTTCGTTTGCAGCCGGTCAAATTCGAGCAGAAACACGAAATCGAATACCCTGGCAACCCGATCGACCGCCTCTATTTTCTCGAAGAGGGGATGGCGTCGATGACGACAACATTCAAGGATGGCTCTCAGGTCGAGGTTGGGATGTTCGGATATGAGTCGGTCATCGGAGTCTCGGCTCTGATGGGAACAAAACAGAGCCTGAATCGCGTCTACACCCAGATAGCCGGCCATGGCTATAGCTGCCAGGTGGAGGATGCGAGAAGAGAGTTCCGCCTTGGCGGTTGCTTTCAGTTCCTCGCTCTGCGCTATGTTCAGGCGCAACTCGTTCAGGCAATGCAATCCGCTGGATGCAATGCGAAACACAACTTCGAACAGCGACTCGCTCGCTGGCTGCTCATCTGTGCGGACCGCGCGCACAGCGACACATTCAAGATTTCGCATGAATTTCTCGCCGACATGCTTGGAGGGCGACGTCCTACTATTTCTACGACGGCCGCGATTCTCAAGCGAAAAGGACTTATCGAATACACCCGCGGAGAGATTCGCATCCTCGATGTCCCTGGGCTCATGAAGACCTCTTGCGAGTGCTATCTGATCATCAAAGATTACCTAGACAATTACACAGAGTTTGACACCTCGATCACTGAGTAGCCGCTTTGAGGTGGCGGGATAAATGAATTCCAGAGGCAGCGCAGCGCGTAATTCCTTGGGAAGAGACCGCCAAGCATTCGCTTATCCAAAACGACGACGGCCTAGGAAATGCGCCTAGGCCGTCGCGGTGAACTGTAGTTTTGAACTAAGGCCATCGCATCTCAGCGAGTGCCCAGGCATTTTCACTTATGCTTCCATCGCTCGATTACTAGGTGGCGCTACCCGTCGACGGGCTTCTTGGGCGACAGAGCCGTCGCTCCATTTGAAGAATCGCCACACTACACATCGGGTCGATAGACACATAACTACGTGGAAGGATGCGGTCGCGTCCCTGAGGTCAAGTACTATCCGTAGGGGCAACCATGGGGTCTAGGGCGCGATGCCTTAGGCTACAGCCACCTCACACTCTGTACTGCTTGAAGAATATTGCTGCATCTTTTAGATTGTCCCCCTTCCCTCTACGAAATCAATCTACACCCTGATTCACGCGGCGTCAACTATCATTTGTTCTGCGGCAAACAACAATATTGAACTCCTATTTCGGGACATTATTCGGCCACCTCTGCCGCTCCATCTAGATTGGCTCTGGATAAAGCGGAATACCATTTGGTCACAGCAGAAAAACGGTGGTGACTGAAGCCTGCGTTGAATTGGGAGAGCCCATTGAAAAACTGTTATCTCCCACGATAGTAGTGGGTTAGTTAGAATCTACAGGCTCTTTGACAGTTTCTCGCAGGGGTCTCAGCAAAAGCAACTCCTCCACGACATATCCGGCTTTCGTCCCATCTGAGAACGTCACAATTAGACCGTCCTCGCCATCCTTTTCAACCTTCAGTATGTGTATTTCCTCGGCCATGACAAAGAGAATACCCCCCTGGCAAGCTGCCAACTGTCCTTTACTGCTCACTCAGGCTTTTTGGCAGACCTGAGGAAGTGGAAAGGTGAACCTTGCCTTTCGGGTAGCCTGATTTTGCGAGGATGAATCCATGCGAAGAACATCTCGAAGTTTGGCAGATGCACGCGAAGAACTGGTTCAGATTGAGCAGGAATTCACTCGGCTTCAGAAGCGCATTGAGGCCGTGGGGGATTGTGTGACGGACTCGCTCGTCCGCTTGTTTGGTGAGCAGCGTCCGGCATTCACCGGATTGCGGGAGGAGAAACTCATCGAGAGGATTGCCAAAAATCACTTAGCCTTGTCGTCAGAAATAACTGCACCGCTCACTGGGCATCTGAGACAGGAAGCCGAGTTGTGGGGCGTATGTGGGGCGTATTGGTCAATGCGCACTTCAGTCTGGACTAGCTGGGCGTTGTGTACTCCGCAGATAGGCGGATTTGAACCCTGCTTTTTGA
>PMGP01000300.1 GCA_003156235.1 Acidobacteriaceae bacterium
TGGCTGGAGCTGATTTGGATCGCATCCTTCTAGTCGGGGGTCCTACCCAATCTCCTATCTTGCGTGCGACTTTGAACGCTCGTTTGGGTGCTCCAGTCGATTTTTCTGCCGATCCGATGACGGTCGTTGGACGGGGAGCCGCAGTTTACGCCTCTACGCTTGAATCGACCAGCATCTCCGGTCCCCCTGCGGCACTCACGAATAGCAACTGTGTACATCTGAAGCTGGCCTATGACGCCGTCAGTTCTGAGCCGAGTTCAACGGTAGCAGGACGTGTTTTAGATGCCATTGAAGGAATCGAGATTAAATTTGACGCCGAGGGCGGCCTCTGGACCAGCGGATGGATGAAACCTAAAGTCGGGTTCTTTGAAATTGCTGTTCCCTTGAAGGAAGGCGACATCACGACATTCTGGGTTTACGCACGAGATGTGCGTGGACAATTACTCGACACAGATACGCCAGAGTTCAAGGTCAGGCATGGCCTGGTTCCTTCGTCCCCGCCCCTTCCCCATACGCTGTCGATTGAAGTTGTGAACCCAGGGGGGCAACCGGCACTTGANNCGAAAAGACTCTCAAGTACCGCGCTGGACACGCCCTCATACCCGGCAAACCGGACTCGAACCTTGTCATAAAACTCTGGGAGGGGGAATTCATAGGCGACCCGGACGCGAACGAATGGGTTGGAAATTTAGTCATGCAGCACGACAAAGTTCACCGGTCCATTCCGGAAGGCGCAGAGATCGAGGTCACCATTCAAGTTGATCTATCGAGGCGGACTACAGTCGAGGCATTNNTATCGAAGTCTGTGGCATCAGAAACTCAATCCTACCGAGAGCGCCTTGAGGCGCTCGATCGCACATCGACCGACGAAGCCACTCAAACTGAACTTGACGAAATACGACGCGATCTTACGGAGCTTGATTCCACAACACCGGTTCCTAGCGGCACACAAGAGAAACAAGACCCCGATGATGCTAGGCGCGTTGTCGAAACTTCCAAGTCTCTCCGTGGACGCCTCGGACGGATCGAGCGTCGTACTGCCACGGATCGAGCCCCAGTGGAGCAAACGCAATTCATAGAGCTAGTCGAACACGCGGAAGAGGTTGTTGGACAATTTGGGGCGTCGCTTGAGAAGAAGCAGCTTGCAATGCTCAAGCGCGAGTTGGAACGTGCAGCAACAAAGGGAGACAGCAAGTCTATTCAAAGAGCAACTGAGGAAATCCAGGCATTACGCTGGCGCGTGCTATCCAAGCACGATTGGTTTTGGCGCGAGATTTTCGACTCTCTAAGTGAGCCGAATACTCCTTACATCAATCAAGCTGAAGCAAGGCTCCTCATTACCAAGGGACAAGCGGCCATCTCCAGTGGCAATGGGGAAGGTTTGAGGGATGTTGTACGTGGCTTATGGAAGCTCCAACCCAAGGGCGTCTCAGAGGAGGCCAAGGAACGCGCTGTGCGTTCTGGCCTCAGGAAGTTCTGATTCCATGATTAAAAAGAGACCGACTTTTGCAACTGGTCACTCATTGGCGGGACTACCTGCGGTGTCGGAAGTCTTGCACACGGATGAGCGATGCGAACTTTACGCCCTGACCTCTTTTGCGGGAAGCGAAACTCTACTTCTTCTCGTCCGTGGCCCCAATGGCACTCCGCCGGATGTTCGGCGCTTAGTAGAGTGGTGGGCCACACAGCCCCCGCAGCTTCTAACCGTCAAGCACGTGCTCAGAGCTGAGGAGTGTCCGTTGAACTCTATCACTTCCGTTCTGGCATTGTCCGGCCGTCGCCTGGAGCACGCTAGTTTACGAGAGGAGCCGCAAGAAAGTCTGATGCGGCTCTGCCATGCCATGCTTGATGCTGTCGATAGAGGTTTACTTGCACAGATGCTTCCAGATTTCAGCCCCTCTCTGACCTGGCTGGCAATCGATGATACAGCCGTTTGCAGTTTGTTGCCGCTCGAAGGTCCAGTCCCGGACGAAAAAGAAATGGTCCGCATCGTAGCCAGAGCCTTCTATTTATTCGCTACAGGCATTGCGTATGAGCAGGAGGCAAGTGAGGTTCCAGCCCTTCAACGCTGGGCCAAGTTCGGCGGCGAGTCCCTTTCGCGAATTGTTGATAGATGCCTTTCCACAAACAATTCCAGGTCCTGCATTACGACTTTGTCTGGACTCAATGATGCGGTCGGAAGAGCGCGAGAAGAAGGTTTCAAATCACATCCCCCTGCTTCCGACCTGCATTCCGTGCCAGCTTTATCTGCCGCAGGACAAGGCCTTGATAAGGTCGCAGGCATGCACGCTCTCAAGGATCTTTTGCGCCGTGAGGTGATTGACCCGGTCAGGAATCCGGGGCCCTATCGTCAATATGGACTTTCTATTCCGAACGGCATTCTTCTTTACGGCCCTCCAGGCTGCGGCAAAACATACATTGCGCGACAACTCGCCGAGGAATTGGGTCATTACTTCGTCGAGATTATTCCTTCCGAGCTGGCCAGTCCTTACATCCACCAAAGTGTTATGCACATCCGTGAACTGTTTGACTCGGCAGCCGAGCAGGCTCCCGCCGTGGTATTTATCGATGAGTTTGAAGCGCTTGTGCCATCACGAGAGGGTCTGGGAGGCCACCAGCAGTACAAATCGGAGGAAGTGAACGAGTTTCTCGCTCACTTAAACAGTTGTTCAGAAAAGGGAATCTTCGTCATTGCAGCCACGAACCAGCCTCAGAAGATCGACCCAGCGGTAAGACGAACTGGGCGTCTTGATAAGCTCATCTATGTTGGACCTCCCGACTTGGAAGCGCGCAGGGAAATGCTTAATTTTCATCTGGAAGGTAGACCGCTGGCACCTGATACTGACATAGAATTATTGGCAGAAACTCTGAGTGGCTATTCAGCCAGCGATCTGCGTTTTCTTGTGGACGAGGCCGCCCGCGACGCACTTAGAACGCGCCAGCCTATCTCTAGCGAGTCTTTTCTATCCGCGATGGCCCGTATTCAGCCCTCCGTGACATCCGAAATTGAGGCTCAATATCAGTCCATCGAGCAAAGAGGCTTCTGAACTCGATTGCCGCGAGCAGAGGAGGTTGTTGTACCAGCGGACAAGAAATGTTTAGGTGGCGCTTCTCGTTCATTTACTGGAACTGGTCGTCTCATGTAACGCCAAAGACTACTGGGGAATAGCAAGACTTCTTATGCTCCTGCGTCGATCATTTAACTCTAGCGGTTGTCTCGCTCCCATCTCTCGATCGCAGCCTCCATCAGTGTTTGGAGGGACGCCTTTGGCAATCTTTCCCGCTCCAACTGAATTAGCCTGTCGATCTTCGATTCGTCCCAGCCTACTTTGAGGCGGAGATTTTGTCGGAGCGCTGCCAAGGCTGAAGGATTTCCCTCTTGCTTCCTATTTGTTTGGGCACCCTCCCTACGATGCAATGCCACTCGCTTTTCACGCTTGAAAAGAGCGATCACAGCGATAACCAGCACAAGGCCCACGCAACCTACAACCAGAGCGGCTCCCATCGATACCCCCTCTTTGAGTAGTATCGTACACTGCACCGGCAGATGAGTCACCATCTCCGGATCGGTGTTGTGTAGCGCATCTTTCAAGCAGTCTTGATTGGAAGCAGATCGGACCTACGCCTGTCTCTTCATTCGTTCATGTGCCGACAGGCGGTGGTGATTTGTCGATTGTGAGACCTGCCTGTTCGAGCCTGATCTTGATTCTGTGACCTATTGGGGCATCGAAATAGCACTTCCTTAAAGTGACCTCGTCAAGTCCAATCTCCCGCAGCAACGCAGCATGATAAAGATACCCCAGTGCCTCGCTGAGCGTGATCAGATCCGTAAGAAACGCCTCGTAGCCCTCGTTCTCGTTTTTCCGANNTCCATGGCAGTGCACCGAATGTGCCAATAATTCGATCCATAAGGGTCGGCTCCGAAGCAAATTCAATCTGTCGTCTGAGCCAGCGTCGCGTCTGAGAATTGGAATCCTTCTCGACCTTAGCCAAAAGGGCTTCAATCATTTCCTTTTCACTCGAAGGCCCCTGCGCCTCAGGGTTACGTACTCTATGCAGCGATTCGATTCCCCAGATCAGATTCACGAATCGATGCTCGATATACATGGTAGAGCTTCTGAGCGCACCCAGGTATAGGTAGAATCCAGGGCCGTACTCCCGTCTCTTCCTCTTCCACTCCGAATAGAGCGCCCCGAGGCTTTCACGAGTCTGAGGAAAGACAGTCCATAGGTTCCACATCTCAGGCGGGGGCGTCATTTCGACATTACGGTGGAAGTACAAAGTGTATGAGTCTACCTTTTCGTTGTTCCTCGCTGAAATCTGCGGCCAATCGAAGCTGTAATATGAGCCGGTGAGAATTGCAAGAAACTCCTCGATATGGCCAAACTCTTGTTTCAGATCTTCGGGAGGAGCGGGGTCAATTGGAAAATAATCGAGCCAATCATGCTGCCTAAACGTGACTTCGCGTGTTGCAATCCCCTTCCATGAATTGCAGTGAATATCCGATCTGAGGACAAGTCTGCCGCCATCAATTTCATATTCATATGGCTCGACCGTATACCTGACCTCCTGCGAACGATTTACCCCGTCCTCATTTAACACGTCTAGGCATATGGCCGCACCCCTCCTCCACTCTTCCAGCCCAGCCAGCCCGACCGAAAGCACCGAAAAGAAAAACGACTCGGCATTCTTCGGGATTGAAGTGTTGCCAACCAAACAAAACCCCGCCTGATAAGTTTCGGAGAGCTTCCCGTCGATGGTTCGACCGGGGCTTGTGTAGGCTACATTCCGTAGATAAACGCAACATTGGTCGTCGTCCACTTTCCCGACGATTGACCGACCCTTGAGGGCATCTAATTCATACTCAAAAGATGAATCTGACGGCAAATCTAGCTGGAGGAAACTAGACTGAATTAAGGAACCTTCCACATTCAACGTGG